>JBBSBS010000473.1:0-5224 GCA_038251045.1 Aggregatilineales bacterium | reverse complement strand
GGTGAGCCGATGGTTGAATGCGGTACTTGCCATGATCCACACAGCTCAAACGAAATCTTCCTGCGTCTCCCAAGCAACGAGGGTAGCCAGGTTTGTTTGACTTGCCACGCCAAGTAAGCACCAAGTAACATAACTCAGCAATGAGTGAGCCGGACGGAAAATCGTCCGGCTTTTTTTTGTCAGATTTTTGGTTTAATTTTTGAGATTCGGATATCCCGGAACAAACATGCTGGGCATGTTTCCAGTAATTTGACAGCTATAATCGCACACACTATGCTTAGCGCTGATTCGTACATAGTGCCCGTAAACCTGATTCAAGTCACCCTATAGAGAGGCAAACATAGTGAAAGCTGAAAAAATCCGCAATATTTTGAATAATAATCGTTTAATTCTGGCACTTTTGTCTGGTGGAATGTTGCTTTGCCCGCAAATGTCCATAGCCGCCAACCCGGTTGCTGCGCAAAGCAGTAGCGCGCCCAAAAAGATACCGGTATTTGCTACGGTAGGGGATGTCATGATTACTTGGCGTGAATACGGCAAAGCTTATACCGAAGAGGCACGAAACAAATTCTTTCACGGAACGCCGGATGACAATACACGTGCCGCTTTCCAGCGGACAGTCGGCAATAAACTTGTCGACAATGTGTTGCTGACGCAAGAGGCCAAACGCCGAAAACTCAAGCCGGATAGCGCATTTGCCGATAAGAAGTTAAAGAAATATGATCGGCAATTCTCCAAAGATCCCAAATGGCTGGAAGCACGCAACAGAGTGTTGCCTATACTTAAGAAGCGATTTGAGGAAGAGAGTCTCCCGATCGTTTTGGAAAGCGTTGTACGCAATGTACCGCAGCCGACCATCAAACAGCTTAAAGACTATTTTGACGCCCATCCCGACAAATTCACCTCCCCCCCGCAACCCAAGGTGTCTGTGATCCTGATCAGCGTGGATCCTTCTTCAACCACCGGGGAATGGAACAAAGCCAAGGAAGAGGCTGAGGGTTTGGTGAAACGACTGCGTGCGGGCGAAGATTTTGCGGCTATGGCGAAGAACTATTCCGGAGACATAACCGCTGAGGATGGTGGCGATATGGGTTATTTGCATTCCGGCATGTTGCCAGGACTACCTGAGCAAACCGTGAGCAAACTCCAGCCAGGAGACACTTCTGACCCCGTCAGGCTACTCGAGGGAATGGCAATATTCCGACTGACCGATCGTATACAGCCACCGCCACTCAACTTTGAGGCATCCCAGCATCGCGCCAAGGATCTGTGGCTTCAGGAGCAAGGTGATATCGCGTGGGATTCGCTCAAGAAGAAGCTCAGGTTGAATACACCAATCCACATCGACGAATCGCGATTCTTGCCACTGGGCTCGGCTGCCGAAACACCCGCCAAGTAGATTGAATGTGGTTGTTTCGAAATTTACTGGCAATTGGCCCCGATTTTGGATTGCCCGAGATTGATGCAGGAAATAAAGCCAAATAACCGTATAAAGGGATGCTTCCAGATAACTTGGGCCGTGCCGCTGGCACGGCCTATTTTTGCAATGGATTTTCATCACATTAAGACCCGGTAGACCTCACACCATTTTAGCGCCCAATCTTCCTTGATGTTTAAAATCTTGCCGGATAGATATCCGCATAATAATGTCAAACTTGGGTAATTCACGCTATCCTGTTTGTGGTCAACTGCCTTAGTTTCCAGCGCCATCTTCTCCCGTTTCCTATGTGGCAATAGAGCCCATCTTTGATATACTCCGAGGGCAAATACCTGCATTCCAGTCAATAACAAGCTTACGCTGGCTTTGCTAGCGTAAGTGTTAGTGCTTAGTGTTTAGTGCAAATTCCAGCCGCCAGGATAGAACGACAACAAGCTTTGCACGATAATTGCATATCCTAAAGCTTGCGAACCAACGGGACTATTAAACAGTCACATCAATGTTTCATACCATTAATACCAGATAATTAAATGTTTATACAAAATCGGGAGAAAAATGGAACTGATGGCGCTACCCGGATATCAATCGTCCTGGTGGCGGGATGGCTGATTTTTGGCTGGGCGCGTCCGGCGTTCTCTGACGAAACACGGCACCTTGAACTTGCCCCCATTCAAATGGGCGCTCAGACTTCCGGGGATCTTGGCTATATATTTGAGAGTTATAAGACAGGCACGAACAAGACTTCATCTCAGGCTCTTGGCGTGAATGTGAGAACCAATATCCAAGCCAGGACCTATTTTTGGCAGCCTTGGCTCGCTCAAATCTCCAGTTCTTTGGGAGTCGGATTGAGTTCTTCCACGGTCAGCAGCAGTTCATCATCTACCAAAAACAGAAGCATGACCACCACGGGCGATGCTGCACTGGAACTTGTGAAATACAGCCGCTTCCCTTTCAAGGCACACGTATTCAAAGGAATGACTCACGCTACTGGCAGCGCCGTTAGCCGAATCAACCCCGACGTTACCAATAGTGGCTATGGCTTGTCGCAAAAATATCGCAATCTGTCTGGTAGAGTCGATATCCTTGCACTTTATCTCCACAACGCGAGCGGAAGAACAGGTTTCGGCGAGGAAGATATACGCGATCAATTGGATTTTTCTGCGGGAATAAATTCCTTTAAATATCAAACAATTAGTATCGACGGCACCAAGTCAGAAAGTAGCCATCCGGCAAACGGTAGCCGTCTTAAATTAGACACATGGCGTGTCAACCACCTATATCGACCTATTTCCTCCTTCTCGGTTGCAAGCCTGGTTAATGTGATATCGACACGCTTTACCTTGCAATCGCCAAGCATCCCTTTGCTTAGCTCCAGTTATTCTGCCCAACAGTTATCTAGTTTTGCGGCCTGGCGTCCCGTTGGAACGCCTTTGACGTTGACCAGCAGTGTGCGATTATTAAAATCAACGATTGACAGTAACAATTCAGCAGTTGTTAATGCCGACACTGCAAATTTCAACTTGGGCGCAAACTATGCGTGGTCCAGATTGCTGCGAATGTATGGCAGCGTCAATGTATCGGACATCAGCGGCTTGCAGACTGTAACCACCAATGCTGCCTTGTCTGCCCAAAAAATGTTTGGTGAGAATCCAGATGCTGTCAACCTTGGTGGTTTCCGCTACTCCCGATTCGCGGGTGCCAGCATTTCAAACTCGACCACCACCACGAGCGGCTCGAACAACGCAAATACTGGCAACACAACGCAGACCACCAACAGTACGCAAACCTTGGCAGGGAATATTGGTCACGATTTGATAAAAAAAACAGACCTTGGCGGTGGCCTCATGACGATAGACCTGAATCAGCGACTGTCAGAAGCGGTTAGCACCAGCCACAGCCCTTCTTCAAGACTGAGCAGTAGCGGTTCTTTGTCATGGTCCCAATCAGAAGGCAGAAATACCACAATCATACGAACACGAGCGTCTGATTCGCGCTCTCTGACTGGCAATCAAAACTTTTTTCAGCTTATCAACCTGCAGGCTACCCGAAATATAGACTTATTAAATAGCCAGTCGTTGATTGGTAATCTGACAATTCAGACTTCACGTTCCGGATCTAGCGGCACATCGACTCCATTCGTGACCACTCCCAGCGCCAACCTCATGTATCAAAACGCGCGCGTATTCCATGTTAAGAATCTGACTTTCAATTCCACCCTAAATGTCATCGGTGCAGAAATTGTGTCATCCCAAAGCAGCCCTAACCCATTGGGTGTTTCAACAGATAGCACTGCAAGCGCTTCTTGGGAAAACGACATGCATTACTTTATTGGAAAACTGGACTTAAGCCTTTACTACAGTCTGGTTGAGGCAAACCGGACCTCACGATCTATACTGCGATTTACCATGAAACGTGCCTTCTGAAGCACATTAAACTTTGCGTCTGCAGCAGCTATGACGGCATAGCTTATTTAAATATAGATTGCTTATAAAAACAGAAACAAATGAATCAATCTATCACTATGCGAATTCTTGCAGCGTTGATCATGCTTTTCATTGCCCAGGACACTTGCAGTGCCGGTCCGGTTGACATGGTCGAACGGAATTGGCGCCCTCTCGCAAAGGACGAATTGCACGATCCTGCAAATCCTGCACTGAAACTGCTGCATGATCCCGCAAAATCACTTTCTGTTCTGTCACGCAGTGGAGACGGAAACCAGGTCAACTGGGCTGCAGCGCTTGAAAGAAAAGAAATCCAGCCGCGTATCAGCCTCAGCACTGACACTCAGGCCGAGGTACTCGACCTGAACATACTGTTTCCCAATACCGGCGAAATGGCCATGGTGAATTTCCCGCACAAACAGCACACCGAGTGGCTCGTTTGCGGCAATTGTCACGAGGAGATTTTCAAATACAAATCTCACGCCACCAAATTCGGCATGTTTGAAATTCTGAATGGCCAATACTGCGGTCGCTGCCACGGCGCGGTGGCATTCCCATTAACCGATTGCAACCGGTGTCATAGCGTGGCACGAGTGTCATCGGTAGCACCTGCCAAGGCGCACTAAATGAGTCGCCTGACCGGAAACTGCCAACAGTTCCCCCGCCGCCTGTTGCCATGGCTGATTTTGCAGGGCGCTCTGCTCCTGTTCATTCCAGCCGTCGGACATGCCGAATACGGCGATATCGTAATGAACGAGCGATCTGAGCAAGCCGGGATACGACCGGTCATTTTTCCTCACTGGTTTCATCGTATAAGTTTCAAATGTAATGTATGTCATACTGAAATCGGTTTCAGGATGCGCGCCGGCGCCGATAAAATCCTCATGTCGGATATCGTGGCTGGAAAATTCTGCGGCGCATGCCATAACGACAAGATCGCTTGGGGAATAAAAAATTGCAACTTGTGTCACTCCGGACTTCCGGGACTTCAAAGCGGAACCTACGGCGGAAATACAACCGGAGGTCCGGGAAAATGGTAATTTTTTCTTTTTACACCTGCCTGCGAAATCAATTCGTGGCAATAGCCGAAGCGAAACTCCGGCATTGCCGAAAAATCATATGTGTCATGATGTCCTTACTCTTGGTTGGTTGCGCAATCGAAACTCGCGGGATTGCATCTCCACACGAAATTCTTCAACCTTGGACAGAAATAACCGGTGCCCAATCTGGTGATTCACTGCGCGGTATACCTGTTCAAATCAACCCCGCCTCTGGTTCTGATTACATCACTCTGCGTCGCCCAACATCGATAAGCGCAAGCGGGAATGATATTTATTTGATTGAT
>JBBSBS010000472.1:0-5232 GCA_038251045.1 Aggregatilineales bacterium | reverse complement strand
GGACTAGCCGATAAAGCGTCACGTTGAGGCAGCACCTTCACTTGATCTAGCAGAGCACCCGTTGTAAATATAACTGTTCCATCACATGGATAAGTTTTGCCCACAAATGTAGGGGTCGGCAGAATGCGTATGGGAGTCATTGAAGGAGATGAATTCACAGCAATGGTTGGTGTCGCGGTTGGCACAAACGGCATGAGCAATTGACGGTTGCCGCCTGTTTCCACTGTCCAGCCGATGACACCATTAGTCGCACGCAGTTTCCACCAGAGCATGTCTTCCGCGAAAATTGGGCCATCCAACACAAGGACAGCAGAACCAACAGGCACTTGCATCAGGACAGAATTGTTCTGCCCTGTAGCGCTATGAAGGTTGAGGTAGCCATCGGGGTTAGGGGCGATGACAGCTTGCTCCCCTACGATGAGGCCGGATGTGCTGGCGGGTGTCGGCGGTATTGGGGTGTTTGTGGGTGGAATGGGCGTGTCAGTTACAGACGTGGGAGTAGCAGTTGGTGGAACGGATGTGGCTGTAGACGTTGGAGGGAGAGCTGTATCGGTCTCAGTAGGAACGACAACAGCAGGTTTTGTGGTGGGAATTGGAGTAGATTGAGGCGGTAAATTAGGAAGAATTGCTATTATTGCGGCGGCAATAACACCGACGAGTCCAATAAGAGCAACCTTAACCTCGGTACTCATGCCTGTTCGCGGCGGTTTATCAGGATTGGCATCTCCTATTTGACCAACATTCGTTTTAAGTAGCACTGGGGGAGGTACAGGTTGATGTGCAGCAGCAGAAGGGATAGGTGAAAAAGGCATTGGGTTAGAAGACAAAACCGGTACAGCAGGTTTTGCGCCACCCAGATGATTAATGAGTTCTCCAATATCGCGACGAAAATCTGTATCGCCTCGCACCGGATAAGCCTGATGAAAGGCTAAATCACGTATAGACTCCGGGAGTTCATCGAGAGAAGGCCTATTCGCGCCACGCACTAATATTGGGATGACCTGTACATCGTTAGTTCTATCGGGGTCCGTCAGCCGATTTAGACCTTCTTCAATCTCGCGGCGTACCCAATCGTCGGGATGATCAATTCGGCGAACGACAGTACCATTTGGCAAGGTTTGCGTAACCGTCAACCAGTCGGGGCCAATTAGCACCAATAAAACGTCGACCGTTCGCACCACACGACGGATGGCTTCACGAAAATCTTCACCGGGTTTGATCGAATATTGATCTTTGAAGACACTGTCTTCACCGAATGCATTAGCAAGGTGATCGTAGATTCGCTCCGCAATGTCGTTGCTATCGGCTCGTCGGTAGCTGATAAAAATTCTAGGCATAAAGTATCGTTATTAGGTAAAAGAATAAGGTATACGGAGATATTAGCGTAAAAGAGAAAATGGCGAAAGGAATCTGAACGAATTCATCCCTCGCATCTCGAATTCCAACGCGCTACAATAGAACACCTATTCCGAATTCATATTTCATGTGATTGCCATGACTTTCAAAGCCTCTGAACATATCCAAAATATACTCAGCAGCCTGCCGATGAAACCGGGCTGCTATCTGATGAAAGATAAAGACGGCAAGATCATTTATGTGGGCAAGGCCAAACGGCTGCGTAACCGCGTGCGGAGTTACTTTAATTCCAGCGCGGAGGGCAACCCTAAGACGCTGCGGCTGCGCGAAAATATCGTTGATATTGAGGTGATCGTCACCGAGACGGAAGTGCAGGCTCTGATCACCGAAGAAACGTTGATTAAGCGGCACATGCCCTTCTATAACATCAGTTTGAAGGACGACAAACACTATCCGTACATCAAGATTAACTGGCAAGATCCGTTCCCGAAGGTGGAAACGACGCGGCGTGTGCTGAAGGATGGCAGCCGTTATTTCGGGCCGTATGCGGCGATGTGGGCGGTACAAAACACACTGCGAACGCTGCGGCGAGCCTTCCCCTATTTGACCTGCGACCGTGTGATTAACGGGCAGGATGAGCGACCGTGTTTGTTCTATGATATCAAATTGTGCAACGGGCCGTGCATCGGCGCGGTGAATAAGGAACAGTATCGTGCCATGATTAGCGAGTTGATGGATGTGTTGAGCGGCAAAAGTGAACCAGTGGTCAAGCGCATCGCCAGTGAGATGCAGGCGGCGGCAGAAACGCTGAATTTTGAACGGGCGGGTGTGCTGCGCGATCAACTGAAGGCGATTGAGTACATCACACAGCGGCATCGGGCGGTTAATCCGCAGATGACCGATCATGATGTGATTGCGCTGGCACGCGACAAAAACGATGCGGCTGTGCAAATCTTGTTCATCCGCAACGGTAAGCTGGTGGGCAGCGATACGCGGATGCTGACCGGAGCCGAGGGCGAACCGGATGGCGAAGTGTTGGAGCAGTTTCTGACACAGTTTTATTCGGAAGCGGCGGAAATCCCGACCGAGATTATGCTGCCGAATGAGGTTGAAGGCGCACGGATCATCGAGCAGTGGCTGCGGGATAAGCGTCGGGGGCAGAAGGTGACGATCACCGTGCCGCAGCGGGGCAATAAGCGCGACCTGATCAAGATGGCACAGGAGAACGCTACCGAAGGGCTGCGAATGATCCGCGAACAGTGGGAGGCCGATACCCATAAGCAGGAAGAAGCTCTTGGTGCATTGCAGAGAGAGTTGAAATTAGCGACTCCGCCGAACCGGATTGAGTGCTTCGACATCAGCACGACGCAAGGGACAGCGATTGTGGGCGCGCGGGTGGTATTTGTGCAGGGTGCGCCGCGCAAGAGCGAGTACCGGCGCTTCAATATTAAGACGGTCAGCCACGATGGGCCGGATGATTATCAGTCGATGCGGGAAGCGCTGACACGGCGATTCAACCGCTGGAAAGGCACATTGGAAGATCCGACACAGGTCGCGCCGGGGGCGGATGACCATGACGAAACGTGGCGACTGCTGCCGGATCTGTTGATTATCGACGGCGGCAAAGGTCAGTTGGGAATCGCGGTGGAGGTACTGACCGAATTCGGCTTGATGGATCGCGTGCCGGTGATCGGGCTGGCGAAGCAATTCGAAGAAATTTTCTTCCCGCACAACCCTACCCCGCTGGTGTTGAACCGGCGCAGTCCAGCGTTGTTTCTGGTGCAGCGGGTGCGGGATGAGGCACATCGCTATGGCATTACGACTCATCGCAACCAGCGGACGAAGTTGGGGATGATGAGCCGCTTGGAGCAGATACCGGGCATCGGCCCGAAGCGCAGGAAGGCGCTGCTTAAGGCGTTCGGCAACTCGATTGACGCGGTGAAGAATGCGACGGTTGAGTATTTGATGACGGTCAAGGGTGTGACAGCAGAGATCGCGGTGAGTCTGAAGGAGCTTCTTTAAGTAAGTACCGAGTCGGGAGTGCCGAGTACAGAGTGAAGATCAACGGCATGACGGCAGAGATCGCGGTAAGTCTGAAGGAGATGTGGTGAAGAAACCATCTAACATGAAAATCTCTGACGACCTTTGGGAGCAGACTCCAACAGACGTTCAAGAATCAGTCACGCAAATTTTGGATGAGAACACGTTATTGCAAAATCGTGTCCAAAGGTTAAGAACTACCGCCGTTTTAACGTCGATCCTTCTAGCAGGTTTAGTCGTACTGTTTGCAGTGGTGGCGAACCTGTTTGTAAGACCTTACTTACGGGTGATGCGTACCGAAAGCGATGTCGTTCTCCCATGCGTTTATCGAGACTCAATAATCTATCGTTTACGTGAGGGAGACACGCTATTTGGCATTTCAATGTTTTACGGTGTTCCAGTCGAAGCCATTGCAAGCGCGAACGGCATCACAGATGTAAACCAGCTTCGAGTAGGCATTGAAATTACGATTCCAGAGTCTCTATGTGTTGACCCCGCAATCAATACTCGTGTTGCGGGGGAACCCCTGACAGCGACCATTTCGATGGCAACAGAGTTTATCGGCAGCACACGAACTATGTCTGCTTGGATGACTCAATATTCACCGATAAATTTGACGTGAACAGCCATTAGTGCTGAAACAGCTACTGCCCAATATACTCCTCCAGATTTGACTCGTACTACGGCTACCCGAACGCCGAATCTTGACCCGCTAGAACTAACCGCGACAAAGATTATTGGAGAAGCAACTCAAGCACAAGTTGACCTTCTACAAACATCTGCGGCAGAAACCGGTACACCTACTCCATCTATAATCTCTCAAAGCTAGGTCTATTAGTTGCTGCTACACCTTATCGCCTTTCTAACTATCAATGCGCCGAATAGCAGTGAATCGTAATAGCACGAGAAAAACTATGTAAATAGCAGAACTCTTTATCTCCGTATTATGAAAAGTGTGCGACTATTAGCGTTCGGATGCGTTATAGGTCATGTACATCGTTGACGTTTATGCTGATGGGGATGGGTGATGGCGGAAATCATTAATCAGATTGCGACGCTTCTGGAGCAGGTGATTCTGGTGTTCGGGTATCCGGGCATGTTCGTGGTGCAGGTGCTGGAAAACGTGTTCACGCCTATCCCCACCGAGCCACTGCTGCCGCTGGCGGGTATGATGGCGGCGCAAGGCAAACTCAATCTGGTGGGGATTTGGGCAGCAGCGGTGGCAGGCAGTACCAGCGGATCGTTGGTGCTGTATCTGGTGGGGATGCGCGGTGGTGAACCGATGGTACGGGCACTCATCCGGCGATGGGGCATCTACACAGGGATGAGCGAGGGCGCACTGGATAAAACGCTGGAGCTATTCGGGCGGTACGGCGGGTGGATGATATTCTTCGGACGCTTTTTGCCTGTAGTGCGACCCACAATGTCGATTGTATCGGGGATGTGCAAACTGCCGCTGAAAATATTTGTGCCGGTTACAGCCGTCAGTTCGGGAATTGCCATCAGCATCTATTTGACACTCGGCTATGTGCTGGGTGAAAATTGGCGATCCGTTTTGGACATTATTCGCCAGTATGAACCGTTGATTATCATCGGCATCGGGGTTGCGGGTACGGTAGGTTTATCGATTTTGATCTGGCGTTGGCTCAAAATTCGTGAGCGGCGACAGGCCGCCGAAATGCTTCGTTTAGAGGTCGCGAATCAAGCATTTCCGGCGCAATCACGAGATGAGTAAAACATAATTATCAGGACGTGAAAATTGACGATACGGGAGGCACGTCCTATAATGTATTAAGAAACTTCATTCAAATACACCATTTATTTAGCACTTGATGG
>JBBSBS010000471.1:0-5234 GCA_038251045.1 Aggregatilineales bacterium | reverse complement strand
GGGTTAAGGTTGTAGCCGGCGGTGGAGCACTCAATACAGCAATCGGGCTGCGAAGGCTGGGGATCAATGTTGGATGGGCGGGAGCGCTGGGAACTGATTTTTTCAGCCAATATGTTGATCGTTATTTGGAAGAGGAAGGGTTGGACACGCGATTGGTGGAACGATTGAACACGCCACTGCAACGGGTGACAGTGGCGCTTTCCTATCCAAAGGACAGGGCATTTATTACTTATGCGCAGGAGCCGCCAGAAATCTTGTCGCTTACCCAAAAAGCACTGGAGCGCGTGACATTTAGACACCTGCATTTTTCCGGAATGGTTTTAGATGATGCAATGCCAGCACTGCTCAAAGACTGTAAGAAACAGGGCATTAGTATTTCGATGGAGTGCCAATACCGCGAAGAAACATTAGAAACGCCACTGGTACGGGAAACACTGTCCAACGTTGATATATTTATGCCAAACGTGGGTGAAGCCCAGAGAATCACAGGGACAAACACACTCAGCGATGCGCTGGATATACTCTCGACCATTACAACTGGCATCGTCATCAAGAATGGTGCTGAGGGCGCAGTCGCCCGATTCGGCACAACCACCTTCCACTCGCGAGCTTTTGAGGTAACACCGCTGGATACAACCGGCGCGGGTGACATCTTTAATGCCGGATTTCTGGCGGCCTATTTACAAAACCACCCCATTAAAACATGCTTGCGATGGGGTAATTATTGCGGGGCACAATCTACATTGGGTTACGGAGCAAGTAACGCACCATCGAAAGTTCCCGACGAAGCGTAGTCAAATTATCAGGCAATACCCATGATGTCTTGATAACGGCTGATGCCTGCCTGCTGCATGCGCGCTTCGAGTTGGGTCAACGCTTGTTTGACGAAGGCCGGGCCTTTGTAGATAAAACCAGTGTAGGCTTGTACCAGAGATGCACCAGCACTGAGTTTATCCCAAATATCATCGCCCGTGAAAATGCCGCCCACACCGATAATCACCAGTTTCTTTTCGGTATGCTGACTGATATAGCGAATGATCTCTGTTGAGCGCTGTCGCAGGGGTTGACCACTCAAGCCGCCCATTTCATTCTGATACGGGCTCCGCACGTTTGAGCGTTGCAGGGTCGTGTTGGTAGCGATAATACCCGCGATGCCAAATTGCAGCGACAAGTCGAGAATATCGTCAATTTCCGTCCATTCTAAGTCTGGTGCGATTTTTATGAGCAGTGGTTTTGGCGCGGCGTTCTGTGCGAGTAACCGCATAGTATGGGTCAATTGACCGAGCAAGTCCGCCAAGTATTCATGGGTTTGGAGTTTGCGCAGGTCGAGTGTATTGGGTGAACTGATATTGACTACAAAACAATCACCATAGGTATAGAGTGTGTTTAATACAGAAATATAGTCTTGCGCAGCATCAGTCAAGCTCGTGGCTTTATTTTTGCCGAGGCTGACGGCAAGTGGCACATCTATACTAGAACCAGACATTAAAAACTGCTCAAGTGCCGACATACCTGCACTCGGAAAGCCCATGCGATTAATCAGCGCGGCATCTTCGTTCAAGCGAAAGAGTCGCGGCGGCGGGTTTCCGGGCTGGGGCTGTGGAGTGACCGTACCTACCTCGATGAAGCTGAAGCCAAGTGACTGTAAAGCAGGCAGGCAGCGAGCATCTTTATCAAAGCCACCCGCCAAGCCGAGGGGGTGAGCAAATGCCCTCCCCCACAGATTAATCGCCTCAAAGGTAGGACGCGGGGAGAAAGCGCTTGCCAGCAATGAGCGTGATGGTGAAAACCGCCCTGCGGCAGCCAATAACTCAATCGACAATTGATGAATGCGTTCGGGATCTATCTGCGAAAAAATATACTTGTAGAGGCCCTCATACATGGTCTTCCGCCAGATAGCGTTTGATCCCGGCATGATGGTTGGCAGTGAGGAAACCCTGCTGTTCCCAAATGGGCAGTAATTGACTGAGCGTGACCAAGGCATGGAAGTTGTAACCCGCCTGCCCCAACATGGTCGCCGCGCCCTGTTCACGATCAATTACGACCACAATATCTTTGACGATTAAACCGGCTGCTTTTAATCGGTCAATGGTTTCGATTTTGGTTTCGCCAGTGGTCGCCAGATCATCAAGGAGAAGCGCCGTATCACCGGCATTAAAAACACCTTCAATGTTTACACCTGTGCCGTAGGCTTTGGCTTCGCGACGTGGATAAATCAATGAACGGTTGGAATGCAGCGAGGCAGCTACACCAATGGGTAAGGCCGCATACGGAATGGCGGCAATATGGTCAAACGGCAGTTGGCTCAACAAATTTGCTAAGGCCGCACCTACCACTTTTAATTGTTCGGAGTAGGATACCAAGCGACGTAAATCGAGGTAGAACGGCGACACTTTACCGGACTTCAGGGTAAAGCTGCCAAATTTGACACAGCCTGCCTCTGCCAACGCGCGGGCAACCGCTTCAATATCAGCAGAAGTATAGGGAATAGATTTTGTGCCGCTGGATTTTTCACGGGCAGTATTGATCGCATCTCGCAGGCGGGTAGCTTCAGCACCGGGATCTGATGCTTCCGCAATACTGCGCGAGGCGCTAAGGAGCAATCCGAGGCTATCTGACCGAAGGCCAGAGGCAATAACTCCTTCTAAGTCACCACCCTGCGCGCCAATACCGGGTACAAGGAACCAACTTTCGGGGGCGACAGCACGTACACGGCATAATGCATCCAGATCAGTTGCCCCGACGACAAAACCGATTTGCTGTGGGCTGCCCCAATGCTGGACTTTTTCGGCAATCACTTCATAGAGATAGCGACCATCAACCAGTAGATTTTGTAACTCACCTGCCCCGGCGTTTGATGTTTTGCACAGCAGGAAAAGTCCTTTGTCGGCATAATTCAGGAACGGCTGGACGGCATCCGCGCCGAGATAGGGACTGAGAGTGATGGCTGATGCACCCAATGTTTCAAAAGCCGATGTAGAGTAAGCAAGTGCGGTGCTGGCAATGTCACCCCGTTTTGCATCCAGCACAACTGGAATACCAGCAGGCACATGATTAATAATGTCTTGAAGTGTTTGATAACCCGCTGCTCCCCATGCCTCAAAAAAACCACTGTTCGGTTTGTAGGCGCAGGCCACGTCGCTGGTCAGGTCGATCAGGCGTATGCAGAAATCACGCACTTCTTCGGCACTCGTAAAATCTTTCGGATTGGGGTCAAGGCCGACACACAACAGACTGTTGACGGCAAGGGAACGCTGTTCAAGCTGCTCGAAAAAGGTTGTCATGCTTTGCCCACCACCATCGCCAACAAGGCCATGCGGACGTACATACCATATTCGATCTGGCGGAAATAAGCAGCGCGAGGATCGCTATCGACATCAATGTGAATTTCACCCACACGTGGGAACGGATGCATCAGTGTCATATTCGGTTTAGCCTGTGTCATTGTTTCGGGCGTAATAACGTAGCTGTTTTTTACAGCGTCATAATGGGCGTCATCGGTGAAGCGTTCTTTTTGTATGCGGGTGACATACAACACATCAGTATCTGCAAGAACATCATGCAAATCGGTCAATTCAGTTTGAGGCACACCAATCTGCGCGATGAGTTCAGGTGGCATCCGTAATGTCTCAGGCGAGACATAGTTCAGGCGAACGTTGAATAAGGAAGCAATCTTCGCCAATGAATGTACGGTACGTCCGTATTTCAAATCACCAAGCATGGTGATGGTCAGACCATCAATCGTGCCACGTTCGCGCAGAATGGTGAATAAATCGAGCAAAGCCTGCGTGGGGTGTTCTCCAATGCCATCACCGGCATTGATGATCGGCTTATGGGCATATTGAGCGGCTAATGCTGCCGCGCCAGTTTCATAATGACGCAGGACAACGACATCAGCATAGGCTTCCAATGTACGCACCGTATCCGGAAGAGACTCGCCTTTGGACACACTGGAATATTTTACTTCGTTGATAGGAATAACAGTACCGCCCAAACGCTGCATAGCCGCCATAAAGGATGACGAGGTACGGGTAGACGGTTCATAAAACAGGTTGGCGAGAACATACCCTTGAAGTGGTTTAAGAGCAGCCACCTTTTTGCCGTCGTGATGATATTCTTCGGCAACATCGAAAATGTAGGCGATGGCATCCTTGTCAAATTGGGATACCGACAAAATATGCTGACCTCTGAAGCGCCCATCACGGCGCACCTCAGCCACAAGTGAACCTGTATTACTGACCGATAAAGCCATAGGGTGTTTAACTTCCTATCTCTACATATGCAGGTGCGACATTTCGACCTGACCCGGGCGGGGCATAAAATGAACCATCTTCATAAACCAGCTGATTACGCAGTACTACGCGCCGTACTTGACCCCGCACAGGTTTACCAGCAAAGGGAGTCCAGCCACAACGCGACACCTGCTTTTCGGGAATAGTCCACCGAGCATCTACATCTACTTCTACCCAAGTGTCGGGTTGTTCGGACAGACCGAAAATGCGGCGCGGGTTGTGGTACATCTTCTGAATGAGGTCATCCAGTGTGATGCGTCCTTCATGTACGGCAGTCAACATCAACGGCAGTGAAGTTTCGAGACCGGGAAAACCGGGAGGAGGTGTATCACTGTCTTTCTCGGCAAGGGTGTGAGGGGCGTGATCGGTGGCGATGCAATCGACCACATCCATGTTTGCCCAGAGTGCGTCTACATCATCCGGCGTTGCCAATCGTGGACGCACTTCGCAGCGCCCGGCTCCGAGACGTGGCATATCATCAGTTGATAAATAAAGATGGTGGGGGCCAACTTCGCAGGTGACATCCAATCCACGCAATTTGGCATCGCGAATGATCTCAATTTCGGCACGACGGCTGACATGGCAAATATGGACACTTCGCTTTTCAAGATAAGCAACCATCAACACTGCCGCCAGTGTTCTGTCTTCTGCGTGACATAAAATCGGACGCTGGTGAGGCCAACGTCCGAAGTGTTCACGGATAATATGGAGATCGGTGAGATGTAATGGGCCGAAGGTCGCGTCCAAGTACAATTTCAAACCGCTGGATCGAGAAGCAAGCTGGGCAGCGGTTTCGATATTGAGGCCGCTTGCACCAAGATGGATGCCATAATCGCAGACAGCTTTTTGGGCGGCAGCGTTTTCAGCCAACGATAAGCTGTCATCATCAATTAGAGGAGGAGTTGTGTTGGGCATCGCCAAAACGGTGGTGAATCCGCCGGC
>JBBSBS010000470.1:0-5239 GCA_038251045.1 Aggregatilineales bacterium | reverse complement strand
AGGGTGTGTTTGGCTAGCTTGTCGCATATATTCATCAAAACGATCAATATCAATATCAAAGCAGGTCAAGTCTAGCCAGTAATCACCAGATTCGACAATTACAAATTTGGTATTTTCTTTCACGCCGCGCAAAGCATGACGCAATCGGTACATCGCGGTATGAAAGGCCGCTTTACCCTGCTGTAAATCAGCCGCCCACAACGCGTCCACAATCCGATCAAGCGGGATCGTCTCGTGACGAAACGTTACAAAATAAGCCATTAAGTCCCGTGCTTTTGCCGATACCCACGCACGGGGATCAATCTCTTGTTCACCTTGAAAGACACGTAAAGTGCCTAATGTCTGCACCCGAATCCGGGCTGGTATAGGTGGCAGTACTGAAACTGCACCAACCGTTTTCTCGTTGAGTACTTGGTATACACGCTGCATGAGCGGGTGATTTCGTTCTTGTAAAGCATCAAATACAAGCCGAGAGCGCTCCCCTTGATCCACATATAATTCCCATGTTTCAGAAGCCGTCAATAACTCAAGCGAACGCTGCGCGTATTGACTACCAACGGTTTTCCTGTTGGTTGTAAGAAAAATATAGGCCAGACCGAAATAGGCCATTGCTAACGGAATACGATATTGACGTGCTTCGCCTATTGTGACAAGTGCGTCAAAAATAGCTTCAGCTTCAACCCGGTTACCTGTATCTAAATAGGTATCAGCCAGAACGCTGCGGCAGACATAAATTTCGTAGACCATCGCCTGACCCCGATGGGGATACAGCGCCGTTTCTGCGATTTGCCGTGCCTCATCCACACGTCCTTGTGCCACCAAGTTATAGGCCAGATAGCCTGCCGCCATCACCTGGTCATAACTTGCTCCGCCCAAGGTTGATGCGAGATCAATCGCTTGCCGAAGACTGTCTTCTGCTTGTTGTAACTGTCCTATACGGGTCAGGATATTGCCCAAAACACTATACGTCATCGACAGCAGTTCTTTGAGTTGTAGACGCTGCACCGTTCGCAGTGCGCGTTCGGCGTATTCCAAGGCCACACTATATTCGTGTCGGTAAAGCATGGGGATAGCTAATGTCACCAGAATATGAGCTGCCAATGGGGATTGGTCATCTGGCAAACAATGCAGCGCTTCCTGACAGTGAACTACGGCTTGATTGACATCCCCGTGCCACCAACAAATTTGTGCCAAAGACCGCAGCAATTGTGCTTCAGGATGGCGTGAAATCAGCGTGTCAGCTTTTCGAAGTGTGGCAACAGCTTCCTCCGCAAGCGCCCGCCCTACATCCATACCTTCCAGAAAACCCTGACATTTGGCGAGTTCCATTAACGCTAACGCTCTTATTTCAGGGGGCGAGTGCATACCATGCTCTACCGCTTCTGAAGCCAATAATTGGGCACGTTGATAATTCCCTTGCGAACGTGCGATGCTTGCCAACTCTATGAGTGCCATCACTGCACATTCATGGTCGGCAGCAACCGTACGAACTTGTTCAAGTATCAAAATCGAATCATTTAAATGTCCCAATTGATACTGAATGCGCCCAACCAGAAGCAGTAATTCAGGGTGTTGGGTCAATACTATTTTGCCAAGCTGGTCGAGGTAACGGTTCAGCACTTCGAAGCGCCCCTGTTCAAAAAACTGTCTGGCAAAATTCTGCAAAGTAAGAGCCGCTTCTGATAGCTCATTTGCCAATAGAAAATACTGGGTAGCCGCTTCGTACTGCATGCGAATTTGATAATAGTGTGCTGCCGCCCGATACAAGCCAATAAGTTGTTCTGGCCATTGATTAGTGAGTCGGTTCAGCAAAAATTCACGAAATAAAGTGTGGTAGCGATACCAATCATGGTCTAAACGCACCAAAAACAAGTTGTCATGTTCGAGCGCTGTCAGAATTTCACTCGCCCCGTCGCATAACAAAACCTGCTGACAAATTTCTACGTTCAACTGTCTGAGTACGGAAGATTGAAGGAGGAAATTCTGAATCGCTGCCGGTTGTCGGTCGAAAATCTCCTCCATAAGATAATTAAAGATAAAGGGATTACTCCCATTTAAGTTCTTAAACAACCCCTGAGGGTCAGATTGAGATTCACTCAGTAATGCGAGTGCCAACTGGAGTCCGGCTCCCCAACCTTCTGTTCGCTCCACTAATTCTTTGATCAGCACTTCCGGTAAATCATATCCACTTCCTGCCGTCCAATCCGCCACCTCTTGTGCCGTGAAACGTAAATGGTCAGCACGGATTTCAGCCAATTGCGCTCGTGCCCGCCACCGCGCTAATGTTAGCGGGGGTTGGCTGCGGGTCGCTATAATCATTTTCATGCCGGGAGGCTGATTTTCAAATAAAAAGGTAGTCAGTGAATGAACAGCCGGATTATGAACCACATGGTAATCGTCCAACACCAATACCCAAGCTTGAGAAGGTTGTTCGACCAGTTCGTTCAATAAAATGACTAAAGCGCGTTGAGGCGGATGGGGTCCCGAACTAAGCAAAAGATTCTGCACCTTTTGCCCGATGCTTGGCAAGGTACGGCACAGTCCCTCGACTAAATAGGTGATATAGGTTGTGGGATCATTATCATCTATATCAAGCTGATACCAGAGTGTTGGTTCGTTCAATCGCCGAATAGCTTCGGCAGCCAGAGTTGTTTTTCCATAACCAGCCGGCGCGGTGAGAATAACGAGCCGGTGCTTTAGATACTCGGACAGCATATTGACCAGATGAGGTCGTGCCACATGCGCTGGAGGAAAGCGGGGTATCAGAAATTTAGTATGTAGTAGAACTGGCTGACTCATACCGATAGTTATTATGACTAGATAGCTGTGAGAATCGTGTTAGAGCAAGTGTGTAAGATAATTTATGCGCCACTTCAGTATATGTATTTAGGAGACAAGTATATCATGAGACGTAAATTGTTCATCTTTTTACTGCTGACTTTTTTCGTCGGCATGTTAGGAGTATCCGCGCAGGATGCTTCAGTTTTGCGTGTTGCTGCTACAGCTTCAGTGACTACTTGGGATCCTGTATTGTCCTTTTCAACCGAAGCTTTATACATGGCAAACATCTATGAACCACTCTTATGGATTAATCCGGCTGGTTCGAAAGAAGAATTTCGCCCTGCCCTGGCAACTAAATGGGAAAAATCTGAAGACGGCTTAACATGGACATTTACACTCCGCAAAGATGTTAAATTTCATGACGGCGAGATATTGACATCTACATCTGTTAAGCGCTCTATTGAACGGGCACAAGCTAAAGCCGGTGCAGCCTTCATCTGGGCTCCATTGGACTCGATAGAAGCCAACGATGATTTGACCGTCAAATTCAAACTGAAATATGCTGCGCCACTCGATTTGATTGCCTCTTCCCTGTACGGTGCGTGGATTATTAGTCCCAAAGCACTTGATGCTGTCGAAGCTGATGAAAAATATTTTGAAAAGGGTGTTGATGCAGGAACAGGCCCATATACGCTGAAGGAATATAAGCCCGATGCTGAGGTTGTCCTGAGCGCCTTCCCGGATTATTGGGGTGGCTGGAGTGATGTAAAGCATTTTGATAATGTGGTAGTGAGTATCGTGTCGGATGCTACCGTCCGCGAGCAATTGCTGACGAGCGGCGAAGCTGATTTGGCACTATCGCTTCCAGCTACCAGCTATGAAAGTTTCTCTACTAACCCCGACTATACTGTAACAACCGCTTCGACTGTTTTTAATTACCTCGGATTTTTGAACGTGACCCGTCCTCCACTGGACAACAAAATGGTTCGACAGGCCATCGCTTATGCGCTGCCCTACGCCGACATCCTCAAAGTCGGTGTTGAAGGACGCGGTACCCAAGCTCGTGGCCCTGTTCCGGCAGGAGTTTTCCCTTATTCAGAAGATGTGAAACAGTATCAACAAAATATTGACAAAGCCAAGGAACTCCTAAAGGCAGCGGGTCATGAAGGTGGTGGGTTTGAACTCAAGCTCACTTACGCATCAGAAAATAATGTCGAAGAGAAAATAGCGCCTGTAATCGCTGATGCGTTGGCGCAGATTGGTATCACCGTCAAGATTGAACCGATTCTTTTCAACCAGCAGTGGGAATTAGCCAAAGCCGACCCAACCAAAGCACAGGATATTTTCCTACTCTTATATTGGCCTACCTATAGTGACGCAGGTTCGGATAATTTGTATTCTATGTTCCATAGCAGCAAGAAACCCTTTTTTAACCTCAGCTACTACAATAATGCTGATTACGACAAGCTGATTGATGATGCGGTTGCGTTATCAGGAACAGATCGTGCCGGAGCGCAAAAACTCTACACCCAAGCTATGAACATCTTAGTTGAAGATTCGCCTGGAGTATTTCTGATGGATGTGGGCAACTGGTATGCAATTCCCAAATATCTGGAAGGATTTGAATACAATCCGAACTATGCCTTTGCCTACTTCTTCTATCCGCTGCACACAGGATAATTCGATATAGAACATCGGGGGTAGGCTTATTCTGGGTCTACCCTAGCTCAATCGTAATTATGTTCTGGAGATAATCTGTGCGTAAAGTCCAATACATTGTGCGGCGGGGTCTCCTGTCTATATTGGTGCTAATCGGTTTGACAATCGTGACGTTTACACTCACACATGTCATTCCATCTGATCCCGCAGCACTATATCTCGGCCCGCGTGCTCATCCCGAAGAATTAGTTCGCGTCCGCGAAGTGATGGGACTCAATCAGCCTTTGCCCATCCAATACTTCACCTATATTGGAGCTGTTTTGCAAGGTGATCTAGGGACATCAATTGCGACTAAACGCCCGGTCTTACAAGAACTTCGTGAGCGATTACCAGCATCGCTTGAATTGCTTTTAGCGGCAACGACTCTATCTATCTTAATTGGAATTCCATTGGGGGTACTCTCCGCGCGACTACGTGGCAAGCCATTGGATACAGGCGTTCGCACACTGTCGATTATCGGTGTTTCAATGCCTGCCTTCTGGCTCGGGCTGCTCCTGCAACTGTTATTTGGACACGCACTGCATCTTTTACCGATCGCCGGACGCGTCGATAGCAGTTTGCGCTTCAAAAGCCCGATCCTCGAAATCACAGGTTTCTATCTCATCGATACACTTGCAACCGGAAATTGGGTTGCATTACGGGATACCTTCACTCACCTGCTGCTTCCAGCGCTCACGCTAGCGGCTTATCCGGTAGGATTGGTCGCACGTATGACCCGTGCTACCATGCTGGAAGTATT
>JBBSBS010000469.1:0-5244 GCA_038251045.1 Aggregatilineales bacterium | reverse complement strand
TTATCTATGTAGATACCATCCGAAACCGAAGTGTTAACACTGCCATCAAACGTGATGTAGACAAAGAAATCATCATCATACTTGTCTGCATTACTCGTCAAAACCGACCATTTAAGGCCAGTCGCCTTTTCGATAGCTGCTCGCATATCGACTTCTTGACGTTCCCATACAACTTGGCTGGAGTTGCCGCCACTATATGGATAATCCCACACCATCACCGGGCCAATCGACGTTGTGCCGGACGGTTTTGCGCCGCGATACAACTCAATACGGAAGCTGTCGCTAGCTGCCAATTTGCGCCAATGCCAGAACGAAAGGATTGGTTGCGAAGCCGCTCCTGAATTTGATCCGTTGAAGCAGCTCTTATTGCCACCCCATAGACTCAGATTTTCCGGCGTATCATTATTGAAGTCAATCGGATAACGCATCATCATCGAACTGACTTGTCCGTGGATATAATTGCCCACCGGACTATCGCTGAATGATCGACCAGTACCGAATGCGCCCGATGTGTTTGCGACACCCCACTGACCACCCATCAGCCAATTGTCCGTCCCGCTTTCTGCATCGTCGCAGAAGGGGTAATTACCGTAGCGGAGAACACCTTCACGCTCGATGGCAATATTATCAATATACCATCCGGACGATTCATAATCTTTGTTGACAATCAGCGCGAACCGCAGCCGGAAGGGTTGTGTATTCCAATTCGGAATATCCTTGAGTTGGATTTCAATCTTCTTCATTCCGTCGGAAATTGCGCTGCCACTTGTGCTGACAGACTTAATCGCACTAACACCAACACGTTGCCAGTTTGCGGGGGTTCCCGGTGTATCACTGTCGCGTGTATATTGAATTTCAATTGAGTCACCACGTTCGAGCGAATAGGCTTGATAGAACGACAGGATAGGGTAGCCCGAATCACCTTCCCAGTCCGGTGTTCCGCCGCTGCCCGTCGGCCCTATCGCCTGCAAATCGACCTTACCCTTGAATTCAACATAATGGATGCGGTTATCAAGTGCTGTAGTGCCTTGTTCGTTGCCAAAATCCACATAATTTCCATTATTTCCGTTAGCACCGCTTGTCACATCCCAGCTCATTGACGGGCCGCCAAGGTCATTGGATGCTGCGGTTGTGTTGGTCAGCGCCCATCGTCCGGATGTGACGAAATCGCCCTGTTGGTCAGGAATATCCAGCGACCAGAAGTTCCCGCAGTTGAATTTGCTGATCGTACAAACACCGAATGTCTTATTAGTGGTTCCCGCGCCCAACTTGATGTCATCAAGGTACCAGCGGCGAACACTATTTTGTGTACCGCTTTCCATGATGTAGCGCCATGTGACCTTCTTGTTCAGCAAGCCTGCGGGTATCGGCATTTCACTCTTCGTCCAGGCATAATTTTTGCCTGTCGTGTGTAGAACGTAAGTGGATGTTGTTCCACCCGCCCAGTTCGGACCGCCGCTCAAATCTGCATTGTAGGGAACATATTCAGCCAGTTGTAGCTTAACCGAAGTGTCCGTTGCGCTACCGAAATCCCACACATCCCAGAAACTCATTGACGGGCTTGCTACACCGTTCAGGTCAACATACCCGCGCAGTTCAAGGTTGCAGCGCATATTCTGCGGGAAACCATTGCTCACGGTTGCCAGATTTTCTTTCCATGCGTATGCCACCGTGTTGGGCTGGCTGCCGGTAATTTGTGTCCACGGACATACAACAGAACCGCCCCCCTTGTTGACATCTGCGGCGACGTTAGCCTTATCCGCCGCGATCGCCAGTGAAACACCAGCACCGCCGCCCGCTTCATACATCTCAACCACAAGCGTATGTGTACCAGCACTTAAGGTTTGGGTTACCTCTCTTGGCGATCCTAAACCATGGTCATACCAGTAATCAAGGACTTTCACGCCATCAATCAACAGCCTTGAACCATCATCACTATCCATTGTGAAATGTAATGTGACTGGGTTGGGATCTACGGTTATCACTCGCGTATAACGTACCGAGAAGTTGTCTGTTAACCAACCGTCAAGCGGGCTTCCGTTGCCCCAGTTAAAGTTAACATTAAATCGGTATTCCGGGCCAAGCGCCTGATTGTATAACACCCGATCTGCTGGCTCGGTGAGTGTCTTATTTGGATAATATTCACCTTTCCAGTCCGCCCCACCCAGATACACGCTGCTGTCTACACGCCACCATACCGGTTGGTCGATGGAATCACTAAACGGCACATCAAATGGTGCATCTGTTGCGGTTGCTGTTGGCGGTAACGTCGCCGTTGGAATAGGGGTAGAGCTGGGCGTTACCGGTGTCGCCGTTGGCGAAGGGCCAGCCGTATAAGTGGGTGACGGCAGTGGTGGTTGTCCCGTTGGGAACACCCGCGCTGCTGGTGGATTCGCTGCCACATACGTGACCGTCAGCCAGAACGCTGTCGGACCACCTTTGGCATACAAATCTTGTGGTTGCCCTGTGATGCCCACCAGATTAAATACCGTATTACTAAACACATTTCCCAGCGCCGGGCCAGTTGCCGCGACTGCTGCGATCAGTGCCATGACCACCAGCACCAGAATGAGCGCGTATTCGACCAATGCCTGTCCGCGCCGTCCTGATCTTTGGGGTGGTGTACCGATTGTCGGTTGTTCAACCATATTGCTAACCCCTCATCCAATCAAAATTGTGAGTTGCTTGTTTAGTTATCCTAAAACAGAGAATCCTTGCAAACTTACTATCTCTATCTTACTCGACTATTGGCAAATGTCAGTTTAGTTTTTGTCGGCATGTTGTTCAAATGCGTTGACAATTCCTCAATATTGGACATGAATATTCACTTTTCGTTCATAATCGGTCTCCTATGGTATCCTTTGCCGGTTGTTAACTCGATTAAGGATTGAGCAAATGCCCGCAACTATTATTGATGGCAAAGTTGTTGCCGACCGTATGCAAATTGAAATCGCCGCCGAAGCCGCCCGCTTCACCGCCCGCCACGGTTATCCCCCCGGTCTTGGCGTAGTCTTAGCAGGGGATAATCCCGCTTCTGCACAATATGTGCGTATGAAAAGTCGCGCTAGTGAAAAAGTGGGAATCATTTCCGTAGCCCACCTCATGACCGCCGAAAGCACCCAGCAAGAAGTCGAAGATGCGGTTGCTTCTCTCAATGCCGACCCTAAAGTACATGGCATCCTTGTCCAGTTGCCTCTGCCAAAACATATTAATGAAGAACCTGTTCTGCGCCTCGTTAGCCTCGACAAAGATGTGGATGGCTTTCACCCCGTTAACATAGGCATGCTCGGCATGAAAGGGCGCGAACCACTGTTCACTCCTGCCACACCCACTGGTTGTATGGTCTTACTAAAGGAAGCAGGTGCACAAATCGAAGGTGCCAATGCCGTTGTAATCGGGCGCAGCTATATCGTTGGGCTGCCGGTCGCCCTCATGTTTATGAAAGCCAATGCCACCGTCACTGTCTGCCATAGCCGCACCCGCGACATGCGCTCCATCGTCCAACAGGCCGATATTGTTATTGCCGCCATCGGTCAAGCCGAATATGTGAAGGGTGATTGGCTCAAACCCGGCGCAATCGTCATTGATGTGGGCACAAATAAAGTTGATGATCCGACTCAGGAAAAAGGCTACACCTTTGTTGGCGATGTCGAATTCTCATCCGCGGTCAACGTTGCAGCCGCCATTACCAAAGTCCCCGGTGGTGTCGGTCCCATGACCATTACCATGCTGCTCTCAAATACAGTCAAAGCGGCATGGCGCATCGCTGGTGAATAGCTAATTTTGCCAAAAGTGGTGTAAAAACTTGCACCACTACTGTCTTTTCATTTACCCTATCACTATTGCATACCCATGGACTATACGAGGTGGAAATCATATGCCCTCGCAGCCTGAACACGCACCTTCAACCACCACTGCTTCAGTTGATGACAGTGCCCATCTCGATTTTTTGCGTCAGGGGTTGCGCTTGCTTGTTCAGTCGTTCATTGAAATGGAGATCAGCTCGGTCATCGAAGCCGCCCCCTATGAACGCAATCAGTCCCGTCGTTCATACCGGAATGGCTATCGCCGCCGCACATGGCTGACCAGTATTGGTGAACTAACGATCGAAATCCCCAAACTCCGTCAGGGGACATATTACCCCGACTTCTTTGATCAGTTTCGCCAATCCGAACCTTTTGTGCTGGCATCTCTCCACCAGATGTATAGACGCGGTGTGGCAATGGATGATGTAAAAGCCATCGTCCGAAAAGTGGGCTTTACCACCGTCCAACCCGCACAAATCGCAGATGTCGTAGAACAGCTCTATGATCTTGTTGACCGTTTCCGCGATAAACGTCGTGTGCGCTATGCCGACACCATCATCTCATATCGGCCTGTCAATGCAGTATCAAATTTGATAGTCGATTCACGAATAGATGATGATCATTTGCCACAATCGTTGTATACAGGGTCGTCTTACGATTGGTTCTCCGAGTCGCTCGAAGTCCTCACGCGGCTGCGACAATCGCTTTCTAATCACGAAGATGCCGTCGCTGCCTAGATAATCATTTCTTTTTCTGTTTTGTGTCCTTGCGCCAAAATCGCGTGGCTTGTCCTTAATGTTGCCTAATAGCAAAGGAGTTTCTCATGAGTGGTGTTATCCCGATGGTCATCGAACAGCAAAATCATTCCGAACGTGCCTATGATATTTACTCGCTGCTGCTTAAAGAGCGCATCATCATGCTCAGTTCGGAAATTAACGACTCAGTTGCAAACCTCATCATTGCCCAACTGCTTTTTCTCGATAGTCAAGATCCCGATAAGCAGCTTCAAATTTACATCCAGTCCCCCGGTGGCGAAGTTTACGCCGGTCTCGCCATCTACGACACCATCCAGCAGGTTTCGGCTCCGGTCAGCACCGTCGCCATCGGGCGTGCTGCCAGCTTCGGCACAGTCATCCTAACCGCTGGTCGCAATGGCCTGCGCTATGCATTGCCCAGTTCCACCATTCATATGCACCAACCCCTCGGTGGCGCACAGGGGCAGGTGTCCGATATGCTGATTCAGGTCAACGAATTTACTCGCCTCAAACACTACCTCAATGACATATTCGTCAAACACACCGGGCAGGACTTATCGGTGATCGAGCATGATACCGACCGTGACATTTTCCTGACTGCTCAACAAGCCGTAGACTATGGGTTAATCGACAATGTCCTGCTGCGTCGGCCTGCCTTGTCGCATGTCATGAATGTTCCGCAT
>JBBSBS010000468.1:0-5260 GCA_038251045.1 Aggregatilineales bacterium | reverse complement strand
TCACTCATGGTAGGAACCATCACTACCAATGCGGTGAAAGCATCACTTTCATTTGGCTCCCATGCTTCGGATGAGGTTAGCAGATCAGCGGCGTAACTCGCCAGCGCATCAGCAGCGCCCTTGACGAAGTTGGCATCCGGCAGGACATCACCGAAGCTAATTTCGCCATCGGCATCCAGATCGGCTTCGACACCACTGTCATAGGCCGGATTTGTCCCCCACAGGCTGGCTTCCAGCAGACCAAATAAGTTACCGGGTTTTTCTAAAACGGTGGCATCGGGGAGGGTGATGCTGAAGTCGGCAGCGTTTTCGGGATCTTCTTCAGCGGAGGGCGAGGCATCAATAATGGCATCGAAATCGGCCAAACTGGGGACACCAGCGACGATTCCTTCCATTTGTTCGTAAACGGGGCTGATGACGATCCACTGCTTTTTGGACGTATCCAGCGCAGCTACGACATCTTCCTGATTATTTTCCCAGAGGGCGGCATAATCAAAATCAGCAGCTTTGGCTAATTCATAATAAGCATCTGTGCTTTCGGTCAAAAGCTTCGAGCCACCGGCCAGATCCGCGGCCTTACCCATCAGGTAGGTTTTGACGGCATCCAAATCACTCGAGGCAGTATCCGCACCGAAAATGCGGCTAAAAGGCAATACAAGTAGTGTAAAAATAACCACTAACAGTAGTACGGGTCGCTTCATATCGTCTTTAACTCCATGCGTATTCGACAACAAATGACAATGTGGTTAAGAATACGGATATCCAGCGGACTAATCTACAAGAGTGGTAAAGGGATAAATTTCACAAGGGTGGGATAGAAAGGTGGAGTTGTTAATCCTGATTGTGATAGCAGGTATACCCAAAGTTTGACTGTGGTTTAACAATAGAATGCGTGGGCGAATGACAAGGATGCCCTGAGCGACCAGCCGTGTACCATTATTCACTCATTTTATGGCTTGCACTTATAATCGCCCATTTGCAACCCGCGTGAGTTGCCTTACAATTCGTTCATCAAATAAAACCCCGAATAGAAAGAATCACAATGACCCCTAAAACCATTATCGTCCTCAAGGGCGATCAAACCGGGCAAGAACTGCTCGATGAAGCGCTGCGCGTTATTGACCCGACCGTAACCGGTGTTCCGGTGACCTTTGAAACCTTTGACCTGTCACTGGAAAACCGGCGCGCCACTAAAAACAAAGTCGTGCGGGAAGCGGCAGCACGCATCAAGGAAACCGGACTTGGTATTAAGGCAGCGACCATCACCCCATCTGATAAAGATGATGTGGGCAGCCCGAACGCCATGCTGCGCGAATTGGTGGATGGGCAGGTGATCCTGCGTACAGGACGGCGCATCCCCTCGGTTCAGCCGATTGCCGGTGTTCATTCACCGATTGCGGTGGTGCGGATGGCGGTAGATGGTGAATACAGCGAGGAAGCATGGCGCGAGGGCGAGGGGTTGGATGAAGTGGCTTACAGCACACGCCGCCTTTCACGGCGCACCTGCCGCGCAGTTGCCGAGTTCACGTTCCGCTATGCACAGCGTAACCACGCCAAAGTATTCGGCGGGCCGAAGTATACCGTCAGCCCGGTGTATGAAGGCATGTTCAAAGAGGAGCTGGATGCCGCACATTTGCGAAATCCTGAGGTGGAATATGATCCACAGCTCATTGATGCGACTTATGCGCTGCTGCTGGGTACGGAAGGCGAGCCGCTGGTGATTCCGGCACTGAACCGTGATGGGGATAACCTGAGCGATCTGGTGATGAAAATGTTCGGCACGATTGCGGGTGCCGAGTCGGTTATCTTCGGCTTTGATGAAAATTTTGAGGTCAAGGTAGCCCTGACAGAAGCGCCGCACGGGACTGCGCCGAGTTTAGAGGGCAAGAATATCGCAAACCCGATGGCGATGATTCTGGCAGGGGCGGCGGTGCTGCGGTATGTCAAGAGTGATAAGGCGAACCTCGCCAGCCGTGCGATTTATGAGTCGGTGCTGGAATCGGTGCAAAGTGGCATCAAGACAAATGATCTGGGTGGTCCGGCAAGCACGAGCGAATTCACCGATGAGGTCATCAAACGGGTGAAATCCAAGTTGGAAATCTGGGACTCGTTGGGCGGATGAGGTCGTCGTTAGGTGAAAGTCTCCAGTCATTAGTCGCCAGTTAAAGTGAGAAACATGGGGCGGTGGGCGTGAGTTCATCGCTTTTTGATTCTAGGGAAATGTCGGAAAGCGCCGCCAGAGGCTAAAGCCGTCCGGCTCCATTTTCCGGCGGGAAGTACCCTAACGGGCACTCGAACCCGCCGGGGAACTCGATTTTAGGCATATACCCACGATTTTGCTGACGTTATCCATAATTCAGGTGGGCGAACCATTGGTAATTGGTGTTGGGGGTTTAAGTGGTTGATTGGTGTTAAACTATGCGCGAGTCAATCAATATAAGTATTTTTGAGCGAAAAAGAGAGAAATAAAAAATGGATTTAAACGCCCTACCTTTATCCAAAGCCGGCGAAATGACCGAGATGGATCAGTTCATTTTTGAGTGCTTCGGCTTCATCGTGATTGAAGATGTGTTGAACGAAACCGAATGCGATGAGGTGTTGGAGGCCGCCAAACGGGTTCATGCCGGACAGGCGAAAGAGAAGCTGCTGCAAATCGGTAAGGGTTTCGAGCATGAGCCAGCGATTGAGCGCTTGATTGACCATCCGGCGGTGCTGCCGAAGGTGCGGGCGCTGTATGGCGACCAGTTTGTGCTGCAAGCGGCATGGTGTACAGTGCAACCGGCGGGCAGCCAAAGCGTCGGCTGGCATCAGGACGGGTCGTCGGCATATGACTTCAAGAAGCTGGCGTATCCGGTGCCGCTGGTTCAGCTGCGGGCGAGTTATCATCTGACCGACCAGACCAAGCCATACATGGGCAATATGATTTTGATTCCGGGCAGCCACCGCAGCAAGATTGATTTGCCGCAATCGGTACGGAAAGAAGTCGAGGCGTGTGCCATACAGCAAATTTTGCTGGCTCGACGGGGCAGCGTCCTGTTGTTCCACAACGGTGTGTGGCATTCGCCGATGCCCAATAATATGACGTGGGATCGGTATAACATGCACTTCATTTACAGCCCACCGTGGCTGCGGCGTTCAGATCGGGACAGCACTGACAGCGGCTTTTTGGAGCAGACGACTCCGCTGCGGCGGGCGCTGATGGGCGATTACGCACGTCCGGATGTGCCGTTCGCGGGTGGTTTTCCGGCGATTCCGTTTGAGAATGGCGAGCATTAGGCGGTTGTCTACAGTTCATACCAATACCATTTTGTGTCTGTGTCGTCGTCGTCGGCGGCGGCGACACAAATACTGCAAATGCAAAGATGGATTTTGTGTTTAAGTTACCAGCGGATAAACCCACTGGCAAGAAGCATAAAGCCTCCTAAAGGAGACTCCATAAGGCAATTGGCGCGGCTGGTGATGTTAAGGTGCGGCGGACGGACAGATGGTTTGGCAGAGCCATCTGCGACCGTACAAAGAGCCCGATGAAAAGCATAGCAGATGTCAGGGGGTTAAGGGTGACATTTTGGTCGGACATTTGGTCACTCTTAAGCGGGGTTGGCGCTAACGGTTTTGAGGGAGTGGGATTGTTAAGCGGGTTGGCGGATGGTTGGAATTCGGTAGAGCAAGTTTGTAGATTCAAACGGTGGGAATAATATATAGAAATTCAAATCGCCAAGCACGCCAAGAGGGACGAGAAAAGACAGAGGGCAAGGCATAGAGATTTAAGCGGAGAAATTTGGAATGACCATGAGAATATCGAATAAATACCTCCGAATATTTGCCATTCTATTTTGCATCGTTGTCGCACTCATTATTCTTTATGCATTTTCTATTTCATCGGGGCCACTCTAGTATGTTTATTCATGCGCTAATACACCATGCATATCTATCTCGGTCAGCCATAGTTGTGCAAGTAACATGAGTTGATAAATCGCAGGCTTATTATTTAATTTGAGAATGATGGTGACTGACCGGAAGAAAGGCGGGCACACAGCCGTGTTCCCCTACGGAGATGTGGTTAGGTGGGTGGGCGGCCTGTGTAGCGGGCGCGGGGACGGATGATTTCGGTGGCGGCGTATTGTTCGATGGCATGACCAAGCCAGCCGACGGTGCGGCCTAAGGCGAAGAGGGCTAAGGCTGTACCATCCGGCAGCGCGAGAGTGCGTTCGAGGGTGGTGAGGGCGAAGTCGATGGTGGGCAGTTTGCCGGTCATGGTGGTCACGGTGTCGGCAATGGTTTGTGCCAAGTGGAGCGCATGGGAATCAGCATGACTTTCGGTGAGCATTTGCAAGAGTGCTTGGGCGCGGGGATCGCCGTGCGGGTACAAACGCTGCCCGAATCCGGGTAGATCATCACCACGACGGAGGCGTTCACCGATGGTGTGCTGAACATTGGCGACCTGCCCCACTTCGCGCATGAAGGCGCTGACGCGGATGGTATAGCCACCGTGTTTGAAGCCTTGCAGCGTGGATAAGCCTGCCAGCACAACGGCGTAGGGATTGGCCTCGACAGAGGCGGCTACGCGCGCGGTGAAGGACGAAGCGTTTAACTCATGATCGGCACAAAGGATGAGGGCGGCGTTCAGCAGATGGGCCGCATCGGTTGACCACGCTTGGGCGAGGCTGGTCGCGATACTGAGTGAAGCGGGCGGGACGTGTTCTGTTGGTATAAGGGCGGCGGTCATTAAGTGAAGGATGCGTGCGCCCGTTCGTGCGACACCCGCAGCGGTTAGATCATAGGCGGCGTAATCCTGCGCGGAGGCTAAGGCTAGCGCGATTTGCAGGGATTGGGCGGCAGGGAGATCGGGCGGTATCTGGCTGGTGAGATCGGTGAGGTCTGGTGAAGGTTGGGCGAACAGATCGGCGGCAGCATCTATGTCATCGAGCCAGATGAGGGCGGCGACTGATTCAAAGGACTGTTCACGCGCCAAAGCTGCGGCATCATATCCCCTGAAGTAAAGATGGTCATCGGCAATCAAGGTGATGGCTGAATCGAGCAGCGGCACCCCCCAGTGTAGAGCATCCTCAACCACTTTTGCCGGATCACGGCGCTGATCTTTGCGTTCAGCCAGCTTATCGACATCCTCGGCAAGATAACGGCGTTTGCGGCTGGACTGACTTTCGACCTCCGAGCGAATCAACCCCCGACTGACATAGGCATAGAGTGTGGCTTCTTTGACACCCAAACGCTGGCAGGCTTCCTGTGCTGAGAGATAGTG
>JBBSBS010000467.1:0-5269 GCA_038251045.1 Aggregatilineales bacterium | reverse complement strand
TCCTCGCGTGACTCAAGGAATGTTGCCAGCATCCGCCGCAGCATTACATGGTCATCCGCCAGTAAGATTCGAATCGTCGGTTTACTGCGGCGAGTAGGATGTTGGTTATCAGCAATAGTTGCTTCGGTTGGTCGCACGGCTCCCGTGTCGGTATGACGTTTGGGCGCGTCCAACACTGCCTCTAATACCGTTGCCAGCGCATCCCCAGTGGCATAGCGGCGGACAGGGTTCTTTTCCAGTGTCCGTAAAATGATTCGTTCCAGATCAACCGGCAAATCCGGTTTGATTAAACGCGGTGGTGGCGGGGGCTGCCGCACCTGCTGCATCAGGAGTGCCGGGATTTCATCCGCATCAAATGGCAGATGCCCGGTTGCCATCTCATACAACACCACTCCTAACGAGTAAATGTCCGTCCGGTGGTCAAGCGTGTGCCCCTGCGCCTGTTCCGGCGAAAGATAAGCCGGTGTGCCGATGACCATGCCATCAGCCGTCACCCGTTTGGCTTCACGCGGCAGCGCCAACCCCAGATCCATAATCTTGACGGTGCCATTCGGCGTGACCTTGATGTTCGCCGGCTTCACGTCACGGTGAATAATATAGCGTTCGTGGGCATAGGCCAAAGCCCGCGCCATCTGCGCCCCCAGTTTGACGACGGTTTCTGGCGACGAAGGAATGTAATTGGTTAATGGATCACCATCAACATACTCGACCACCAGAAAATGATACTCGCCGTCTTCACCGATGTCATAAATCGACATGATGTTCGGGTGGTTAAGCTGTGCTGCCGCCGTTGCCTCTTGGAAGAAGCGCTTACGTGTAGTCTCACGCACATGCGGCAGCAGGACTTTCAAGGCAACAGGTCGTCCCAACTTGGTGTCGAGCGCCTTATAGACGGTCGCCGTGGAGCCATCACCAAGATGTTCCTGTATTTCGTAGCGGTCGTTTAGTTTGCGTCCAATCATCCGTGATGTTCCATTTCAGAGACAGCATTATTATCGCAAGCATAGCACATCATTCAGAACTACGCATCATTCGTCTTTACGGACTTTAGAAGAGTACAAAAGTCCTAACATGAAATCAATCTGTCGAAATCACTGAATACCGCAACATTGATTGAGTTGTCAGGAGCAATCGTAATGTTATCTGGAAGATATGGGAGGTGCAGAATGACGACCAAGACCAAAGCGAACGGTACGGTTAAAGATGTGGCAGCAGGCGAGGGCGTGGCACAAAATAACGGTGTCATCAATCCCTATGCCTTAGCCGAGGTAATTGCCGACCGCAAGATTCCGTGGAAGGATTTGCCGGATGCACCCCGCGTGCTGGAAGACATTTTACAAACCCCTTATGAGGAACTTTTTGATCCGGCCTTCGGTGGTCCGTTATATACCGGCCTCAAGCTCAACAGCAAACGTGAACTGGTACTGGAACGCTCACCGCTGCTCGACGTAGAAATCAACCTCGACATTAACGATCTGGAAAACCCGCTGACATCGCTCGACATCAAAAAACTGGCGGATTTGGGGCCACGTTTCAATACCAAAGATGTTGGCAGTATCGAAGTCACCAAAGCCGAACTGATCCGCCAGCAGTACCTGCAACTGACACTCCGCCTGCCGGATGCCGAACGCTTGCAGCAGCTAGCCCGCATCCTGTCGCGGGATATTGTCGCCACCATCTCCAATGATCCCAAAGCCAACGGTAATGCCAAAGATTGGACACCCCCCAATGGCACATGGGGTGATCCGGGGCGTTTCTTCAACGAAGGCACAGAATTCTTTGACCCCATTCAGGGTGCGGTCGCCAACTGTTACTACATCGCCGCGCTGGCAGCCGTTGCATGGGCAAAACCATTTCAGGTTGCCCAGATGACTCGCGCAACCGGCAGCGGACAGCAAAGCTTTGTCGATATGGTGCGCTTCTATAAACCGGATAGCGGTGGTGCGCTCGACAAACAAATCGAAGTCAGCGAAGCGGTTCCCCAAACAATGGGCGGCAACTATATCTATGCCCGTTCCAGCGAAGCCGACGAAATCTGGCCCTCAGTCTATGAGAAGGCTTATGCCAAACTCAAGACCGGCATCAGCGGTGACCATCCCGATATAACCGCGACCGCTTGGGGCGATTGCGTATGGGCCACGGCTCAGCTTACCGGTGGTCATCGTTCCTATTACGACACCGCCAGCCGTACCGCCGATACCCTCTGGAATCTGGTACGCGCCAATTCACTCAGTTACAGGACTTTTAATCCTCTTACGGCCTGGACCTATTCGACCGGTGCTGCCGCCGATCATCACTTGGATTACAGCGGCGCGACCGTCGTCGCCTCTCACTGCTATACCGTCCTCGGTTGGGCATACCACAACGACCGCAAATACATCGTCCTACGTAACCCGTGGGGCAATACCGAAGCAACGGTTGCAACCCTTGGCGGCAGCTTGTGGATGTATGACATTAGCTGGTGGCGACCCATCACCCTGAACATCGTTGATGGCACATTCGCTATGGAAGCATGGGCTTTCAAGCATTACTTCGCCGGTCTGGGTGTGGCGAAATAACCATCCGCGCACATGATGCCTTGATCCCTTGAATTTTAAGGGCACGACACTTTTCAGATTTGAGCTTTGTGTGCTCGTAGGGGAGGGTCTCAAACCTTCCCCAATCCATTCAAAAGTATCGTCCTGTATACCCCGTAAATAAGCCATCCTCATACCAATTTTGCGATTAATTGTAATGGTAACAATAAAGCCGTAATGTTCGCATATATCGCTCTGGACTACTCCGAAATGAGCCACTTCACCCCCTATGCACAAGGGGAGAAATGTGTCATAATGGAGGCTGTAGAGTATAAAACTGATTCAGGTCGAAACTGCATCCTGCGCTCCTGTTCTTTTCAACACATCAGACGCTTTGCATCGTTTGCCCCGTAATGTTGACCTGCTCTATGAAATCATTATATGTGTGTTTAGACAGGAGTCTATGACAATGGCTAAGAAGTTGTATGTCGGCAATCTCGCCTACTCCACCACCCAGGAAGCTGTTCGCGAACTGTTTGCTCAGGCTGGTGATGTGGCTGATGTTGCCCTCATTACTGACCGGGACACCGGTCGCCCCAAGGGCTTCGGTTTCGTCGAAATGGCAACCGAAGAAGGCGCACAGGAAGCTATTCGCCGTTTCAACGGTTTCACCCTCGATACTCGTGCACTGACCGTCAACGAAGCGCGTCCTCGTGAAGAGCGTTCCGGTGGTGGTGGCTTTGGTGGCGGCAACCGTGGTGGTGGTGGCCGTGACAATCGCGGTGGTGGCGGCGGTGGGCGCGGTCGCTTCTAGTTAGAAGCCACAGCTTAAGTTTAAGATCGGCGCAAGGGGGCTTCGCTCTCTTGCGCTGTTTTGTTTCAGGGCGTATCCATGAATCAGCATAAGGAGTTGACAGTGGAAAAGAAAGCTCGAAGTGCGAAACCTGTTTCCAAGGCGCGTGCCCGGTCAGAATATTACTGCCTGTGGGTCCGCCGAAATTATGAAGAAGTCTGGCGTGCCGTCAGCAAACACGACACCCGCGAGGCTGCGCAGGAAGAACTCGACAAGCGGCGTGGTTTTACCGGCGTGTTTAATTATGACAACGCGGAGCTGCGTGTGCTTTCACGTACCGAAGCCCGCAAAGAATACGGCAAGGATTGGGATTATAAGCCCATCGGTGGTGTCCGCAAAGTCGTACCCCTCGGTGAATTGACCGACGAACAATAACCTCGAAAAATCAGCAGGGGTGGGCAGTGCGCTTACCCCTGTTTATTTATACCGCTTCTGCGATTACCCGCACCTTTCCATGTTTTCGAGAAATCCGGAAAGCACCGTCCACGACAATGGAAAGCCTTGGCTGTTGCCTGCTGCAATGTACGCTAATGTGTTGAGCAGCATTTCTTCGTCGGGTAAATCGGTGTTGCTTTCGGTCAATTCTACAAATGCGTTCTCTGCCCAATCAACCAGTTCATCCTGTGAGATTTTACCGTTAAGATGATCAAGGATCATTTGGCTGATCTGCTTCTGGTTTATCATTTGCTATTCCGATACAGGCAGCGAAAACGCCCACGCTTCCACTAGATGCCCTTCCTGCGGCGCTTCCTTAATCATCTGTTCGAGTCGCAGCATCATTGGGCCATCAAAATAACGGTGACCGCAGTTCGGACAAACGCGGGCCGGTACATTTTCAAAAATATACCAACGTCCATTGCGTTTCAAGGTAAGCGTTACTAACTTACTTTCTTGTAGCAATTCTGTATCACAATATTCACAGGGATAAGGTCGTTGAATGATGCTCACTTATTCCTCAAACTCCGCAAAATACTCCAGCAGATACCGGTGCGCGAAAATATAACCCCCGCCCACCTTACGCATCAATCCCGCACTCGCGCAGTAATCGAGGAAACGAATGTAGTTCCTAGGAGTGTTACCTGCTGTCCAAATAATTATGCGCAACGCCAAATATTCAATTAATTTAAAGGCTACACCAATATGTCGATCTATAACTCTGACAAAGCCTATGGAACTAAATGGGCTAAAGAGTAAAATGCTAATTATGAAGCGTCTCAATTTAACATTATTAACCCATTTCCAAATTTTCCAGCTCGCTATGTTTTCATGTTGATTAATCATGCGCGCCCAATCTGATAATAATTTTGGCAGCCATCTTGTGAGCAGACCAGCAAGAATCCCTTCAACTATGGCCAATATTGCTCCTATTATCATAGCTAGGCTAATATCATTGATTAAAATAATAATCAATATGCCACTCATTCCTAAAACTGCGAAATAAGCTACAAGACTATATATAAATCCAATTCGTTTTCCTGTTTTGTAATATGAGGATTGCTCTATGATTCTAAAAACACTTTTAGTTTCATCTGTGAGGGCTGTAGAAATATTAGAATTGTTGCTCGCTCTTAGTCCAGCTAGTTTATATCCTATTCCGAGGTTAAGCACTTGGAAATAAAAAAAATATGACCCGAATAAAACACCGTTCACAAAATTATTCAAAGCATCTGAGTTCTTAATTAATAAATCAAGACGATGTATCGCAATTCCGTAAAATAATACCCATATTAGTAATACAAAAGGAACAGTGATTAGCCAATAGAAAAAAGATTGTCTTTTGTTTCCTAGCCAATTCTTTCCAATATCTCCGAACTCAAACATTGCTTGATTATTGGTGCTTATTTTGCTTGCTAACCACGCCAGCCAATGCCTCGTCCTTCTTGGTGTATATTGAATACTC
>JBBSBS010000466.1:0-5288 GCA_038251045.1 Aggregatilineales bacterium | reverse complement strand
GGTTACGACTGGGCGCAACGACTTTGGTACCGATGACAGCCTGTACTCGGTGTTGATGGCAGATCGTCAAACGGCTCCACAGGTACTGGCAAACGCCATCGTTCAAAGCCACTGGGATGTTGATCTACATGTGTTGCCTGCTTCACCGCTGTTGGAAGGCGCAGAGCGTGAAATGATGGGGGTGGCAGGCGCACCCTATCGCCTCGCCGATCCGCTCAGCAAATTAGCTGGACACTATGCGGCGATTGTCATTGATACTCGACCTTCATTTTCCCTCATGACTGAGATGGCATTGGTGGCGGCAACCGATGCCATCATCCCGGTCGAACCGCGCTATCTAGAAACGGTTGGTTTGTTAAGTGTACTAAGCAAAATCAACGATATTCGTGAAGGTTGGCGGCGGCCTGACTTGCGCGTTGGCGGCATCCTCATTACCAAAATGGACACTCGTGTGCGCGGACATCGACACCTACTGGATGAACTCAAAGGCCATAATATTCTTGGCAAGTTGCTCTGTGGTGTGATCCCAGCCAATGAAGCCGTATCGTATGCCCACCGTGACCATCAGAATGTGTTCAGCTACGATCCGAAAGCTCCCGCCAGCAAAGCCTACGCTCAACTAGTGGGTAATTTGATGCGTCGCTTAGTAGCAGGAGCTGCCACATGAGCGGCAAACGGGACAACACCGCCAAACTAGATGCTTTACTGGCCTCTGTCACGGATGACATGCTCGGTGGCGAGGTGATGGAACAGTTTCAAGATTATGGGCTCCGTGTTGAGCGAATCCTGCTGGAACTCGTGCGACCCGATCCGGTACAACCGCGACGGGTGCTACCGGAGCGATTGCACTTTGCTTTCCATAACAATCGAATGACACCGACACAAGCGTTGCGGGAACTGGTTCAAGCCGCACAAATTGCGGCTCGGCAGCGAGGCCGTCCATTCGACGGGCTCCTTGATCTGCTTCCTAATACTGAGGACGAGAGTGAAGAGGAAATAATAACAACGGCTTCACCAGAAGAATCTTTTCTACGGGACTTGGTCAATCTGGCAGTGACTATCAGGGATGATGGACAAGTGAATCCTGTCACCCTAGTCGATAAAAGTGAAGGTGTGACACGGCTCTATCGCATAGAAACCGGAGAGCGTCGTTATTGGGCATCATGGCTTTTGCGCGATTTCATTCCGGGATACACAGGCGATGGCATGATCCCTTGTATCATCATCCCTGCACAACAGGCATCCGCTTTTCGTCAAGCGAAAGAAAATACAGCACGTTCCGGTTTGACTGCTGTCGCGATGGCTCGGCAAGTAGCTTTGCTTCTGTTAACTGTGCATGGCTATGAAATCCCCTATCTTGCTGTCACCAATGACTTTTACCGCCAAGCTTTAGAAATTGACCTACGAGGTAAGAAAGAATTTACAGGCGAAATCCTGAGTGCAATGGGAGGAATCAGCCGGATGCACCTCAGTCGATATAAAGCGCTGCTTAAATTGAGCGATGAAGCAATAGACCTAGCTGATCGTTACAACATTGAAGAGGGCAAACTCCGTCATATTGTTTTGCTGGCTCCAGAATATCACATGGAGTTAGTACGTCAGGTTGTCGATTTGAACCTGACCAGCAAGCAAATTAAGGAGATTTGTGAAACAGAGGGCAATGAAGGGGAAAATATTTCACAACCTCACGAAATGATCCCAAAACAAGCAATACAGATGGCTAGAGTGGTCAGGAACAGTGCTACTACATCTGGGCAAGATTTCGCACGAGCACTATTACAGCATGATCAGAATATCCATCTTGCCCGTGCCCGTATTGAAACCATGCGACGCATTTTAGACGAAGCTGACCTTCATTTGCGCAATGAATGAGATTGTAACCACGTGGTTACAATCTCTATAGGAGAAGCATTTTGAGTTTCAATGCACGAGGTCCACCACTGACACCATAATAACCAAAAACCCACCGGCAGATGCTGAGGTGGGCGGGCGCTGGAGCGCGGTTGACAATGACATTGTTGAGGCTGGTTACCCAACAATGTATCACGTCCCGAATCTCCACGCAAGTGTATTTCACCTATTTTGGTCATGTTTTTGACACGACCTATCTTAAATTTTGCTTGGAGACAAGATGATGAGCATTGATTTGGAACATATTCGCAGTCGCAATCCAATAGAGGATGTGGTGAATGAAAAGTTTGCACTACGAAAAACAGGTAATCGTTTTGTAGGTGTTGAACATGACAGTCTAGTGGTGACACCCCGAATGGGCTTTTACTTTTGGAATTCGCTTGGTGAGTACGGGGATGTATTTGACTTTACGGGACGCTATCTGCTGAATTATGGAGTGGCATGGAACAACCGGGACTCCACAATGTTTATGGAGAGTGTCCGTTACCTCGCCCAACGTGTTGGAATTACGATGGAGACAAACACTGATTTAAAACAATCAGTCACTTGGGCGGAGAGACAGCTTGTCACTCGGCTACACGAAGCACTTATTAGCCATAAACAAGCCTTGGATTACGTAACAAACAAACGCGGGTGGCAATTAACGACCATTCGCGCTGCCCGATTGGGTTTCATGCCTCAAGATCGACGGAAACTGTTGACCGATCTCAATCTCACCGATTCTTGGCGGTCAGTGGTAAACAAATTCCCACCAGATATGATTGTTTATCCCCATTTTGAGAAGGGGCGACTGGTTTATCTGAGCGGACGTTCTATCGAAGGCAAGCGGCACTACAATCCACCGGCCGAAATTATTGGCGAACGCCATCCTTACTTCAACACCATGTACAGTGATGATGCCGATCAGGTGATTGTGGTCGAGGGACAAGCCGATGCCATAACATTTGCCGAATGGGGTATTCCGGCAGTTGCTATAGGCGGTATGACTGTCAATGATGACTTGATTAACAGACTGCAAGGTCACCGCCGATTGTTTGTCGGATTGGATAATACGCCTACAGCAATGCAGAAAGCCTTGGAGATTGCCCGTACACTCCATTCGGAAACCTATATCCCTACATTACCGAATGGAGTAAAAGATGCCAATGAGTGGCTGGTGCGGAGTCGGGCAACATCTGACGATGCCGCCGTCTTACTCAACAAAGCGCGAAATTGGCTTGAAGCCGAAATTATCCATACCGCTAATCAAGAAGGTTTGGCGCGACAGGATGGTCTGCGAGATTTGTTCAAATACGCCGTTGATCTGGATGAATTTGCTTTAGCTGAGTTTAAGACACAGATGGGTAAAGTCGGTATTAAAGGGCGCATTTTCAGCGATATTCTTAAAGCTGCTAAAGCGCAGAGTGAAAAGCTAGAACAAGCTGAAAACGATATGCCCCAGATTTTAGGCGACGACGTGCCGTTGTTATCTCCAGCACTTGGCTTCCAGCGTGATGTGGCGTTGGTCACTGTCGCATTGATTGAGCGTACAAAAGACAATCGTCTCAATACACAGCCATATCTGGTGACTGGTACGCGAGAGCTGAGGCGCTTGACTGATGAACAAATTATCCAACTCGATGGGCATGAAGTCGCGCTCCGTGTTATTCCAGAAGGTTCGGAATTTCTGATGCGCTGGCGTTTTAGGGACATTCAGCGCTTTTTGAATGGTGAAACAATTGCTCCGAGCACTGTGTTCCATACCATTCATGACTTGTTTGCCACATATCTCGACTTCAAAACTCCTGTTGAAAGTCGTGTACTGACACTATGGATCATTGGAACTTACTTTTACACAATGTTCCCAGCTTACCCTTACCTTGCGCTCAACGGGCCGAAAAACAGCGGCAAAAGCACAGTCCTTCGTGTTGCACAGCCGTTGGCGTTTAATATGGTCAATACGTCCGACCCAACTGGTCCGAGTATGTTCCGCCTTATCCATACGACGAGCTGTACCGTTGGTATTGACGAAGCTGAACGATTTCATAATCCCAAAGATCCCGGAATGCAGCAGATTCGGCAACTCCTGAACAGTGGTTACAAGCAGGGGATGCCCGCGATTCGCATCACCGGCGACGATATGAAACCACAGGCATTCGATGTGTATTCACCCAAAATCCTTGCTGCGATTGCAGGTTTAGAAGATATTCTCGCCAGTCGTTGTATTGCTGTTCCGATGCGGCGAACAGATCGCAAGATGCCTACCTTTCCAGCAGATTTTGACGGTGCGGCTATCCGGCATCAGTTGTACACCCTTGCACTCACTCATTTTCAGTCGATTTACCGCAATTACTTTGAGCGTCCTGAATTGCATACTCTCCATAATCGTTCTGGCGAATTGTGGTCGCCGTTAGTTGCACTGGCGGCTTTCTTCGAGGAAGAAGGTGGTATCAGTGGATTGCTGGGTGGGATTTCTGAAGCGGCAACATGGGACGAGCAGTTGAGCCAGGGTAAAGCGCTTTCTGACCGCGAAGAAGCAGTTTTGCAAGCCCTTGAACTGCTGACACGCGGACACAGCAGTGCTTTGATTTGGATTCGTGCTGCTGATTTACGCGAGCGCGTGGCAGCACTAATCGGACAATCGATTGAACGAATGGGTGATTCTCAATGGATTGGTCATATCCTCAAACGCTTACATCTTGCCGATGAAGGGCGACGTAAACGGAATACGGATGGGATGAGTTATGCCATTGAACCAGAAGAAGTCTTGGACATGATGCGTCGATATGAGGTGCAACCTATTGATGAATTGAACGGCTAAAAATACCCTACATACCGTACAAAACCCTACATACCCTACATAATTCTCGCTCAGATATGAAGGGTATGTACGGTTGTGAAGGGTTTTTGCACCTTCCAATTATGTCTGATAATCCGCAGAAGCAACCCATATAAACATCTGAAATTGTGCTAGTTATCGAAGGCTAACTCAGAAAATACCCATTGTTTGACTCAATGGGATCTTTTAAATGATTTCACCTATATTAATTTATTGGGATAAATACCTAATTTAATGATATTATGATCAGTAGTTGGCTATTAAAGTAGATATGCAGCAACCCTGTATAGGTTTTCTTGCGAAAGAAAATTAACCACATGGTTTACATTAGATGACAAAGCCAACCTGTGTGTGAGGATGGTGTATGGCAATCAAGATTGTTTTAGCGGATGACAGTGATTTAATGATGGTTGGAACGGAAGCCATTATTGAATCCGAACTCGAATATCGAGTGGTTGGCAAAGCACATACACTAAACGATGTTCTCCAGTCCATTCAGCAGCAAATTCCTGAAATCGCGATTTTGAGTGAGTGCCTCTATGATACTGATATTCTGAGT
>JBBSBS010000465.1:0-5294 GCA_038251045.1 Aggregatilineales bacterium | reverse complement strand
GGATATCAACCCGAAGTGGCGTACTTCGAGTGTATGCATGAACTTAAGCTCATTGTTGACCTTCTGTATCAGGGTGGGTTGAGCTACATGTGGTACAGCGTCAGCGATACTGCCGAATACGGTGGTTATGTTGTGGGCGATCAGGTTGAAAGTATGGTCAAAGAAGAGTTTGCCGGTGTCCTTAGCAACATTCAAGACGGCACTTTTGCCCGCGAATGGATTGCCGAAGTCAAGAATGGTCGCCCGAACTTTATCCCACGTCGTAACAAAGAACACAACTTACTTATTGAAGAAGTTGGCGCGAATTTGCGCGATATGATGCCTTTCTTGAATGCCAAGCGTGTTAAGCAAGATAATGCTTCCGGGAGCTGAGTTGATAGTAGGTCACCTCGGTTTGAATATTTAACAACACCATTTCGTAAGTATGCGTTAGGAATCATAAACATGGATGATGGAGTACGCGAAAGGAGGTGGTCCAATGCCTGAAGATGGCCTTGTTGACCTTATGACAGTAACCATTCGCAACCATGACTTAATCATAGAGAGGATCACCCTATTATGTCTGTACAGATGGAAGACAACTTAGTCCGTGTTTTTGATACCACCCTGCGTGACGGTGAACAAAGCCCCGGCGCAACCCTGACTAGTGCTGAAAAACTGGAAATTGCTCGTCAGCTCGCAAATCTGGGCGTAGATATCATCGAAGCGGGTTTCCCCGCTGCTTCACCGGATGACCTCGCTGCTGTACAACGAATCGCTCATGAAGTGGGCACACCAGATGGCCCGACTATCTGTGGACTCGCCCGTGCCCGCGAGAAAGATATTCTAACCTGTTGGGAAGGTGTAAAAGATGCTGCTAAGCCGCGAATTCACACTTTCCTCGGCATGTCGGATATTCATCTAACGCACATCAGTGGTATTACTCGTGCCGACGGAATAAAAATTGTCCGCGATGCCGTAACGTTTGCCCGTAGCCTGTGCGCCGACGTTGAGTTTAGCCCAATGGATGCCGGACGTGCAGAATTGCAATATCTGGTTGAAGCATGTTCTGTAGCGATAGAGTCCGGAGCAACCACACTGAACATCCCCGACACGGTTGGGTATGTTACGCCCGAAGAATGGGGCGAATTCATGGGCAACCTAATCGCCGAGACTCCCGGCGGCGGACCCGGTAGCGGTGTTATTTGGTCAGTACATTGCCACAATGATCTGGGATTAGCGACGGCGAATACACTGGCAGGCGTGTTAGCCGGAGCGCGACAGGTTGAAGTAACGATCAATGGTATTGGCGAGCGTGCCGGTAACACTAGTTTGGAAGAAGTGGTCATGGCGATCCACACGCGCTCCAAATTCTACAGCCTGCGCACCAACATCAATACCCGTGAAATCATGAAGGCCAGTCGTCTAGTTAGCAACTACACCGGTATGCATGTTCAGGCGAATAAAGCGATTGTCGGGGCGAATGCTTTCGCGCATGAGGCGGGTATTCATCAGGATGGGATGCTGAAGAACGCCACCACATTTGAGATAATGACCCCGGAAACGGTCGGACTGACACAGAGTCGTTTAGTATTGGGTAAGCACAGCGGTCGTCACGCTTTGAAAGTGCGGCTGGATGAACTGGGTTATAAAGTTGACGGTGATGCCCTCAATCAGGTGTTTGCCCGTTTCAAAGACTTGGCAGATTCCAAGAAAACAGTTACCGATGCCGACTTAGAAGCCTTGATTGCTGATGAATTTCATGGGCCAGAAGAAATCTTCAGCTTGGTTGATATTCAAGTCACTTGTGGCACGATGGGTATGCCGACAGCCACTGCCAAGATACGTAATCCAAACGGTGAAGAAGAAATTGTTGCGGCGGTTGGTACAGGCCCTGTAGATGCCTGTTTCCGCGCGGTCGATTTGATCGTAAAAGCACCGACTCGTCTGCTCGAATACAGTGTGCACAGTGTGACTGAAGGTATCGACGCGTTGGGTGAAGTTACGGTACGGATTGCGCCCAATGGCGAAAATAAGCGATCCTTTGGCGGATACGGCGCGGACGATGACATTATTGTTGCCAGCGTAAAAGCCTACTTGGCAGCGCTCAATCGTATGGTAGCTGTGTTGGGTATGGCAGGACATAAACCTGAAGGCGAGGTTTCGGCAGTTGGAATTCAGGCCGAACCGAAGTAAGGTATTTAGGGGCAATTCATTGCCCTTTACTAGCGGGATATATTGAGTTGGGAATGAGTAACCAAGTGACCAATAACAAACCACAAACGCTGTTCGAAAAAGTGTGGAATAACCATATCGTACGTCCACAGACACCGGATACACCGGCTGTCCTTTATATTGATTTGCATCTTGTACATGAAGTCACGTCGCCACAGGCATTTACCCAATTGCGTGAACGTGGCTTGAAAGCGCGCCGACCCGACCGGACGATGGCGACGATGGATCACAGTACGCCAACAACTCCGCGCAACGCGCAGGGTATCATTCCGGTCACCGATCAGATGGCCGCCTCGCAGTTAGATGTTATGCGCAAAAACTGCGCTGACTTTGGTATTCCGCTTTACGACCTCGGCACATCGAATCAAGGTATTGTTCATGTGATAGGGCCGGAACAGGGACTCACCCAACCCGGTATGACCATTGTGTGTGGTGATAGCCACACCAGCACACACGGCGCATTTGGAGCGTTGGCCTTTGGCATCGGCACAAGCGAAGTTGCACATGTTTTGGCGACCCAATGTTTGCTCCAAAGTCAGCCAAAAACGATGGCTGTTAAGGTTAATGGCAAGCTGCATCCGGGTGTGACCGCAAAAGATATTATTCTGGCGGTCATCGCCAAGATTGGTGTCGGTGGCGGGACGGGTTATGTGTTCGAGTATATGGGCGATGCGCTACGTGACCTGAGTATGGAAGGGCGCATGACCATCTGCAATATGTCGATTGAAGGTGGTGCTCGTGCGGGTATGGTCGCGCCTGATGACACAACCTTTGAATATGTAGCGGGTCGTCCGTTTGCCCCCAAAGGTGCAGACTGGGATGCAGCTGTTGCGGCATGGCGACAATTGCCCAGTGACGATGGTGCGACTTTTGACAATGAGGTTGTGCTTGACTCGTATGAACTCACACCCATGATTACCTATGGAACCAATCCGGGTATGGGAATGCCGATTTCTGCTAATGTGCCTGATCCTGATGCCATGAGTGACTTGAGCGAAAAAATGGCGATGGATAAAGCGCTTAAGTATATGGATTTGCAACCGGGACAAAGGCTACTCGGCAAAGCCGTTGATGTCGTGTTCGTAGGTAGCTGCACCAACAGCCGCATATCGGATCTGCGTGAAGCGGCAAAGCTCATTAATGGTCGCAAAGTGGCTTCCAGCGTCCGTATGATGGTTGTACCCGGTTCACAGCAGGTAAAGGCACAGGCTGAAGCCGAAGGCCTGCACGAAATATTTAAGGCAGCCGGTGCGGAGTGGCGTGAAGCCGGATGTTCCATGTGCATCGCAATGAACGGCGATCAACTCCAACCCGGGCAGTATGCTGTCAGCACCAGCAATCGCAACTTTGAAGGCCGGCAGGGCAAAGGTGGGCGTACATTCCTTGCTAGCCCGTTGACCGCTGTTGCCACCGCTGTAAATGGCGTGATAACCGATCCAAGAGAGATGGTGAACTAATGGAACCAATCAAGACGTTTACAGGCAGTATGGTTGCCCTTCCTAACAATGACATTGATACTGACCAGATAATTCCTGCTCGCTATCTTAAGGTGACCGATAAGATGGGTCTGGGACAAGCCTGCTTTGATGACTGGCGGCACAATGCTGACGGCTCATTAAAAGAGGATTTCCCGCTGAACCAGCCCCAATATCAAGGGGCGCAGGTTTTAGTGGGTGGACATAACTTTGGCTGCGGCAGTTCGCGTGAACACGCACCATGGGCGTTAATGGGTGCAGGCTTTAAGGCCATTATTAGCACCTACTTCGCTGATATTTTTACTGGCAACTCGCTCAAAAATGGTCTGTTGCCGATTAAGGTAGATGAACAGACTCACCAGCAGTTGATTAGTTTGGCGCAGGAAGACCCCACCGCACAGGTTACCGTTGATCTTGAAGCTCAACAGGTCATTTTGCCCGATGGTCGCGCCGTGACATTCCCAATAGACTCGTTTTCGCGCTACTGCCTGTTGAACGGGGTTGATCAACTCGGTTTCTTGCTGGGCTTGGATGCCGATGTTCAGAACTACGAAAGTGAAAATGTCGGGCGGGTGATGACGACCGCCTAAAAAGGAATATGCTGTGATAAATGTTGCCATCTACGACACAACGCTCCGTGACGGCACACAACGCGAAGGAATTTCGCTGTCACTTGCCGATAAACTCAAAGTGACGCGTCTGCTAGACACCCTTGGCGTAACCTATATAGAAGGTGGTTGGCCCGGATCGAACCCTAAAGACGTGGGTTATTTTGAGGCTGTTAAGTCGCTTGAACTGAAGCATTCCCGAATTGCTGCCTTTGGTTCTACCTGCCGCAAAAATAGCGATCCGGCAACTGATCCAAATATTATTGCGTTGGTTGATGCCCACACACCAGTTGTAACGGTTGTGGGCAAAACTTCTATGCTGCATGTGACTGACGTGCTTCAGACCACAGGCGACGAAAATCTGCGCATGATTCGCGAGAGTTTGCGATACCTTAAAAGCCTCGACAAAGAGGTGATTTATGATGCCGAACACTTCTTTGATGGGATTAAGCTCGATCTGGAATATGCTTTGGATACAATTGGTGCTGCCATTGAAGGCGGCGCGGATGTTGTTGTATTGTGCGACACCAACGGCGGTTCGCTGCCGTGGGAGATCGCAAAGTTTGTCAACCTCGTTCAGCAATCGTTTCCGGCGATTAAGCTTGGCATTCATACCCATAATGATGGTGAATTGGCGGTTGCTAATTCATTAGCGGCGGTGCAGGCTGGTGCAGTACACGTGCAGGGAACAATTAACGGTTATGGTGAACGCTGCGGTAATGCTAATCTATGCAGCATTATCCCCGACCTTGAACTGAAAATGGATTATCAATGTTTGCCTGACCGCGAAAATCTTCGTACGCTTACCACTCTCTCGCGCACCGTGGCTGAAATCGCCAATCTCTCGCCAGATAATCATTTGGCTTATGTGGGAAAGAGCGCTTTCGCTCATAAAGGTGGCATTCATGTGGCAGCTATTCGTCGCAATGTGGATAGTTACCAGCATATAAACCCATCTTTGGTCGGGAATGAAATGCGTGTGTTGGTGTCTGACCTT
>JBBSBS010000464.1:0-5301 GCA_038251045.1 Aggregatilineales bacterium | reverse complement strand
GGCGTTAACGGGCAGCTTTGTTCAAGCACTAGACGCACACTTCAAGTCCGTCAGCGATGGTTACGCGAATATTGATGGCATCGTGGCTATCGCACATACTGAAGGCGGACACGAAAACCCAAACAACCGTGAGCTTTTGCTGCGGACATTAGCGGGCTTTATGGTTAATCCGAACGTGGGGGCGGTACTGGCGGTCGATCAGAACGGCGGGGCGGTGGATAATGCCGCTTTGCACGAGTATCTGACTGCTCACCAGTATCCAATTAATAATATGCCGCATCAGTTTATGACCTTGACCCAACCGTTTCAAGCGGATTTGGATATGGCGGCGGCAGTGGTAGAGGGTTGGTTGGATGCGATCAATACTATGACGCGTACGCCTGAGCCGGTCAGTGCACTGAAAATCGGGTTGCAATGTGGCGGCTCGGACGCATTTTCTGGCATTAGTGGCAATCCGCTTGCAGCATGGGTGGCAAAAGAAATTGTGCAGTACGGTGGTTCGGCGAATCTGGCTGAAACCGATGAGTTGATTGGTGCAGAGTCGTATGTGCTGCGCAAAGTCAAAGATGTCGAAACGGCGCGTAAATTCGTTTCCTTTGTGAGACGATTTAAGGAATGGGCTGGTTGGCATGGTCATTCGGCAGATGGGAATCCTTCCGGCGGCAATCTATACCGCGGGTTATACAATATTTACTTGAAGTCATTGGGTGCATCGGCTAAAAAACACCCAGATGTACGGCTGGATTATGTCATTGATTATGGCGAGATTATGCATGAGGCAGGCTTTTACTTCATGGATAGCCCCGGCAATGATTTAGAAAGTGTCGCCGGACAGATTGCAGCCGGATGCAATATGCTCTTTTTTGTAACGGGAAATGGTTCCATCACCAACTTCCCGTTTGTGCCGACTATCAAAATCGTGACAACCAGTACACGGTATCAACTGCTGCCGGAGGAAATGGATGTCAACGCGGGAGTATATCTGGAAAGTACGCCGATGGATGAGTTGGGTGCTGATACTCTGCAATTAACGATCAACATTTCATCCGGTCAATTATCAGCGGGTGAACTTGCAGGCCATTCACAAGTACAAATCTGGCGCGACTGGCGGCAAACGGGCAGGGTGATTCTGCAATCGTTCGAGACAGTTGAATATGATGGTAAGCCGCTGAAAATTAATACGGATATTGATGTTCCGAATGTGCGATTTCCGGCCTTCCGCACCGACCATGGTACTGCGGCTGAACAAGTAGGGTTGATACTGCCCACCAGTTTGTGTTCGGGGCAAATCGCGCGGATGTGTGCACAGCAGTTGAATGCGAGTTCCGTTGGGCGTGATATGGGATTGTCGCGATTTGTGGCGCTGGTTCATACCGAGGGATGCGGAGCTGCTGATGGGCACGAATTGACGGATACATTGCTGGGGTATTTACAGCATCCGTCAGTCAAACATGCGATGCTGCTGGAGCATGGCTGTGAAAAAACACACAACGGTTATATTCGTCAATTGATGGTCGAAAGATCACTCGACCCGCAGGATTATGGTTGGGCCAGTGTGCAAATGGATGGTGGCATCCAAAAGGTTGTTCAAAAGATGGTGGGTTGGTTCAAGACCCAGATTGAAGCGGATGGCGATTCTGAAATGGTGGAAGTCGGTTTGGAAGGAGTCCACATCGGCATTGTGTCGAGAGGGAAACCAACAGATAAAGGCGCGGCGCAAATGGCGACATTGACGCGCGTGATTGTGGCCGGGGGCGGGTCGGTGGTGGTCACAGAAAATGATCCGCTGCTCAATCATCCGGTTTATGTTCGGGACGTATTAGGTGAACAATCGCCGCGATTGACGTTGGGTAATGCGCAAGTGATGATGCAGGCGGGATTCCATATTATGGCTACGTCTTCGCGCCAATGGAGTGAGATATTGACAGGGATAGGCGCGACGGGCGTTGAGATTATTCTTGCTTACGTTGACGACCAACCGATGGCAGGACATCCGCTCATTCCGGTGTTGCAGGCGACTTCAAAACCACGTTTGGATCTGGCATATGGTCAGGATTTTGATGCGGTGTTTGATGAGACGGGTTCTGATGGTGCGGGACTATTGCTGGAATTGATCCTCGATACTTTGTCGCAACGATATGTACCGCGTTCGCGTGCGTTAGGAAATACACAGTTCCAGATTACACGCGGTTTATTAGGGGTATCATTATAGGTCGTGGGAGGTATCCGCGAAGCAGATTTATATAGGAAACTAAAAACACCGTAGCCTATTGCTGTGGTGCTTTTGATTAATTGCTAGGGGGCGTATACCCAATTCTAACATTCCAATAGCCTCGATGCCTTCCATTTTTCCAAAGTATCACATTTCCTCAACGTGCTCAACTAGAACGATTCAATAACCCTACATGAATTCAGCTTTTCGGTGATTGGGAGAGATTTGGTCTCTCCCCAAACGACCTTGAAGGCTCGCTGACTCATCCAGCAAGACTTCCCAAGAAGCGCGTAGCACATCTCCGCGAAGCCCTTGCTAGCCTCAGCGATTTTCTTAATCGTTTTCTTGTTGAGTGTTGTAGAGGAAATGGAAAATGACTCGTGTTTTTGTGCTGACCAATCATAAGGGGGTGTTCGCGAGTCGACATCCGCCACCAATATCGCTATCACTTGGTTGGACTGCTTTGGCGGTCTGGCGCAGCCAATTGTCGAGTACTACTAGCGGATACTGGCAGCCGATTCAATAACAGAGGTTAATTAGCGAAATTAACCTTGATAGGATACCTTAATCCAATGGTTGGGCATTACTCTTCCTACAATTCAAAATCAACCAATTGATTCTTGCAGATATCCATTATGACCAATGAAAACCTTTAGCATGCTAGTGGATGAAAAGGATACATTTCTTTTCGAGTCGTATTATGTTACACCAATTGTTGACAAGCGGGTCATTTCTAGCTATATTTGAAGCATGCATGAATAAAATGTGTATATTGAATATTTATTCAAATAAGTAGTGGGATAGTAAATGCAAACTACTCTTCTCCAACTCAAATCCGTTGAATACCGGAGGGGGGTTGTCGATTTAATTAAACATACTGGAGCAGGTCACACTGGCGGAAGTTTATCCTGTGTCGACATCTTGAACGTCCTATATAACCACACCCTGAATGTCTCACCTGAAACATTTCACTCGCCAGATCGTGATCGCTATGTTCAGAGCAAAGGCCATAGCGTTGAAGCATTGTATGTTGTACTTGCCGACAAAGGATTTTTTCCGCATGAAGCCTTGAATACCGTCGAGCGCTATCAATCGCCGTATATCGGGCATCCAACACGCGACGTAAATGGCATCGAGCAAAATACAGGTGCGCTTGGTCATGGGTTGGCAGTAGCAGTCGGAATGGCAATCGCAGCTAAATTAGACAAACGTAATTACCGCGTTTTTACGCTGCTTGGCGACGGCGAACTTTCTGAAGGTTCGAACTGGGAAGCGCTTATGTCGGCCTCTCACTACAAATTGGATAATCTTGTGGTGATAATTGACCGTAATAAACTCCAAATCACCGGTCCTACTGATGAAGTGAATGCCATTGAACCGCTGACGGATAAGTTCCGTGCGTTTGGTATGGCAGTCTGTGAATGCGATGGCAACAACATTGATGAACTCAAATTAGCCTTTGATCAACTACCGTTTGAGGCAGGTAAACCCAACTTAATCGTTGCTCATACGGTTAAAGGTAAAGGGGTCAGCTATATGGAGAATTCCGTACCTTGGCATCACAAAGTACCGACTGATTCCGAGTATGCCATTGCCCTTCAAGAATTCGAACGGGCGGAGGCAGCACTAAAATCATGACATCAAATAGAACAAATCAAGATGTTTTTTCGGAAACGCTGCTCGAATTGGCACAGCACGACCGTGATATTCTGGTATTGACCAGCGACTCGCGCGGTTCGGGCAAATTGGTTAAATATGGGGAAGTTTTACCTGACCAAATAATTGAAGTGGGTATCGCAGAGCAAAATTTGGTGGGAGTGGCAGCCGGTTTAGCTTCTGCGGGGAAACATGTCTATGCCGTTTCGCCTGCATGTTTCGTGACAGCCCGTTCGCTGGAACAGGTCAAGAACGACATTGCCTACTCTGATCGACCCGTCAAAGTCATCGGCATTAGTGCGGGTGTCAGTTACGGCGCACTGGGATCAACACATCATTCATTACATGATTACGCCGTGCTGCGCACAATTAACAACATTGACATCATCGCCCCGGCAGATAACTTCGAAACACGCAAAGCGGTAGAAGCGTCAGTCAATCACCCACGCCCGATTTACATGCGGTTGGGCAAACGGGCTATTGAAACCGTTCATGATGCAGACACACCGTTTGAAATCGGCAAAGCCATTGTGATGAAACAGGGCAAAGACGTTACCTTTGTTGCAACTGGCGAACCACTCATACAAGTTGTACAGGCAGTTAGCCTATTAGAGCAAGCAGGGATGTCCTGTGGCATCATTAGCATGCACACGATAAAGCCATTTGATAGCGATGCGCTGCTACACGCAGCACAGAATACCGGTGCGCTGATTACGGTTGAAGAACACAGTGTATATGGTGGTTTGGGTGAACGATGCGCCTCACTCCTCATGGAGCATAATATTCACCTCCCATTTAAGATTGTTGGCTTCCCAGATGAACATACGGTTACAGGCAGCCAGATGGAAATTTTCAAACATTACGGCATTTCAGCCGAAGGTCTGGCGCAAACAGCGCGGCAGCTGCTCGCACCGGAGCTCAGCCAATGAGTGTGATTCTCGCAATTGACCAGAGTACATCGGCAACCAAAGCACTGCTCTTTGACATTCGCGGTGCGCTCATAGATCGTACTAGTTTGGAGCATCAACAGCATTATCCTAGACCCGGCTGGGTTGAACACGATGCAGAAGAAATTTACCGGAACACCCTCCGTTCCATCCAGTTGCTATTTGAACAACAGCCGCAATACAAAAATGATCTCCTGTGTTTGAGCATTACCAACCAGCGCGAAACAATTGTTGTATTCGAGCGTGGGACAGGAAAGCCGCTGCACCATGCGATTGTTTGGCAATGTAGGCGTGGTGAACCGATCTGTGAACGCTTAATCCAAGCTGGACACAGCGAACAGGTGCAAGCGTTGACCGGCCTCAAAATTGACACATATTTCCCCGCCTCAAAAATCACATGGCTTTGCGAAAACCAGCCAGACATTAAACAAAAATTGCTATCGGGTGAGGCGTTGTTAGGCACGATAGACACTTATCTTATCTATC
>JBBSBS010000463.1:0-5305 GCA_038251045.1 Aggregatilineales bacterium | reverse complement strand
ATGGTGGTCAGAATGGTTCGCCGAACGTTATTTAGGCTGGCTCGCAATGCTCTGTACCGTGGTGACGGTTGCAGTAGTCATGCTCATGCAGCGTCCACGTCCATCTTATATGTTCAATCTAAGCTTTTTTCTAATGGCTACCTTCGGGATGTGTACATTTGTCATCTTAACACGACTCAATAAAGCAGAGTGGGTTAACTTGGCGATGCCCATATTGGCAATAGTGCTGATTGTACTGATACCGCATTATTATCAAGAACCCAATCCGGGGCAAATTTCCCTGACCGAAGAATATAATGATACCAAACCGTTCGCTCGCCTTATGAAAGGAAATAATATTTTAGTGGCAAATTTTGGTTTGGAATTTTGTCATTATGTTGCCTATGATGAGTGCCAGACCGCCACGTATGGTGACTTCAAAAACAACAATCCACAAAATTTATCTCTCCCGGCATGGCTAGATCAGAATCAAATCAATGTCATTTACGTTGATAAGACAATCTACGCGGATTTTCAGCAGTATTTAACAGAGATAGACCCCGAACAGTGGAAAACTGCAGTCAATTATCAGACACCTACTAAACAATGGATGCTCCTAACACGATCAGATAACTCCTGAAATAGTGTGTCGAACAACTTTATCTGCACTTGAAAGCGGATCATCTCGCGTTTTCAAGCCGCCATCAATTTCTGCATATCTTGTTACAATACATAGTGTTGTTTGCGCTTTCTCAATGCGTTAGAGACGGTGTTTCTACGCCACAACTCAAGCAAATTGAGCATAAATAACATCCTATAATGATTAGATAGAATACTGTTTTGAAGATATTTTTAAGGAGAAAAGAATTATGCAAGGCTTGATGATGGATTACCAATTGACGCTCCGCCCCATTTTGGAGCGTGCCTACCGTCTGTATCCCAAACGTGAGATCGCCACCAAAGCTGGCCCGAACATGCACCGCTATACCTATAAGGATATGTATCACCGGACGGCGAAACTGGCGAACGCACTGGAACGGTTGGGCGTGAAACCCGGTGACCGCGTGGCAACACTGGCATGGAACACCTACCGCCATCTTGAGTTGTATTTCGCCATCCCGTGTATGGGCGCGGTTTGCCACACCCTCAATCTGCGCCTACCGCCTGACCAACTGATCTACATCATCAACCATGCGGCGGACAAAGTGATCTTTGTCGATCAAAGTTTGCTGCCGTTATTGGAAAAATTAGCTGAACATTTGAAAACGGTTGAGCATATCGTTGTGATGGCCGACGCGCCGCTGCAAACCATGCTGCCCAAAGTCCTGAGCTACGAAGCGCTGCTGGCTGGCGAGTCGCCGGATTATGATTGGCCTGATCTCGAAGAAAACACCGCCGCCGCCATGTGCTACACCTCCGGCACAACTGGCAATCCCAAAGGGGTGCTGTATTCACATCGCTCGTGTTATCTACATGCCATGAGTGTATGTTTCGGTGATGGTCTGGGTATGACCTCCAACGATATCATGATGCCGGTTGTGCCGATGTTCCATGTGCTGGCGTGGGGACTGCCGTATGCCGCCACACTGTTGGGTGCGGCACAGGTATTCCCCGGCCCACACATGACCCCGCGCGATTTGTGTGAATTGATACAGGAGGAACATGTCACGCTGACGGGGGGGGTGCCAACACTCTGGCTAGGCATCCTAAATCTGCTCGAAACTGAACGCTATGATCTTTCCAGCCTGAATTCGATGGTGGTGGGTGGTTCGGCAGCACCGCAATTCTTAATTGAGGCCTTCCAGAAAAAACACAACATTCGTGTAGTTCATGCGTGGGGCATGACCGAAACCAGCCCGCTCGGCACGGTTTGCAACCTCAAACGCGAAATGCTGGATTTGCCCGAAGAAGAACAGTATAAAATCCGCGCCAAGCAGGGAATCTCATCACCCGGTGTCGAACTACGGGCAGTGGATGAGGAAGGCAATACGGTTGAGTGGGATGGCAAATCAATGGGCGAATTGCAGGTGCGCGGGCCGTGGGTGGCATCTGCTTATTATAATGATGACCGCTCGGTTGGGCGCTTCGATAGAGGCTGGTTCCGCACCGGTGATGTGGTAACCATTGATGAGGAAGGTTACATCCAGATTGTTGACCGCACCAAAGACCTCGTGAAAAGCGGTGGTGAATGGATTTCAACGGTCGAATTGGAGGGCGCGATTATGGGGCATCCGGGCGTGCTGGAAGCGACGGTCATCGCCGTACCGCATCCCAAGTGGCAGGAACGTCCGCTGGCATTGGTTGTGCCCCGCCCGAATGTCGAACCACCGACTAAAGACAGCATTTATGCCCACATCGCACCGCACTTTGCCAAATGGCAGTTACCGAACGACATCATATTTGTCGAGTCGATCCCCAAAACCAGTGTGGGTAAGTTCGATAAGAAAGTAATCCGCGAGCAGTATAAGACCTACACGCTGCCGGAACGCGCATAGCAACGCAGACTGCCGCTAAATCAGGAAGAAGCATCCCGCCAATTATGATGCTTCTTCCTTAATGTCATGTGCTTAACGGTTGAGTCCCGCGCAAGATGACGACCAGATCGTCATTCGCGCTTATGTTCTTCGTAGAATTTTTGCCACTGTTCGGGGAAGTCCTGCTCCGGCGTAACCACGTTATCACTACGACTGCTCAACAAAGGGGTATCTGTCGTGATCACATCATCCAGCACCGTCTGTACAAAATAAATCATATCCGCCGCTTGTAGAGATGCCGTCAAACGATGCCAAACCCATGACAAAAAGAACAACGCAATCGTAAGTATCACAATCAATGGTCGCGGCCACGGCGCAAAAATCAAAATAGAGGTGATGAATATGGGCAGCGGAAAAATATCCAACAGGTAAAGCAAACGCATCCGTGAACGCATACGAATGATGGTGCTGTTGTTGCCCGACGCGCTGAACTCGCCGCGCAGCACACCCGCCACCGATGTCCGTGTGCGCCGCCGCCACGGCACAGTGGTGTCGCTGGTCATCTGGAAGCCATCTTTGATAGCCTCAACATAGTAGCGACGACCATCCATGAACAGGTTACGCAGGTGCAAGCGGTTAAGATTGGGGCGGGTAGCGGCTGCCAGCGTGCGAAGGCAGTCATTTGGCAGCGCCTCAACCGTTAATGTGGTGATCGGCTGAACATACCACAAGCGATTGAGCAGCCAACCGCGCAGCGTTGTCATTAGCTGGATTGCACCCGTTCTGCAACCACGACAATCCGATCCAGATATACATTCTGTATAAAGCTGTAGGCATCAAGATCACAGGTAATCAGCGTGATGGTATCAACCGTGGTCGGACTCAGCACCGATAAATCATCCGGCTTGACCCGTTTGACCACGGTCACCTTATAATCCTGCTGCAAATCACCCAATTGTAGGAAAATCGGATCACCTTTTTTCATGTCATCAATGTTATGGAAAATACCAAGTCGCCCATCACCCAATTCCACATGACCGGCAAGACCAATATTGCTGGTCATGCCAAACCAGCCGGTTCCCTGCAAATGACCTACATTCGCCCCAAGTTGGCTCACATCCCAGCTAATGCCATCTAAATAAACATCAATAATGCTGGCGTTAATACCGGCAGTCGGCGCGTATAATACGGCTCTGGGGTAAGCGGTGCTGGTCGCTTGGGGGGTCACAGCCGGTATCACCGTTGGTAGAGGGCTGGGAGCCAATGTTGGTGCAGATGCCACAGTTGTTACAGGGGTATCGCGCCAACGCTGAATTAAAGCGAAGCCCACACCTATAATGATTCCAAATATAATGAGCCGTGCGATCACTGCACCGGGACGGCGAGCTGGAGATAAACGGCTGCGCGACATAATGGTTAATGCTATATTTCGTCTATTATTTGCTGTTCGTTTAATTATAACGGGTACATCGAAACTGTGCATGAAGAGTCGGGTTTATGTTTAGCTTATCTCTACGGCTGACGGTGTTCACCAGCCTCATCACAAGTGTGCTGCTGGGGATGGCACAGGTCATCGGGCGGGCAGCACCGGCGGGGCAAATCGTGCCGATAGTCACCTATGACAGCCCTACCATTCTGCTGGTCGATGTCAACCGGCATCTGGTTGGCAGCCGCCGTTCCAACCCCGAAGTGATTTATGATGCGGTCGTGTCTCCGAATCAGCAAAAGATCGCCTTCGGTATGTCCGACGGCACAAAAACCCACATTTACGCGGCGGATTTGTATTCCGATGAGAGTCGCCGTTTGACGAGCGATGATATGGGCGGGGAAAGTCCCGCATGGTCGCCCGACAGCAAACAAATTGCGTTCGTTGGTCTGGAACCTGCCAACAAACGAGGCATTTATGTCGTCCCTGTCAACGGTGAGTCGCCGCCTCAAACCATCCTGAAGGCGGGAACATTTGCCAGCCCATCATGGTCTGGTGATGGCCTGCAATTGACCTTCGCCGCCAGCCGTTACCGTGACCTGCCCGACCTGTTTGTCGTTGACTCGGCCTGCCGGCTGCGCTGTGACCGTGAACTCCTGCAAATTACCAACACACTGGTAGTAGACACGATTCCCGTCTGGTCGCCGGATGGCACAAAAATCGCGTTCTTATCCAACCGCAGCGGCAATTACGAGATTTATGTTTTGGACACGGCTTGTATGCAGCCAACGACCCGCAAATGCACGTTGGAAATACCGCGCCATTTGCAGTTCAAGCCGCTGATCGTGCCCTTTCTGATGATGTGGTCACAAGATGGAAGCGAGTTGTACTTTCGTGGTCGTGACCTGCGCAAAAATGAACCGGGACTCTATGCTGCAAAAGCCGATTGCTTCAAAAATCCTGACGGTTGCGACATCCGTCTGATTTATAATCTCGCTGACCGGTTACAACGAAAACGCGGCTAAGGTAAATCATGACGCGGTTATGGCGCGGTGTGGCTGTCCTATTATTGGTGATCTGTGGCACAGGTATTCTGCTGACCTTTGTGCTGGGTCGGGTGATGCCGTCTTCTCAGCAAATCACCTTTCAATTACTGCGACACAAAACCCGCCGTTTGTTTCTGATTGATATTGGTCGGCATGTAATGTACCAACTGGCACGGGGAACAAATCCGTTTCCGAATTATGCGTGGTCGCCGGATGGCAAACAACTGGCTTATGTGGCACAGGTTGGCGATCAGGCTGATATTTTCCGCCTCGACATCGAATGTACTTCACTGCTGGTCGCCTGCGGCAAACCTGATAACCTGACGCAATATCGCGCAACCGATAGTGAACCCTCGTGGTCGCCAGATGGTACAGGCATT
>JBBSBS010000462.1:0-5306 GCA_038251045.1 Aggregatilineales bacterium | reverse complement strand
TACAGCAGTTGTCCCGCTGTGCCGGAGAAGGTGTACGAATCTTGGTTACCGGGACTTTCGATGTTACCCGCACCCACTGCTGGGAAACCGTTCGAAACCGTGTCACCAAGGGAGATGGGGATGGTGAGATCATCCGTCACGGGCAAAATGCTGAAGCTGTAGGTGCCGGTGGTAGGGCTATCGATGTAGTAGCTGTAGAAGCGGATGGTGTAAGTGCCGGTGGTAGACAGCGTTAGTCGTCCAATATCGCTGCCGGAATAGTTGTTGCCGACCCGAATATTCGACGGGTCGCGCAGTTCCCAAAGAGCACCCGTTCCCATGGTGCTGCTCAGGCTGTCGAAGTACAGGATTTGTCCCGCTGTCCCTGTGAAGGTGTAGCTATCCTGATTACCCGGACTTTCGATGTTGCCCGCACCCACTGCTGGGACACCGTTCGACACCGTATCCCCAACATTTATAGCGAAATTGTTGTCCGTCACTGCCCATAGTTTGAACGAGTATGCACCGGTTACACCAGCATTCGCCGTCACAGTTAAGGTATAAGTTCCGGCGACCAACACCAGCCGACCACCATCAGCCGTAATGTTCAGATTGAAAACTTGGGCGCTGCTGGGGTTGACCAAGCGCCATGTCATACCACTGCCGGTCAGTGCATCAAAGTAAACGACCTGTCCGGCGGTGGCTGTGAAGGTGTAAACGTCATTGCCAGCCGCTGTCTCAATATTGCCTGCACCCACACCGGGTACACCGTTAGACACCGTGTCCCCAATGGCGATACCAAAGGTATCTTGAGCGGTGACCGTATCCTCATCCGCGCTGTCAAGTGATTGGGCGCTGATAGGAGAGTCATCTGGAGTGACCACTGGTGCGGTGTCCGTGTTCGCCGGTTGAGAGGCGGACTCCGACTCTGGCGACGCACTCTGGGCAGCCGCATCAACAACCACCGATTGTTCAGTTGGCACCTCCGGGGCGGAATCCGTTCCGGTAGCATTCGGCACAAGCCCGACACTGCTTGATGCTGCTTGCGGATCATTGGTTGAAAGCGCACCGACATCAGGTGTTACCCAATCAATCGTATTCGGCCCTAGATACAGATCAGTAGCCGTATTGGTTCCGTTCGCCTCATGCAAAGTGACATATGCACCCGGTTGAATGACGAATCCATCCGGGAAGCTGAAGGCAAACGTGGCTTCACCATCGGGCAGGTAAACAAGGAACTGCCATGTGGAAAGATCAACCGGCTGGATACCGGAATTGTATAGCTCGACCCACGACGGATCGCTGGTTTGAACTTCATTGATGACCACATTACTGCGCGGTGTATCCACGACGAAGTTGGCTGCTGGACTCCATTCGCCCCATGTACCATCAGCCAGACGTGCCCGCACCCGCCAATAATGGATGCCTTCGCTCAACGGCTTACCGAGTTCCAGCTTATTCAGGAACAACTTGTTGAGGAACAGCTTATCCAGCAGCAATTTATTCAGGAAAAGTTTATTGAGGAACAGTGGATCAGAGAACAACTTGTTCAAGAACAAATCGTCACCAAACAGCTTATTGAGGAACAGCGGGTCTTCCGAAAGCTTGTTCAGGAACAATTTATTGAGGAACAACTTGTTCAAAAAGAGTTTATTCAGGAACAGGTTATCCAGGAACAGCAGGCCGACGAAGTTGGGCGAGGTGTCAATCTGGTATTGGTATTCGGTTGCACCTGTTATCGGTGTCCACTCGAACGTAACCCGGTTTGTATCCAACACCACGCCGCCCGTTGGGAACAGCGGTATAGGCGCGTTGGAAGCAATCGAGAATCTGCGTACCGCGCTCCAATCGCCACCGTTCGCTCGCACGCGCCAATAATAAACATTGTCCTCTGTCAGATTTATCGTGTAAACCGGCTGAGTGAGATCCGTAACACTCTTCACCAGATTAATGCTGGCGAAATCAGGGAGCTTAGCAAGCTGCCAATCAAAGCGCGGGTCATCACCAAAGACGGTCGTCCATTGGAATGTTATTTGTCCAACCCGCGACGCTTCGCCATCCAGCGGTGAGAGCAGTGCCGGAACACCAATACGCATCGTAAACTGCGTATCTGTGCTCCACGCTCCCCAACCGCCTGCCGTCTGATTAAACGCACGTACTCGCCAACGATAATCGCCGTTCAAAAGCGGCGTAATGAGGGTGAATTCGGCTGGCAAACTACCGCCCGAAGCACTGTCGATAATCTGATCCAACAACGGATTCTGGTAAGCGCTTCCTGCGCTGACCTGAAGCTGATACTGGGTAGCGTATGCCACTGCCGTCCAGTTAAAAGTAGGCGTATTGTCCTGCGTGATACCGAGCGGCGACAGTCCTGCCGGAGCATCGAAACCACGCACACCGTAAATAGCTTTCGCACCGGTAATATCATCCGTCTGAAGGATGGGGCCGGTTGACCCGACGAAGAACGTATTGTAAGTTGGGTTCATCACCGCCAGCGCTTTGGCGATTTCGACATGGTTGAGGCCGATTGCATGACCGACTTCATGCAGCGCGACCAGACCAATATCTACAACCTGACGACCTTCAGCATCCGCACCGGGCGCACAACCCCAATTCTCCGCCGCATCGAAATGCAGATCACCGGAACCACTCTGGGCATCCTGCACACTGGGCGGGAAGAAAGCGTGCGCCAGTTGTTCACCCACACCGTCGATACCATGTCCGCCAATACGAATATCGCCCACATCTCCATTAGGGCCATTGAAAGGCGCACCATTATCAGCAACACGCACAAAATCAATGTTGGCAATGGCTGCCCAAATGCCAAATGCCTGCTCGACACGCGCTTCCAAATTACAGGTCGGCGTGTTACCGGGCAGCGATGAGAGCGACTCAATCACGTCACCCTGTTTCACCATGCCTTCTTCATAGGGCAATCCGGGACTCAAATCAACACCGTCTGGCATAAAGCTGTAGGTGACCGTTCCACCCGGTATACCCGGCGGGTTGCCAGCGACACCGGTTGAACCAACACCCCATTTGGTATTATTAAAGACAAATTGATTAGTGAGATCACCGTTTATGCTAAAACCGCCCCCGTCAATCGAGAACGTACGGTTATAGGCAATATTAAAACATCCCTCGGCGGCATCCAGATACGCTTGACCGGCAGTATGAACATCATCAACCGTGGCTGCGCCCAAGGTACGCTGGTGTATGGTTTCTTTCAGCGCGGCTTCCGCCTCATCAACCAGCGGCTTATTACACACATATATCGCCGTTGTTTCTGTGAGCTGCGGCGTTGGGGCGCTTGAGTCGAAGCCCGTGACCGACACGATGCCGCCATCCACCTTAAGGGTTTTCCCTAAGGCCATATCCAGCGCCGCCACACCTGCCACATGCGGCGCGGCCAGCGAAGTCCCGCTTAACGTCGTGAAGCCGTTCAGACTTGTGCTGACAATTTCCTGTCCGGGTGCATACAAATCAATGCCCGCGCCGGTGCTGCTGAAGGCGCTCGGCTGCAAATTACGATTCACCGAGCCGACCGCGATAACCGGCTCATAGGATGCCGGGAAAAGAATCGTTTGATTACCGGTATTCCCTGCCGCCGCGATAACCATCACATGATGAGCAACCGCGTAATCAACCGCTGATTGCAAGATGTTGGATGGCGATATACCGCCCAAGCTGAGATTAATGATGGACGCGCCATGATCTACGGCATACATAATACCGGCTGCCACGCGTGAATAGGTACCAACGCCCTGTGCATCCAGCACGCGTATGGGCATAATTTTCACATTTGGCGCGACACCCGCGATACCCGTGGCGTTGTTGCCGTTCGCGGCGATGACACCTGCCACACTACACCCGTGACCGAACTCGTCCTGTGGTGCAGCATCATCTTGCACAAAATCCCAACCGGACGTGATCCGTCCAATCAGATCAATATTATCGGCACAGATGCCGCTGTCCAACACGGCGACGATGACATCCGGCGTATTGGAGGGCAGGGTAGCCCATCCTTCAGGGGCGTGAATAACTGGCAGTCCCCATTGATCGGGGAAATATGGATCGTTACTGGGGTCAACTTGCGCTACAGCATAAAAATCCTGTTCGCTGGTCTTGAGGAACGGGGACGCGGGTAGGGCTTTTGTGCCGTCCGCGACGCGCACTACGACAGTGTTCAAAGAATCAATATTACGGTTTACCTGACCGTCAATAGATTGAATATATGCCGCCTGTTGGTCAGCGGTTGTACCGGGCGCGAACTGTACCATAATCTGGTTGGCGACGGGTTCTTCGGGTAATGAAACGGTAATTGGTAAAGAAGAAAAAAAGGAATTTTGGGGGACGATAGGGGTGATAGGAGCAGGCTTCACAGGTGGCGCGGTTTGGGGGGATACCGCGTTTGGCTGTGGAACGACCGGCGGCGATTGAACCTCCGGCGCTTCTGGTGATGCAACCGGTAGGGGAGTCGTCGGCAGCACAATGGCTGTGGGCGATGCCTCCGATGATAAGACGGTCAAAGTTGGCAATATATCCGGAGTCGCTCGCTGTTGGCTCATCAATAAGACGATAGCCAAACTCCATACAAGACCCACCAGAAGCGTAGCAGAAATCATAAATTGACGGTATTTTCGAAGCATCTATCAATCCCCCCGGATAGTCACAATGTTCAGCGTAGTTTGTTACGTATCTATATTAGTAACTGTCTCTGATAAATTAATAAGAAATTTTTTGCACCAATCGTAAAAGTAAGTGCTCTTGCTTGCAAATAACTAAAAAATAATAATAAGTATTTAAAACAAAACACAGTTATTGTTTGTAAATTCATACCTTTGACGTATTATCGTTAAGATATATTCGTTTTATGGGAATTTGTAGATTCATGAACTATCATTTGTTACTGAAAACAAACGATGGATATACGACAACGGAACCTATTCACTTGGAGAGCGACCTATGACGACCCCGATTCTTCCTGACCAGGAGCCTGACGAGCTGCCTTCACTACCCAGTGTTGACCCCCGTTACCTACTCATTCAAAAGTTGGGGGCAGGTGGCATGGGCATGGTTTTCCGGGCTTTGGATCGTTTGAAAGGGGAAGTAGTTGCTCTCAAACGTTTGGCCCCGCCCAATCCGCTTGATACGAATACCCCTATTTTGGATTCGGATGCGCGGCTGGCGCTGGCACAGGAATTCCGTGTACTGGCATCCTTGCGCCACCCGCACATCATCAGCGTCCTCGATTATGGTTTTGATGCCAACGGTGATCCCTACTTCACAATGGAATTACTGGAAAGTGCCGATGACATTCGTGAAGC
>JBBSBS010000461.1:0-5313 GCA_038251045.1 Aggregatilineales bacterium | reverse complement strand
TCGAGCAGGGCGTATTCGGCGCGATGATGCAGGTCGCCATTCACAACGACGGGCCAGTGACGATTATTCTGGACACGCATGATATGATGTAGATGAAGCGCACGGTTGGTGACAGTTGATGGAGGAATGGTCATGTCGGACATGGTAAAAACCAAAGCGATATTTGATGATTATGCGGCATTACCTGAAACAAATCAGATCGTTGAACTCATCGACGGAGAAATCATCGTGAATCCGCCATTGGACTCGCATCAAGATGCTCTGGGAAATATTTATACTTTTCTGCGACAAAGACTTACGGTCGGTACGTTACGCATGGCTCCGACAGGCGTTTATTTTGACGATACCAACAGCTTTGAGCCGGATATTTTCTGGGTCAGCCCCCAAAACGACCACTGTATTTTAGCTGCCGATAATCGCTATTGGCATGGAGCACCTGATCTAATCGTAGAAATATTGTCAGTCTCCACTACATCGAAGGATCGCGGTGTTAAGTTTGATACATATGAAAAATATGGGGTGCGTGAATACTGGCTGGTTGACCCAACAGCCCAGTTTGTCGAAGTGTATAAACATCAAAATCGGATATTCAACCGCGTCGGGCTTTTTGAGATTGGTAAAACCTTTGAATCCGATGTATTGGATGGAACGCCGATTGAAGTCAGTAATTTACTTTCGCCCTAATCACCATGCCAGATTCAACGATTACCCTGTATCGCCCGATTGGGCAAAAAGAATATGAACTGATCCGTGAAACAGCGTTCCGAGCCTTTCCACCACGCTTATCCACACAGCCAATCTTTTATCCTGTATTAAACGAAAGTTACGCGGTACAAATTGCCCGCGACTGGAACACAAAAGATGCGGCCTCTGGCTATACTGGTTATGTAACACGCTTTGAAGTGCAGGCCGATTTCTTGAGCAAATATCCAATACAAACTGTTGGAAGTTTAACCCATCAAGAGTACTGGATTCCTGCCGAAGATTTAGACCTTTTCAATCAGAACATCATCGGCATCATAGAAGTAGTTGCCGAATATCATTAACCCACTTAAAGTCAGGTTTCTATGCCCAAAAAAGTTTTTGTCAGCGGTTGCTACGACATGCTCCACAGTGGTCATATCGCCTTCTTTCGGACGGCTGCCAATTATGGTGACTTGTACGTCGCGCTCGGCTCGGACAAGACCGTATATGACCTCAAAGGTCGCTTGCCCATCAACAATGAGCAGGAACGACTGTACATGGTCAAGTCCGTCAATTGTGTGACCGATGCCTTCATCTCTACCGGCTCAGGTATATTGGACTTTGAGCACGAATTACGCGCCATGCTGCCGGATATCTTTGTCGTCAATGCTGATGGCAACACACCTCAAAAAGAAGCACTTTGCCAATCGCTCGGCATTCAATATCGGGTGCTCGAACGACAGCCCCATGCCGATTTGCCGCCGCGCTCCACAACAGCGCTGCGTCAAATCGAGCAAATGCCCTACCGCATTGATCTGGCGGGCGGCTGGCATGACCAACCGTTTGTCTCACAGTTATATCCCGGCCCTGTCATCACCATTTCGCTCGAACCAACCCTCGCCTTCAATGAACGCAGCGGCATGGCAACCAGCACCCGTAACCATGCCCTTGAATTATGGGGGGCGAAGCTGCCACCGGGCGATCCTGAAAAATTAGCCTATGTCCTGTTCTGTTATGACAATCCACCCGGCACGACCCAGATTTCCGGCTCACAAGATTCGATTGGCATCGCTATGCCCGGCCTGAATTACGCCCACTACGATGGCAAATATTGGCCCGGTAAAATCGACCATATAGGCGATGAACTGACGCTGCAATTTATTGAGCAATCGCTTTACCTAATACCGCTTGGCCCGCGTGAAGGTGGCTATAATCCGCTTGATGAGCGTAACCTAACGCGTGAGGGTGCGAAAGCCCTTGCAGATGCAACGGTCGCCTGCTGGCAAGCAATACTTAAGCACGATCTACCAGCCTTTGGACGCAGCTTCCGCGAAGCATTCGACGCACAGGTTGCCATGTTCCCGCACATGGTCAACGAGGATGTCCTCGAACTCATTAATCGTTACAAAGATCAAGCATTGGGATGGAAGCTTTCTGGTGCGGGGGGTGGGGGTTATGTTATCTTCGTAGCTGAACAGCCCATCAAAAATGCAGTACGGGTCAGCATCCGCCGCGAACTCGAATAACGCAAATCGTTACAAGGAATTACAAGCGATTCGATGTACCCTTATAAAAAAATCGCTCAATTCATTGTAAACTAGTAAATCACGTATAAAGGTAAGCAACAATTGGCACCAAACCAATGTCACTAAGACGTAAGAATTTAGTCGTTATTATTTCCACGCTAATTGCATTGGTCATAATCCTCTTCGTACTCTCCCAATATATCATTCTGAAGCAATTTGATCAGCAACAACAGGAAACCGTTCTCTTAAATATGGATCGGGCGTTGAACGCTTTTGATGTTGAGATAGAAAATCTGTCCATCATTTCTCGTGATTGGGCTTATTGGGATGAAACTTATAAATTTGTCCAAACGCGAAACGAAACTTACATTACATCAAATTTAACTGATGAAAGTTTGCAAAACCTTCAACTCGACTTTATGTTATTTGTTAACTTGCGTGGTGAGGTTGTTACACTAAAATCGATTGGCTTACCAGCCACTAACGACGGCATGATAATCCGTGATCTAGCTGCAAATTCGGAAATACAGCAAACATTATTCACAATTCCATCTGATCAAGATGTTGTCAGTGGAATCATTGTCTTTCCTGAAACCTCGGTCGAAATTGTATCCCGCGCCATATTTAACAGTCAGCAAACAGGTTCTCCGGCTGGCGTGCTCATCATTGGGCGACACCTGACTCAAACACTTGTGACCAAAATTGCCAAGCAAACGCAGCTCGTAATTAATTTGAAATCGCTTTACGCCCCTGAATTTGGATCTGATTTTACAACTGCAAAATCCACCCTGTTAGCGCCTGACGGGCTAAAAGTTGCCTATATTTCTAAAGACCGACTCGCGCAGGGATACGCGCTCCTAAACGACATAACAGGGCAGCCCGCTGCTATCCTCCAGATAGAAATACCCAACCGAATATTGCAGGCCGGAAAACAGGCTGTCCTTTATATCCTCATGGCATTGCTCATTTCAGGGTTGGTATTTGGCGCGGTCATCATCTGGTTAATGGAACGCATTATCATCTCGCGATTGGCTTATATGGATCGGCGCGTATTTGAAATTGGTAACACGGATGATCTTTCCGCCCGCATTGTCATGCCCGGTAATGATGAACTTGCCAGATTAGCCGCAACCATCAACACCTCTTTAGCCAAGCGTGAGCAGTCACAGGAAGAGCAATTGAAACAGCTTAATGCTGAATTGATACGCGTGAACGATGAACTAAAAGAAAAGATTGTTGATATTAAGGCAAACCAGAAATATAAAGATCGATTCTTCGCACACGCTTCTCATGAATTTCGCACACCGCTGGCAATTCTACGGACTCGTCTCTATTTAGCACGAAGAAAGCCCGAAGACTGGGAAATCCACGTCGATTCACTTGAAAATACCGTCGATCACTTAATAAATATTATTGATGACATCTTCGATATGACTAAACTTCAAGATCACAATTTAACCTTAAACGTCCAATCGGTCGACTTCAATGATTTTGTGACACTCATGATTGAGCTACAAACATCGCGGGCCAATGATATACGCCTAACACTCCAGAATCCGTACAGGAGCGAACCTTTGTTGGTACGGATAGATGCGGCCAACTTCGGGCGGGCATTCGCAAAAACAATGAAATATATCCTCGATTTTAGTAAGCCTGCGCCTGACAATGAAATCGTGCTGGAGATAATCCGGCAAAAGACCGACGATAACGCCCGTGTCTCGCTCTTAATCAGCAACTGTGGTCTGAGATTTGACGAAAATGAAATACCTGAAATGTTTTCGCCATTCTTTCAAGTCAGTGAAGGTAATGTTCGCAATACCGGCTTGAATATGGCAATCGCGCGGCGGATCATCGAGCTTCATCAGGGCACGCTGACAACGCGAAACGATCCCGATAAAGGGGGATGTTTCGAGATCAATATGCCACTTTGGCAATCGCCAAACTAACCATCCTTTTCTTCGACAAATGGTTATCCCTTCGATATGATTGGCATCGATAGAGATTTGATTTCCAATTTTAAGGGACGCTCAATGCACGATTTATTGGCTCGCGCTCACACTGAAGGAACGCCACTGGTTGACGACGACCGTGCGACTTTCATTTGGGAAGGTGCGACTGCCCCCACGCTGTTTACCGATGCCACCGGCTGGGGTGACGAAGCAGGTTTGGAGCTGACTCAAATTGCACCGGATTTGTGGGCATACGGCATTTCCCTGCTGCCGGATGCTTATATCGAGTATGCCTTTATCACAGCCGAAGGTCGTTGGCGCGACCCCTTCAACAAACAACTCATCACCAACGGCATGGGTAAGATGAACCACCGATTCAATATGCCACAGAACCACCACACCGCTCTGACACAGCGCAAACGTGGGGTAGCACGAGGGTTGGTTACCGAACACAAAATTAGCGGTGGCTTTACCATCGTCGGTAAGCAGCGCCCCGTCTATCTCTACCATCCACCGACTAACGAACCCGTGCCGCTGCTCGTCGTATTAGATGGCAAAGATTACGCCACCCGCGCCAAACTCCCTATCATCGTAGATAACCTCATCGCCCAAAAACGCATTCGTCCCATCGCGTTGGCAATGCCTAAGCATGGCGGCGAAGCGCGGTTCGTTGAGTATATGTGTAGTGACAGCACACTGGCTTTTCTTACACGGGATGTACTGGCACTTGCCGCCCAACACCTGCGATTACTTCCCATTGAGGAAAATCCCGGCGCATACGGTATTCTGGGTGCGTCAATGGGCGGGTTAATGGCACTTTATAGTGGTTTACGGCTGCCACAGGTGTTTGGGAAAATCCTCAGCCAATCTGGCGCATTTGGCTTTGACTTAATCGGTGAAGAAACGGTGATCTACGATTTGATACGCCTCAATGAGCGCCTCCCAATCGACATCTGGATGGATGTCGGGCGCTACGAGTGGCTGCTGCCGATGAACCGCAAAATGCACGCCCTTCTAAAAGCGCAGGGCTATGCCTTAACCTATCGCGAATATAGCGGTGGGCACAACTTCACCTCATGGCGTGATGATGTCGTTCTGGGTTTGGAAACACTCTTTAAATACCCGTCTGAATAGTACAAATATTAAATCTAGTT
>JBBSBS010000460.1:0-5321 GCA_038251045.1 Aggregatilineales bacterium | reverse complement strand
CACGAATGTCGGTGCTGACGACTGGAGGGCTGTCAGCAGCAGCGCGACACCGGACAGCAGCAACACACCTGTCAGTTGGTGCCAAGGCACATAGACGCTGAGGTAGGTTTCAGCATCAGTGGTCTTGGGTGTCAGTATGGTAAAAACGCGGCGTTCTCCCCATATAGCATGGGCAACAGCACTAGCAGCAAACCCGCTATCAGAAAATAACCGTTCATATTCCAGTTCCTCACATCAATTAATCGAATATTCTTAGAACCATCTCAATGCTTTATCAGTGGTACTCTGGAGAGTCAATCATTATGGCCGTTGCTTAAGCAACTACGCCTTGTTTGGGGCAAATTACCTATTACTTTGCCTTACATGATTCGACGTTCTGCATTCGTTTAGCGAAGCTGTGACACCATATCCACAATGGCTGCAACTGCGGCCTCTGGTTGGTCAAGGTGAATATTGTGTCCACTGTTCTTTACGACGATTTGCTGGCTATCAGAGGACAATTGGAGCAGTTCGGTTTGCATGGTCTGCCAGTCTGTCTGCTGATTTAAAGCGGCTGTCACAACGATCAGTGGCAAATCACCGAAGCTGGTAACGGCATCCGCCTGAGCCAGACTCACTTGCACATTCACGAATTCATCCACCCATTCTTGGGCAGTTCGTGGCGTTACTGCGAAAGCGGCATAAGCAGGTTGTGTTTCGGCTGGCAGATTTTCAATTAATCCCAATGGCGCAGCTAAGAAACGCACCAATCCCATACGCCCTAAGAAAAGCGGGAGCGAGAAGGCACTGGGCTGGTAGGAAGTCTGAGGTGCTATTTCCATCTGAGATTGTGGGCTATGTCCATGACTCATGGATTCAATCAGTACCGCACCGACGACTTCCGTCGGATAATTGTGGACAAAAATACGCACTGTTAAACCGCCCAGTGAGTGTCCAACCAACACATAGGGTCCCGCGATATTGGCTCGCTCAAGCAAGGTGTGGAGTTCATAAGCGAATTTCTCGGCAGTGCGTGGCAGAGGACTAGCCTCGCTGTATCCCATCCCGGCTCGATCATAGGTGCAAACACGTGTGGTCTTTGCTACCGCCTCCTGAACCGCATTCCAAGGGAGAGACCAATCGCCCAATCCAGCCTCAATGACTACGGTGGGACTGCCCGTACCCGTGCAGTTGATATGCAGGCGATAGCTGCCCACATCGACCATTTGACCAAGAGGGGGATAAGCTTGTACGTCAGCCGCTTCTGACACCGACTCGTAAATCGTTCCTGCCAAAATCAAGCCGACCACAGTAATTACAACCCGGACCAACCAGCGAAAGCGATGAGGTTTGCTAAGTGACGATTGTACCATCTCTGCAACAGCACTCGCTTCGCCGCTGTGATGAACTTCACTGCCCTGCGTAGAATTAACTTTAGAGGAAGAAGGTGAAGAGAGTGACATGACAGAGCCTCCTGAGATTGAGAACAAATCGAGTTGAACAATCTCAGGGTATCTGTTCGGATGGGGTAGTGTCATACCCCATATAGGGTATTGTTGTAGGGTATGGAGCGGCGAATGGTCAACTTTTGTTATTGCGCCACCGTGATGACGACTTTTCCTTGTGCGTGTCCTGCCTCAAGATATCGGATGGCTTCAGCCACTTCGCTCAAGGGGTAACATTTGTCGATCACCGGTTTTACTTTGCCCTCTTCAAGAAGCTGTTTCATAAAAGTCAGTTTCTTTTGGTCGGGTTTGGTCATTATGTTGCCCATTTTCTTATTCCCGGTTATGGATACCAATGGTCCCAAGAGCATGGCCTCAAACATTTGAGCGGTAGCGCCTCCGGTCATGACATAAGTTCCACCACTGTTTAGCGCCCGCTTGTAAGCTGAAAACGGACGATAGCCGTTCGCGGCAAGAATAAAGTCATACTGCTGCCCGTTCTTGGTGAAATCTTCTCGGGTGTAATCAATGACATGGTCTGCACCAATCGAGCGCATCCTGTCTATATTCTTGGTGCTGCACACAGCCGTGACTTCCGCACCGAACGCTTTGGCAATCTGCACCGCAAACGAACCCACACCACCTGACGCGCCATTGATCAGTACCTTTTGCCCCGGCTGAATCTGTATCCTGCTTTGAAGACCGTGCAAGGCGGTAACTGCCGCTACCGAGACGGCTGCGGCTTCCTCGAACGATAGATTGGCGGGTTTCAACACCAATGCTGTTTCACTCGCACACACATATTCGGCAAAAGCACCCCTGCCACAAGCGCTTAGGTCTCCAAATACTTCATCACCCGGCTGAAACTGCGTGACGTTTTTGCCTACCGCCTCTACTCGCCCCGCAACATCCGCTCCAAGGAAGATATTTTTGGGTTTGAGCAGCCCAGACGCCAAACGGAACAACCAGGGCGTGCCTCTCAGATAATGCCAGTCACCGGCATTCACGGATGCGGCATGAACCTTGATAAGTACTTCATCGTCCTTCGGGGTCGGTTTTTCGACCTCTTTGAATTGAATGACATCAGGTGATCCGTATTCTGTGTAGATAATTGCTTTCATGAGTATTCCTTCTTTCTTGGTAGCTTGTCTGAATTTACTGAATAACATGCGGCATATTGCCCTGACCGAGATTAACGGCATTTGTAGGGCACAACCTTTAGTGCGTAATCTCAATCGCACATCAAAGTATTTGTTGGTCACTTCACCGCATCGGGAAAAGTTGGTTTATGAATGGGTTGCAGCTAGGACCTGCTCGATGGCATCAATGACGAGGTTGGGTTGATCGAATTGAATGTGGTGTCCGCTCTTGTCAGCGATGACTAATTTGCCTTGGGGCGAGAGTGCGGCCAGTTCCGTTTGTAAATCCAGCCAGCGCTGTTTGTTTTCCTCAAGTGTTAGGCCGGGTGTAGGGTCGTCATCAATGCCACGATACAGCACGACGAGTGGTATGTTGCCTAAGCTGGTTATATGGGCGGTGCGTACCACTACCAAACTGTCGAAAATTGCATCCTGTTCGGCGGCTTGGGCTTCAATCATCTTGGGATCCGATATGGCAAGCGCAGTAAAGGTTTCGCAGGCAGGACTCGGCAATTTAGGATTATCGGCTAAGGCGGCTACGGCAGGAACTAATACGCTAATTCCGCTATTGATCAAAATCCGATAGAGCGGCAAGCTTTGTTTACTTTGGGCAAACATCCCCTTTATATTTTGCTGAATGGCAGGCGAAAGGCGTGAAAACTGCTCCTCATGCTGAGAATCTACCAGCACCATACCCACGACCTCGGCTGGATAGGAATGGGCATACAAACGCACCAGCATTCCGCCTGTCGAGTGCCCAACCATCACATATGGTCCCTCAATGTTCGCGTTTTTTAACAGGGTATGAAGTTCGTCGACCATGATGTTTGCGGTGCGCGGCTTCGGACTTTTATCGCTCCAGCCAAGACCCGCTCGGTCATAGACACAAACCCGTCTTGTACTGGAGACTTGTGGCTGAACCAAAGCCCAGTTCAGTGAAGGTTTGCCTAATCCAGCTTCCATAATGACCGTTGGACTATCCGTGCCCTGACAGTCAATGTGCAACCGATAGCCGCCCACATCTACCATCTGTCCACGGGGCGGATATTTCGCGATCAGATCGGCTTTGGCTTTGGCACCGAGTACGAGGGTAATGACGACTAGAACGACCAACAGCGCCAGAATGGAGGCAGCGATTCTTTTTGCCCACCAGCGATAACCGCGTTTATGGGGCACTGTTGCTACAGCGATATGATCGCCACCGGTACGAATTTCATTGTCCTGAGTAGGATCGACTTTCGTGGAAGAGATGCGTTGGAACGACATAACAGAACCTCCTGAGAATGAAAACAAAACGAGTTGAGCAATCTCAAGGTATCGGTTCGCATGGGGTAGTGTCATACCCCATATAGGGTATTTAGGGATTAGAGCAAACGGTATTCTTCGGCGTGTTTAATGGCTTCCCACCGGCTGTGGACATCCAGCTTGCTATAAATGTTTTTAATATGCTTACGCGCCGTGTCAACGGCAATAAACAGCCGTTCGGCGATTTCGTTGCTTTCCAGACCATCCGCCAGCAAGCGCAGCACTTCTAACTCACGTTCGCTGAGTGCATCGGCTAATTGCCCGACAGTACGGCGGGTCGGTGTGGACGATTGGCTAGGCTTTCCCAGTGCTGTGAGCAATTGGTTTGCATACTCAGATGAGATTGGCATTGTAAGCTGTCCTTTGCTCTGCTTCTCAAGGACTTTTTCTAACAGCAGTGCGATGGATTGCCCTTGATCCGCAAAAACGCGAATAGGCTGTTCCGGTTCGGCCAATGACAATGCGCGCGCCAACGATTCCACTGCTTTTTGGCTGTCATCGCAGGCGCGGAATGCGACGGCTTGCAAGATGAGTGCCCGTATCAGGCTGCCATTACGTTGGCTGACTTCGGCGCACTTGACCATACGGTCTAATAGATAAAGCGCCTTGTCTGCTATATTCCCTTTAGCAATATAGAACCTCGCCAGCGTTAGGTAATAATCTTCACGGTGATAACCGAACTCGTCATCCAGTCCCAACTGATTCTCCGCTGCCCACCCTTCGACCGCCTCAAGATTGCCTTGTTCTAACCAGTGACGTGCTCGAGAGATCGAAAGCAAAGCGGAGCGTCCATGCAGCTTGCTCATCCGTTCCAGTTGCTCGGCAAGTTTCCAATAATAATCTGCGCCTTCGGTATCGTCCTGAAGGGTTTTGAGGCGTGATAAAGCAACATAGGCTCGTAGCAATGTTACGGGGAAGCTTTCCGGATTAATCTGCTCGACGCTTTCCAGCAAATAAGGTTCTGCTGCGTCAAGCGCATTGCGCTCCATATGAATTTCACCTAACAATAGTGCAATATAACCGGTGGTCGGGAAGCGTTGTAAACTCGGCATCTGTGCGGCCTGTTCGAGTTGCTCACACGTATTTTCAGCAGCCTGTAAAGTCAGCTGGGCCGTTTGAAGTGAAGAAAGATGCCAGAAGGCAGATAGCATCGCGAAGGAACTGCCGATTTCCTGACTCAACTCCATCGCATACGATAAAACCTCGACCGCTTCCTGAACTTCACCAATATAGGTACAGGTCACGCCCAGATTGATAGCGGCCATACAGCGCCAACTTACGGCTTCTTCCGGTAGTTGTTCCAATGCTTGTCGGGATAAGGTAAGGGTTTCCGGAAATTGATGGCGTGCCCCGGTCAGCGTGCTGTGAACCGCAGCCAGCATCCCTACCATCAGCGGATCAGACGTACTCATCGGGTTATTCGAAGCATTTTCGGCATCCCGAATATGTTGCT
>JBBSBS010000459.1:0-5328 GCA_038251045.1 Aggregatilineales bacterium | reverse complement strand
GGTTGGTGTTCGAGGAGCTGATCCGCAAGTTTGCCGAAATCTCCAACGAGACCGCCGGTGAACACTTCACCCCGCGCGAAGTCATCCGCCTGATGGTCAACCTGCTGTTCATTGAAGATGATGAGGTTCTGAGCAAACCCGGCGTGGTGCGCACCATTTATGACCCTACGGCAGGGACGGGCGGCATGCTCTCCATCGCCGGGGAATATCTGGAAGAACATAATCCTGAAGCACGGCTCACCATGTCCGGGCAAGAACTCAACGACGAGTCCTACGCCATCTGCAAAGCCGACATGCTCATCAAAGGGCAAGATGTCGGCAACATCATCCCCGGCAACACCCTTTCCGAAGACGGCCACCCGCACACCAAATTCGACTACATGCTCTCCAATCCTCCCTTCGGCGTGGAATGGAAAAAGGTCGAAAAAGAAGTCCGCAAGGAATTCGAAACCCAAGGCTACAACGGCCGCTTCGGCCCCGGCCTGCCGCGCGTGTCCGACGGCTCCATGCTGTTTCTGCTGCACCTCGTTTCAAAGATGCGCCCCACCAAAGATGGAGGCAGTCGCTTCGGCATCGTGCTCAACGGCTCGCCCTTATTCACCGGCGGCGCAGGCAGCGGCGAAAGCGAAATCCGCCGCTACGTGCTGGAAAACGATCTGGTCGAAGCCATCATCGGCCTACCCACCGACATGTTCTACAACACCGGCATCAGCACCTACGTCTGGATACTCTCCAACCGCAAACCTGAAGCGCGCAAAGGCAAACTGCAACTCCTGGCATTCTAGTTACCCAATATTAGTAAACATAACTTCGTGCGTTATAAACAAATGGCTCAATTGATTTATTTCCTAAATATCGTAAACAAATTTTAACTTCGAGCCATTAATTGCCCTTCAATAAAAACACTACAGATAGCAAATTAATTTATAACTGGCACTAGATGTAGTATTTTCAGACTATAAAGCATTTTCAATCCGCGTCAATATGCCAGACGGACTAATCTAATTTATTCTTACTACCAAATCACTCGTATGCATATTCAAAAATAGCAATTTATTCCGAATCCACTCTTCGCCAAAATGCATTGATTGAATCGGTTTGTTTGGAATAATGTCTTTATGAGTGAATTAATGCAGAGTGAGGAATTTTGGTAGCAGCGAGTCTGCGAAGCACAATGCAACTCGACCGAGCTGGAGTACCTATGCAGGTAAATAAGGCTTTTAATGCAGTAACCAACCTAAGCCAAATATGAAGCAAAGATGCAACCTAAATATGTTCGCGTATTAACTGAAAATAATAGCTACGGGAATGTACATCAATACCCCCACTCCTCATGCCCCAGCGACGAGCGATTCAGCTCTTCCCGATGCAGTTTCCATTGCGGCATGAACTTGTTCATCAATTCAGTGAAGTGGTCGTTGTGATGCCGCTCCAGCAGATGCATCATCTCATGGACGACGATGTATTCAAGACACTGCGCTGACTTCTTCGCCAGCTCCAGATTCAGCCAGATGCGTCCCGCCTCGATGTTGCACGTTCCCCACTTGGTTTTCATCTGCTTGACTCGCCAGTCGGCAACCTTCACGCCCAACACTGGCTCCCATTGCGCGATCAGGGCAGGAATCTGCGCTTTAAGTTGTTGGCGATACCATGCCAGCATCACCCGCTCACGGAATGCTTTGTCGCTGCCTTCCGGCACGAACAGGTCGATCGTTGACTTGTTGCGGATAGCGACCCGTGACGCACCGCGCTGGTACAGCACACTCAAGCGATAGCGACTGCCTTGGAAGTAATGACTCTCGCCGGACACATATTCACGCTCTGATTGCCGTGCCTGATTGGTGAATTTGCTCTTCTGCCGTTTAATCCACGCCAGTCTGGAAATAACCGCCAGGCGTACCGCCTCATCACTCACCCGCAGTGGTGCAGCCACGCGCACGCGCCCCATCGGTGGATAGACGGCAAGATGCAGATTTTTGATGTCCTTACGCACCACATCAACCGTCACACCGCTGACTCGAATCTGATGCGTTTCAGTAATCACTTTGGTTCTTCACCAACTCGAAGATGCTGTCGGTTAGTTGATCATCGTTCAGCACGCGCTTCACGGCATAGCGCACTTCCTTTTGCTTGACCTTGTGGCCGCGCCAGCCATCTTTCTTGCTCGAAAGCACGGCATAGTCCACGGCAATGGCAAGCTCCTCATTTTTGTCGAGGTTGTCATACAAGGCGCGCTTGGCGGATGTATTCATCGTTTTTGGGTAGTCGCCGCCGCCACTCGGCTGTTGCACCTGCTTCGCCAGCGCCAACAGTTTGGCGAGATATTGTTCATATTCAACCGCATTATCCCGACGTTGTTTAATCAGACTGTCCAGTAGCTCGGACATTTTCTCGTAGTATTTTGGGTTGATCGGCTGCTCGTCGATGATGACTTTGCGCAGGTTGTTCTCGATGGTCTCTGCAACGGCTTCCTTATTGTCGCGGATGCCCTTGGGCAGATTGTCGATAGCACTCAAACCCCGCTCGACCAGCATCTGCACCAGGCTAATTTCATCAAAGGCAGAAATCTTCTCGCTATCTTCGGCGCGGATATAAGTGTCCAGCAAGTGGCGCATGGCAGGCTCGAACATCTTGAGGTCGATGTAATCCCCGCTTGCCATCTTCACCTCGCTGCGCACCTTCTCGTAATGGTCAACTTCCTGTTTGATTTTGTCGGACTGAGCTGGCGTGTATCCCGCCTCCGCCATTTCACTCGCGATGTCGGCATAAGCGCGGATCAGCGACACGGTGAGTTTGTATAGCATCACTCGCTTGGATTCATTGTCCTTGAGTTGATTCTTGTCGCTGGTATCTGCCCCGCAGAAATAGCGCAGATACGCCGCCGTATCCTTAGGTGCAGCCACAGGCTCACACAGGGCTTTGATAGATTCCCGTGCTTCCTCCAGATGTTCTCTGGCGGTTTGCAAACGGTCTTTCAGCAGCCCAGCCACGTCTTCTTTGTCATAGGCATCCAATGCACCAGAGGTGTAATCGTGCATCGCCGTGCCTAGGCTTTTGAACAAATCCTTGTAGTCCACGATGTAGCCGTATTCCTTCTCCTCGCCATCCAAGCGATTGACCCGGCATATCGCCTGAAACAACCCGTGGTCGCGCATTTGCTTGTCTATGTATAGGTAGGTAGCCGAAGGCGCATCGAAGCCTGTCAGTAATTTGTCGACGACAATGAGCAGCTTCATTTGGCCGGGTTGTTTGATGAACTTGTCCTTAACCTCTTTCTCGAAGTCTTCGGCGGTTTTGTCACCCAGCATCCGGTTGTAGATTTCATACTTGCGCAGCCGCTCAGTCAGTCCCTCACCCGTTTCCTCACCCTTGATGTCAGCAGGAGAAGGCGCATACGAAGTGACGATGGCGCACTTGCCAGCCAGTTCGCTTTGCTCGAACAGCTCGTAGCACTTACACGCTTCATAGATGCTGCTCGTCACCAACATGGCATTACCGCGCCCGCTTTGCAGGCGGTCTTTGGTTTCCATGTCCATCAGGATGTCGGCGACGATTTTCTCCAAGCGCGATTTGGAGCTGAGCACCTTCTGCATGCTGCCCCATTTTTTCTTGAGCTGTGCCAGTGCAATGTCGTTCAGCCCCTTGGTCTTGGAATCAAACCACTGGTCGATTTTTTGGGGTGAGGTAATACTTTGGTCAATGTCACGTGCTTCATAGCGCAAGTCCAGCACCACCTTGTCGCGGACCGCCTCGTCGAACTTGTATGTATGAATGTAACGCCCAAAAATCTCGATGCTCTTTTGCTTGTCGGCTTTGAGTAAGGGCGTACCCGTGAAGCCGATGAACAGCGCATTAGGCAGCAATGCCTTCATCGCCTTGTTCAACTCACCGCTTTGAGTACGATGGCATTCATCTTCAAACACATAGATGTCGCCACGCGCCTTGAAGTCAGCAGGCAAGTTGCGCTTCATCTCTTCTATGAAGCCTTCAATATCACCAACCTGTTCGTCGTCCTCTTTCCCTGCGAATTTATGTATCAGCGAGGCAATCAGCCACGGATTGGTGGCATTGAGTTTGGCGATTAGGTCAGCCCCGCTCTGGGTGCGATAGATGTCTTCATCCACGCCTTTGAATACCGCCTCGATTTGCTGGTCTAGCTCGGTGCGGTCGGTGATGACCACCACCCGTGCATCTTTGACGTTCTCACGTATCCACTTCGCCAGCCACACCATTGTCAGGCTCTTGCCGCTGCCTTGGGTATGCCAGATGATGCCACCCTCGCGGCGGCGTATATGATCTTGCGCAGCCTTCACGCCGAAGTATTGATTGTGGCGGCACAGCTTCTTCACACCCGCATCGAACACGATAAAGTCGTGGATGTTTTCAAGGAAGTGCGCCTTCTCGCAAAGCTGGCTGACATGTCGGTCTAGCAGGTTTTCGATGCTGCTGTCCTGCTTCCAAGTCAGGTAGTATTTCTCCGAGGTCTCTATCGTGCCGTAGCGCACCCCTTCGGTATCGTTACCTGCCATCAGCAACTGCATGGTGGTGAAGAACGGCTGAATGAATATCGGTTTTTGGTTGTCGAGGTTCTGGCGTATGCCTTCGGATACCGACACGGTGGAACGCTTCAACTCCAGCACGCCCAGCGCGATGCCGTTTACATAGATAACTACATCAGGGCGTTTGGTGTTCGCCTTCGCATCCGCACCTTTAACAGTCACTTCCTCAGCAATGCCAAAGTGATTGTTCAGCGGATGCTTCCAGTCGATCAGCCACACCGTTTGCGTGTTCTCGCCGATGTCAGCCTTGACCTTCACCCCGTAGCGCAACAATTCGTATACGGCCTTATTGCAGTCATACAAACTCTTGGTCTGGTCGCCTGCCACCTTATTGATCTGGTGTAACGCCTTGGTAATGAGCGTATCGTCATAGCCCTGATACTTTAGAAATGCCCGTGCCAGTGCATCGTCGATGTTGCGATTGCCCACGCGGTCTGTCCAGTTGCCCAGATAGTCGTAACCCAGCTTTTCTTGAAACAGCTTCACCACCCGTTGCTGGGTGGCGCGTTCGATTTGGCCGACGTTGCTCATTTCAGTACCTCCCAATGTCCGCCCTTAGTCGGGCCATCGTGCCGGATAAGCCCGGACGATTTCATTTTTTGCAGGTGGTATTTGATACCATCCGAGCTTATGCCGATTCTGCCAGCCAGCTCCTTGCGCGTTATGGCTGGCTGATTGATGAGCAGCATCAGAATTCTTTTTTGGGTAGTTTCTTGGGTAGTTTCTTGGGTAGTTTCTTGGGTAGTTTCTTGGGTAGTTTCTTGGGTAG
>JBBSBS010000458.1:0-5341 GCA_038251045.1 Aggregatilineales bacterium | reverse complement strand
TTTATTTCATTACAACTACCCACTTTTCACCCCCAAACCCAAACCCAACCATTCCCCAACTACCTTAACAATCCTGCTCCCTCAAAACCGTTGGTAACTTCCCTGCTTAAGTGTTACCAAATGGTCACCCTTTACCATTCGATATATGTTATTCTATGGAGGGTGTCGCTCATTCCGGCTTGTGCTACCTAAATCCGACACTAAATTGTCTTGTGGCGGCGCCGCCGACGACGACAACACAACACGTCAGAAGTTATGACTGGACTACTGACAAGAGACAGACGACCAAAGACGGTTATTGGCAATCTTGGCGGCGGCACACCCATTACCAACTATTGCCGCAGTACCAGCCGAACCATCCGCTGAAACTGCACAAAATTAGGTCGTTAAATTGCCGAAATTGCCAAATTTTGTGAACCTATTGCCAACAAATTGAATGTGCCCATCAGGAATGCTCTTCTATCTACCGATTATTGACTGGAGACTGACGACTAGCCATGCCCACCCATACCTTCACCCCCGACCATTATCACAACACCATCGGCTCGCACCCGCCCGTCCTCCACATCGCCCCCGGTGATACCGTCATCACCACCACGGTTGATGCATGGGGCTGGGATATAAACGAAAAACCCGTCACCGATGGCCCTAATCCCATGACCGGCCCATTCTATATTCATGGCGCTGAACCCGGTGATACGCTCGTCGTCCATCTCGACCGTATCACCCCCAATCGCGTCACCGGCTGGGGTCGTCCCGGCCTCGCCCAAAACGCGGTGGATCCCGCGGCGGTTCCGGCTTTGCCTTCCCGCGAAATAACCATTTATTGGGATGTGGATGTGAGTGCAGGCATAGCCACACTACGTGAGTCGATTGGTGATAAGCTCGGTAAATTATCGCTGCCTATCAAACCGATGGTTGGCTGCTTCGGTGTAGCCCCTGCTGATGGTCAGGCCATTTCCACCGCCACTTCCGCTGAACACGGCGGCAATATGGATTACAACGGTTTTGTTGAAGGTGTTACCGTCTATTTTCCGGTCTTTCAATCCGGCGCGCTCTTTCATCTTGGTGATGGACACGCTTTACAGGGTGACGGTGAAATGTCCGGTACAGGTGTCGAAATCTCGTTTGATGTCCAGTTCACTGTCGAGTTGCTTAAGGGGGTTCGTTCCGGTTGGCCGCGTGGTGAAAATGCCGAATACATCTTCACCGCCGGTAATGCCCGTCCTCTCGATCAGTGTGTCCAGAACGCCACCACCGAGATGCTCACTTGGCTCCAACAGCGTTATGGCTATTCGGCTGCCGAAGCCAACTTGCTCATGGGTTTCGCCGTCGAATACGAAGTCGGTAATATGTTTGATCCGGCCTATACCATGATCTGCAAAATCCCGAAGCGGCTCTTACTGGCTAATGGTGCTGCCAGATGACATCCGCAAATATGGCAGCGGCAGTCACTTGTGCCAAAGTGGTGGCACTGAGCGAGCTTGCCGCCGCAAATGTGTCATTTCAGTGGCATTGACCGACCGTCCCGCTGACCTAAAATGGCATGTCGGCGGTTTTGAGTGACCATCCCGCCTGCCGATTCAGCGGGAATTATGCAATTTTTGCAACATTTGCTGCAATGAGTCTGTTTTTAGACTCAAACGTGGTCTTTAAGGTTTGTGAAGTCCGACCTTTATCGGGGTTTACATCCACATTGATATTCTAGGGGACTCGCCCTTCACTATCGCAGGATTATGGCTGATCTCGTTCGTATCTTCGCCGATAACTTACTGCCAATTCTTTTGATTGCTGCCGTCGGCTTCGTCATCAAACGGCGCTTTAATGTGGATTCGCGCACTGTCAGCGTCCTGCTGTTCAATGTCTTTTCGCCAGCCTTGGTTTTTAGTCAAATCCTGAAGAGTGATATTGGGGGTGAAGAGTTCATTCGCCTGTTTGTCGGTACAATTCTCTTTCAACTATCAGCCGCCCTTATCGCCTTCATCGCCGCCACCTTACTGCACACCACACCGACCGAACGCGCCAATCTCATGATCGGCAGTTTTTGTTTGAACGCTGGTAATTTTGGTTTATCGTTGGTCGGGTTTGCCTTTAATCAAGAAGTATTCAGCCGCGCCATTGTGGTTTTCATCGCTAATATCGCCACCAACTATTCGTTGGGCACATTTATCGCGTCACACGGGCATCAATCCTTGACCAAAAGTCTCGGTAGTGTATTCCGAACCCCTGCCGTCTGGTCGTTAGTTGCCGCCTTAATCATCACAAACTTTCATATTCCGGTGCCGCTTGTCGTCACCCGTTCCATCGACTCGTTGGGCAACGCCGCCTTGCCCCTCATGCTGATTTTGTTGGGTCTAGAACTCGGTCAGTTTGGGAAATTTGGTCAGTTCCGATTGGTGACTGCCGGGGTTGTCATTCGCTTACTCCTGTCACCCTTCATAGCCTTAGGCTTAGGCTTGTTGCTCGGCATTACCGGTCCTGCCTTGACCGCCTTCGTTATTCAGACCAGTATGCCCACCGCCGTATTGACCATTATCTTTACCACCGAGTTTAACTTGGAACGTGACTTAGCACTCAACCTCATCATGGTTAGTACTTTATTGTCGCCCATCACACTTTCGATTCTGATCTATTTTTTCCAGCGATAGACTGACTCATAGCACCATATAATCACTATCGCTCACATATAGAATCGCCACCGAGCCTGTTGTCTGTAGCAGCTTGTTCTTAAGATCGTTGCGCGTAAAAGTTGCCTTTGTGTCGATAGTTTTCTCGGTGAGGGTCATAAATCGGTAATAAATCGTTACATCATAATCTGTACGTTTGCTTTTGCCCGACCCGCGTTTAATCATGGCATCGCTGCTGCTCATCAATCGCCCGAAAATGAGCTGACCATCTCGCCTCAACCGCCGGATGCGCATCATGTTTGGCATTGCCTGTACCGTCCAAATAATGCCGATAATCAGGATAAACACCGCAAAAAAGAAAATTCCGAGTATCGACTTCCAGTGAAATCCGGACCCCCCTACGTGAGAAGTGTTCGGGTCATTGACCGCATAAGTTATCGCGATTCGCCCACCCACCTCCAGCGTATTATATTCACCGCTGCTGACTGATTCTTCTCGGCTGTAAGTCCGTTCGTTGACTGTGAAAGTATAGGTCACGTAATAACTGGTACTTTTTCCCCGTGAAACACGATGATCAGTCACCTGTGCATCAAGGTGCTCTGTTTTGAGTATAGATAAACGCACCTCATTGATGATTTGAGGCGCACTAACCACCACAAAAATGATGAACACCAATAAGGAGATAACAACGCCCCAACCAAACTTGTTCCATAAATAACCATAATTCCACGTGTCCGTAATCATATGCTGGTGCATGGGATTCAGAATGAATAAATCCTCTGGAACACTGATACTGCTGCCAAATCCCACTGCTTGGAACTGACCCATCGTTAAATCCTTTTTCGCCTTAGGTCAAATTGTTTGACTGGATAATTAGTTGCCCGACCTATTTTTGTCCCTTACCAGTTAATGTTGTGCTCTTTTCTTTGCCCTAAGCCGTTCCCTTTTCGCCGCCTCAACCATATTCGGGTCTGGTGCTTCTGGTCGGTACGCCGCAATATCAACTAACACCGCTAATGCGCTTAATTCCTCTGTTTTCTCGGCATGTTCTTGCACCGTCTGTGTTGGATCACGGTAGGACTTGAGTTGTCTTTGGGCTCGTCGGTACGCCGCGAAGATTTGCCGTCTAGATTTGTCCTTATGAATCAGACTCGCAGAATACCCTGTGAACCGCCACTTTTTCCATCGCCGCCAGCCGAACCACCCGACAAACCCCACTGTCAGTGCCGCTATCACAAAAATAAGTGGGCGTATGACCGACCCCATAGCTGAAATGCCTGCTGTGAATATCTCGCCAAATGGAATACTCGGTAGTTCCACGCCCGACATCAAATCACTGAATACCCATCGCTTCACCCCGCCCGTTTGAGGATCACCCGTCCAACCGGGTGTCGGGTCGAAGGGTATCCAGCCTAAATTGGGAAAATATACCTCGACCCACGCGTGGGCATCATTCGCATGAACTTCGTAGAAACCTGTAATCGCGTTGTATGTACCACTCCCATAACCCACAACGAACCGCGCTGGAATTCCTGCCGCCCGTAAAAGTACTACCATAGCGCTCGTAAAATGTTCGCATACCCCACGTTTGTCAACAAATAGAAATTGGTCAACTGCGTCTGTATCCGGCTCTTGCGGAGGTGGAAAGTAATCATATGGATAAGTATTCATCACATAATCGCGCACAGCAATTACTTTGTCGTAGGTTGTCGCTTGCGTTTTGGTGATGGTCTCCGCAAGCTCACGTGTTCGAGGGGTGATGCTATCCGGTAGCTGTAAATACTGTGCTTGGATTTCTGCCAGAACCGACCCTACTGCCTGTCGCATCTCTTCTGGTTCGATATTCCGGCTCGTGGACTCAATCGAATAAACTGTTCCTTCCTGTAAGGCTGAACCAACCTTGATGCCACCTGTCACATCCAGTGCTAGTTCGTGTGATGGGAAGAACGCAGTAATGGGATTTCCAGCCGTCCACAGCACATTGGGCATATCATGGGCAATATAAAAGGTTTGAACAAATGTCTGCTTGCGATCCCGATTTTGATCGAATACAAATCGTCCACTGCGTCCGGCTAAATAAGGAGTTAGCGTATTGTCCGAAGTGCTCCAGTTTCGTCCATCGTAAAGGTCAAAAGCATATCCTCGCCAATAACTCCATGCCGGACTCTGCACATACATCATGATCGTATCGCTCAACCGACCTCGATAGCTCAGATCTAGTTGCTGGTCAAAACCTGCGTAGTATTCTTCACTTTCATCTGTATTGCTATAAGCGCCTTCTGCTCGAAACAATGGAATCGCTGGGTTAATAACTTGTGCAGAAGGTGGTTTATTTATCGGCAGTTGGAAAGAGAATGGCGGCACAATCGGGTATCCGGCAAAGCGGGGTGTGAAAATAAATATTCCCACCACACACACTGAGGCCAATACCGCGAAGCGCCCCCATGATTGCCCGATTCTCTTTATTCGGGCGGAAATAGTTAAGCGTATAGGGCTTAAAGGGCTGATTGGCTTCAACACTACTGGATTATCTTTTAGTCCATCTTCGGTATCTGCTCGCCAGAGGAACGCCAGCAGTAGCCCTAAGTAAACGAGCAAGAAAATGGCAAACGTCAAATCACGACTCAGTGTCGCTGCTACATATAAATTAATCAGGCCGATGCCCATTCCTGAAAATAGGTTTAGCCGTTGGTAGAGTTCAAAGCTCACTACGC
>JBBSBS010000457.1:0-5345 GCA_038251045.1 Aggregatilineales bacterium | reverse complement strand
TGACAGCGGCAACAAAGATGTTCATGCGCTGATTGCCGATCTGTCTTCGATGGCAGAAGTGCGGCGGGTAGCGGGCGACTTTAGGAAGCAGTTTTCGCGGTTGGATGTGCTGTTGAACAACGCCGGTGGTGTATTTAACGCGCGGCAGGAAACGGTTGATGGTTATGAAATGACGTTTGCGCTGAACCACCTGAGTTATTTCCTGCTCACCTATCTGCTGCTGGATATGTTGAAGACCAGCGCTCCGGCGCGGATCGTCAATGTGTCGTCGGAGGCTCAGTCGGGATCAGTCTTAAAGTGGGATGATCTGCAACTCAAGAAGTCATATGGAATGGGCGGTATGGCGGCCTATGCGCAATCCAAGTTGATGAATGTGATGTTCACCTATGAATTGGCGCGGCGCTTGGCAGGTACGGGTGTGGCGGCTAATGTGCTGCATCCGGGCTTTGTGAATACCGGTTTTGGCAAGAACAATCGGGGACTGATGGAAATTGTCATGAACATCGCCACGTTTTTTGCCATTAAGCCCGAGGATGGCGCGAAGACCAGTGTGTATCTGGCTTCATCACCTGAGGTTGAAGGGGTGACGGGCAAATACTTTGTTAAGAGTAAGGCGACCAAATCCTCGGCGGTTTCTTATGACGAAACGGCACAAAAGCGTTTATGGGACATCAGCGAACAGCTCACAGGCGTGGCGACCAGTGCCAGTGTTTAGGTGAGCGCATCAGGCGCGAAGATCAACTGAGAGTAGTACTGAAGTCCTAGCGCGTAGACGTAGTATTACAATATGCGCTACAATCGCGTTATCAACGAACGCAGGGAGCACCAGCACATGGGTCAGGATAAACGGGAACTGAAACGTCGCACCGGCACAGAAACCGGTGTTATCCAGCGGGTCGAGATCGGCCCGGACGCGGCACATGAACCACCCCAACCGTCAAGCCTACCTGAATTTGATATTGGTGGCATTACGGGTAGAGTTCCCCTCAAAGCCGAAGGCGAGGATGCTGCCAAACAACGTGATGATACAACCTCTATGGCATCAAACAGCTAAGGCCGCACTTGATTTACGACACCGCAAATTAAACACGGGCTGCGGCGTGGAGATTAGGACCACGCTGGTTTGATTTGGATGATTGAGCCACCCCACGATTAACCAACGCTGCCTTTACGTGCCACAACGACACCGTTATAGTAGGCTCGACTGTGTTTACTAGAACAAGAGGCGGGTTGTATGCCGCATCGAAAAATCACCTTTTGTATGACATTTCTACTGCTGATCTTTATGGCAGCCTGCGGGGGAACATCCAGCCCCAACGGTGGCAGCAGTCTTGTTGTGCCCATTCTGCAAGCGTCGGCCTCGCCGGAAGATGTCGCCAAAACGTTTCTGGATAACTGGAAGGCCGCGAATTATGAGGCGATGTATGCTGCATTAAGTGTACGCAGCCAGCAAGAATATACCTTCCCTGTATTTCAGAAAATTTATCAGGATGCGATGGATAAAATCGCCCCCAACAACATCATTTACACCTTTAAGAAGGTCACGATGCAGGGCGCGTCGGCAGCCATTAATTATGATGTGGAATTCACGTCACCTGTTTTCGGCAGCATCGCCGACAATGACCGCACACTCCGGTTGATACAAGGACAGGGGAAGTGGGGCATCGCGTGGTCGAGCATGGATATTGTGAATGGGTTGGTGGGTGGTTCGCAGGTGGTTGTTAAATCACGGGCGCTTCCACGCGGCAATATTTATGACCGCAACGGCAACCTGCTGGTGGAACAAGGTGGCACGATGATCGCGCTTTACGGCGCACGTCAGAATATGGTCGGGGAGAGTGATTGTCTGGATTTGCTGGCGCGGGTTCTCAAGCGACGGCGATACGATCTGGAACAGTATTTTTCGGCTTATGCGCTGGTTACGGTATTTTATCTGGGCGAGATTGATGAGGAAACGAATGCCTCGGTTGGGGCTGAACTTGACCAGAAATGCGGGGTGACACGCTTCCCGCGTGATACTCGTCGTTATGTGGGCAACGGCGCTGTTTCGCAGCTCACGGGTTACATTGCCTATGCCACCAAAGACCAGTTGATTTCGCTGAAAGATCAAGGTTACCGCGAAGGCGACATCATCGGGCAGATGGGTGTGGAAAAATTATACGAGACACAATTGGCAGGTAAGCCGGAACAGGTGTTACAGGTCATTTCGCCATCCAATGTGGTTCTGCGTGAGTTAGGCGGCAAAAAAGGAACCACGCCGCAACCGGTAACCTTGACGATTGATAGCAAACTGCAAATGGTCGCCGGACAAGCGATGGCGGATGCCTATAATTATGCAGCGGGTAATTGGGCTAGCCCCAGCCATTCACCGGGTGCGGGGTTGGTCGCCATTGATATTAAAACAGGTGCGGTGCTGGCGATGGTTAGCTGGCCGTTTTTCGACCCGCATGTGTACAACGGTGCTGATTCGCCCGCGCCGGATGAGATCGCTTTGAATGTGCAAGACCCCCGTGCGCCGCTGCGCAACCGTACAATTCAGGATCAATATTTCCCCGGCTCGACCTTCAAAATTGTGACCGCTTCCGCCACAGCATCTGAAGGGGTGATGACCGAGCCGACATTCGATTGCACATTAGAATGGAAAGGGCAAAAGTACGGCGATACTTTGCCTGTCCGTACCGATTGGCGGGTGATGGAACGTCCGGAGTCACCTTTTAGCAAGGCTGCCGGTGAACTTACTGAGGCACAAGCGATTATGGCCTCGTGCAATCCTTTCTTTTATGAGATGGGCGCACGGCTTTATACCCAACGTGGCCCGAATGTGTTGTTGGATTACGCCCGACGAATGGGATTTGGCGCACCAACTGGCATTGGTTTGCCAGAAACAGAAGCATCGGGCACGCTGCCGAACCCGACCAGTGTTGAGCAGGGCATCAACGAAGCGATTGGTCAGGGCGGTGTTCAAGTCACCATCATGCAGATGGCACGGATGGTCGCCGGCATTGCCAACGGCGGCACGCTGTACCAACCGTATGTTGTGCAGAAGGTTGGCGGTGTAGATGGTTTGCCTGTGACTTTCAACGCGCAGCCACGCGTGGGCGGAAACATGGACTTTAGCGACGAAACGTTCGCCACAGTTCGCGAAGGGATGTGCGGTGTTGTGTCCAATACGGATATAGGCACGGCTTCATTTGTGTTCTATGGTTACAGAAATGAGCAGTTCAACGCGCCGTATGTGGCCTGTGGCAAAACGGGTACAGCGCAATCCGGGCGGATCGAACCTTACGGCTGGTTCGTAGCCTTTGCACCCAAAGATGATCCACAAATCGCGATTGCGGCGATGGTCGAATTTTCACGCGAAGGCTCAGAAACCGCCGCGCCGATTATCCGGCGGGTGTTGGATAGTTATTTCAATGCACCGGAAGCGCCCTTTCCTGACTGGTGGAACAATGACGTTTATTATCCGCTGGAAATTCAAGATGGTCAGACAGGTGGCTAAAAAGCATTGTGGAAAGTGGTCGGAAGCATCCGATTCGTGCGTAATGTGATCGTTTTATGATGGAGCGCTTGAAACATGACATCCCCTTCGATTGTCCCCTGTCCTTCGTGTGAAGGATTTGGTTGGTTTGAAGATGATGATGGTACTTCACAGGATTGTGACTGGTGCGATGGCATCGGGTATATTTACCGCGAAGCAAGTGGCTTGGATACGAAAATCCCGCCAACAGATTATGGGGTTATATCCGACCAATTGGAGCAGCTAGAAACGCAGCGGCTGCGGGCGATGGGTTACACGGGCGAGGCCAAAAAACCTTGGGAACAGAAAATTCGCCAGCAGCGGGATGATGCTGAATAATCATGGCTAGATTAAAAGTTCATGACGCAGATGTGCGCGTCTTACCCTAACAGATGACTATGACGAGTTTATATCCACTTTTGACCACGATTCATTACTGGATCAGCCGCCTCGGATTGGCTGTCGCGGTTGGTATGTTCGCGCTGGGCTTGATTATCGGGCTGGTACATCATGGGGATGTGACCCACTATTATCGGCGTGCGGTTTATATCGTCGCGGCGGTGATGCTGGCGCAATCAGTGTTGGGCTTGTTGATGTACCTGATGGGCGGGCGACCTTACGAAGATGTGCATTATATCTATGGGTTGGGGGCGGTACTGTCGCTGCCTTTTTTCATCTTTGTCGAAGTGACCGCCAAGAAACGCCCCGCCATGGGCAGCTATATGTGGGGCTTCGCTGTGTTGGCAGGTATTCTTGTTCGCGGCATTATGACGGGACACGCCTGATAAATGCCGCTGCCATTAGCCTCTAAGGCGTTTCGCTTTTAAGCGGAGTGGCTTCTTGCTTCACCCACCGATCCAAAACAGCCTGTAATGCCTCGATGCTGACCGGTTTCGATAAGAAGTCATCCATCCCGGCATCTAAGCAGGCTCGATGATGCTCTGGTGATGTACTAGCAGTCATCGCAACAATCGGTATGTGATTCCCTGATGTTAATTCTTGCTTGCGAATTTCTGTTGTGGCCTCAATACCGTTCATCTTCGGCATCTGCATATCCATGAGGATGATCGCATAATGCTCAGGCTGCTGTTCGATCTTTTCGAGCGCTTCGCGACCATCTCTGACTCCATCCGCCTTGTAGCCGAGGTGCCCAACCTGCTGGATCGCCAATTTCTGATTAATGTCGTTGTCTTCGGCGATGAGCACCCGACCCTGTTTGGACTTGGGCGTAAAGATCAAGGTGTCTGCCCGACGACGGGTTGGTTTTGCGGCAATCGCTTGTTGTTTTTCCTGATAGAGAGTGGCTAACGTATCCAGAAAAATGTCGCTGCGGATCGGCTTTTGCAGATAGGCTTTGATACCCAACGCTTCAGCCTCGCTGCGCCATTTGGTGTTTTCTGAACTGGTAAGGGCGATTATCGGGGTAGCAGCCAGCGCCGTTTCATTACGGATAATCTGTGCCAGCGCAATGCCATTCATGCCGGGTAAATACATATCGGTAACGACAACATCGTAAGGTTTGCGGGCTTCGGCGGCCTGCCGCAGTTTCATCAGCGCATCATCGGGCGTGGGTACGCTTACCGTTGCTGTTTGCAGCCCTTCCAAGTAATGCTCTAGGATTTCACATTGGGTTTCGCTGTCATCCACAATGAGGATACGCATACCTTTTAAGTCAACCGACGGGAAATTGTTGTTCATGCGTTCGGTGTGTTCAAAGGGTACGGTGAACCAGAATGTTGCGCCCTCACCTTCTATGCTCTCGACACCCATCTCACCACCCATCAAATCCGTCAACCGCCGCGAAATGGCAAGACCGAGACCTGTGCCC
>JBBSBS010000456.1:0-5372 GCA_038251045.1 Aggregatilineales bacterium | reverse complement strand
GTACCTGGGTATTCGGGATATGTATTCGAGTCATATCCTAATATCCAAATATTATCCTCTTTTTGTGCAGAAGATTGCAGCGCCGATAAGGCAAGAAAAAAAATCAAGTAAGCCTTATTCATAACATGAAATAAATTATACAGGCAGCATGATCCGGGTCATGCTGCCTGCTTATTAGGAGAAATTAACGTTTAGAGATAACAACACTTTCTATCACCGGCAATTGTCCCTCACGGAATATCTGAAGGCGGTACATGCCCTGCTGTAATTGAGAAATATCCAGGCGACCGTCGGTCACTTCCGACTGCAACTGTAGTTGGCCGATGTTGTTGAACACCCGCACCAATGCTCTGTCAGGGGTTGATAAGTAAACAATGCCAGTTGTTGGGTTGGGAAACACCGATATATCACCTTCTCTTGAAATATTCCCATCTCTTTCCCGGGCATTTCGTTGGCCAGTATTACAAAGCTCGTAGTCGTCGAATTCCTGCCCGCTAAGGTGGACAATTACAGCGCGGGCTTCATAAACCGCATCTCCACCTTCAAGCGGACACTGTTCGGCGATAAGTGTTATTGCCGCAATATCTGCTGGCGCCCATTCTCCATCATTGGCAAGCATGGTCAATACGATGCCGTTCAGGGTTTTATGATTGGCGGCTGGCACACTTCCGGTCGTTGAAGCGCCTGCGTTGAATTGCAGCAGGGATTGAATCGTTTGCTGTCGTGCCGTTTTCAGCCCTGCAGAATACTGGTCGTATTGTACCTGTGTGTCAGATCGTTGCAGCAGCAGGGAATTGTACGCGCTTTCATTGATGGTATCGCCTTCCTGCAACTGGATATCAAGGGCAAGAATGTTGGCCATTTGTTGCCGGACAGTGACCCGGTAGTTTTCGAGGTTCGTGTATTCCGTGCCGGTCATATCGAAAAGTTTAGATTTCTGTTCGGCAATATAAGCCATTTTTCCGGTCGAAAGGTTCGTGTTCGCAGCCTTGAAAATTGCGTAGGGAGCGCCGTAGTTTTCGATGGCTGGTCGGCGCAACATCTTGCGGTAAAGCCTGTACGCGCCTTTCCAGTTTGTTTCATTCGCCCAGCCATCGGTCGGCAGCGCACCGCTGGCGATCATCTGATCGAGTAAGGTCGGCACATCTCCTTCACCGCTAAAAGGCGTGATAGCAGCTGGAGGGATGCAAGCATTGATGCAGGAATAGGATTGTTCAGGGGTAGGATCTTTTTGAAACCACTCATCAGGGTCAACAGTAGGGCTCAACGCCCCGCCCTGCTCATTAGGATCGACAAAGAATTTAGAAGCGCTAATAATTTGAGGCGAACCACCCCAATGCACCCCGCCAAACCCACTAGGCGGTATCAGTGCCAAATTCCATCTATTGCCGGTATGGTATTGTGTGCCGATAAATACATTGCCTTGTACATCGTCGCCGAGCTGTAGGCCCGTGTCGCCATGGTCATTAATATTGTTTCCGCGTACAGTGTTGGTGTAATCGGCCATGTCGTAAAACTGCATGCCCACACCTGTATTCGCAACGCAGTTGCAATCAAATCCGTTGGCGAAGCCGGCAGCGGAGTAGATGGCGTGGGAGGAGGATGTGCCTGCGGTGGACGTCGATTGTGTCACATCATTGAAATTTACCTCCGTGAACCCTGCGCCCAGCACCCGGATGCCTTTGTAAGGCCCGCCAGGCACAGTGCCACTGTTGTTGACCGTATTCCCGATAACATCACCGAACAGGCCATTGCGGTACGATATGCCATTACCGCCTTTTTGCGTGGTAATGGTATTGCGTGTGAGCAACCAGCCTCTTCCAGAGGTTCCTGAAAGGCCGCCTTCTTCCATTTCTATACCGCTCACGGGCGCTGTGCCGGAAGCCAGACCGGTAATGGTCACGTTGTTGTTGTTAATAACACTAATGTCATGAACCGGCTCATTCAAAAAAGACCGGACACCGACCTTGCTTGCTGTGATTGTGTTTCCGTCGATCACAATATCCCTGGTTTGAGAACGTGAAAGGTCGATGCCTACATCCACGTTTGTCATTGTCACATTTTCTACATTGAGGGCATGGCTGGCGGAGTATATGCCCGTCTTGCAATTGTTGAAAGTCATATTGGTCCAGAACTCATTGATATTGAACCAACGAGGCCCGCTGCCTTTGCCTGTCAGGTAAATTCCATAACCTTTCAAGGGATAAACTGGAGTGCCAGCAGACTGGATGTCATCAAAGGTCATATTGCCGAGGTTTCCCGTGGAATTGTAGGCGATGATACCGTTGGCAAGCATGGAGAAACTGTTGCCTCCGGACAAAGTGCTCCCGAACACATTGAAGTCCAGGTATTTGTTAAGCCAGATTCCAGCGTAGCCACGCGTTTCAAGGGCTTCGGTCATTCCTTTATGCGCAGGTTTCAATGCGCCATCCGTCAAAAAACTATTGCCGGTAAATCCGTCGATCCTGACGCGTTCTTGACCAGTTGCAGCACCAGCCATGTCCAGTTTGATGCCGATGTAGTTGTTCACAAAATCGTTGTTTTCCAAGCGCAAACTTGAATTGGGCTTGGCCCGGATTCCGAAACGGCAATCCTGGATGGTTGAATTCGTCATGTTCAATTTCGTAAGGGGTATTCCCGCCGCCCCTCTTGGGTCAACTACAATTCCCTCCGCCAAATCCGCGCCGGGACAAGTATGAAAATTTGTAAATAAAGCGAAAAGATTTGGTTGTAGCCCTGCTCCGGGATTCTCCGATGCTATACGAATGCTGGCGCCAGGCATAAATGTTACATCCCGAAAAATATTGGGATCGCCAATGAATGACGCAGGCACATCAATCACCAATTCATCGTCAATGAGCAAGTTGGGCAAGCTTCCATCTCCCCCAAATGGCGAAATAATTTGTTGCGCGAGAAGGTCACTTAATAAGGTTGCGGATACATGCCTCAAATCTACAAATGGATCTGTAAAAAACACAAGTGTTTCTTCTTCGATATAAACCGGGTTGCAATCCAAATCCTTTACTTCAATGGTAAAATATTTCGCAATAGCGAAAGAACCATCCCTGTTAAATGTCAAGGTATGCGTTGTAACTGTGGCATCGTTCGGGGGAAGTGGTGGAACTACAACAGAAACCAGATCGCCTGCGACTTTTATTAAGCCGCTCGGTTGGGGGGTGTAGGTGACATTCTGCAAGGTTCCGTCATCTAAATAACTGAAAGCACCAACCTCCGTAAGGAATTCTACCCTGTATGTATGCGATTCCGGATAATTGTGGACGATCCTTATCTCCGTTGTAAAAGTGAAGTTACAAATTTTCAAGTTATTATTTGGCATGGTAATAAGCACTTCATTCGTTTGACAATCTGCATTTTTAGGAGGGTCGATTGACGATGCTGAAACGGGCTGTGCAAGGAAGGCTGCCACACAAATTATTAGCCACCGGAGGGTTGGCGAAATTCTGGAGAATTGGGATGTGGGGGGGGGCGAAAACATTTTCTTTTTTCATAGGTATAAATGATTGTTTTTGATGAATAAATGAATTTTACATTTACCGACTCTGTGTGACAATTCGGGATAATTCACACATTAAGCAGGTGCATAAATGTACGATAATAAAAATGCATTTATCGTAACATAAGTGTTAAATTGTAAAACCGTTGTCTGAATGCGCCCGATATTAAGGAATTCCTGTCGTTTGACTGAGTAAACAATCACTGGGCGCTGTGAAGCTTTAGGTCTTCTGGAAAGAGGTTTTTCCCCACCTTGCTTGGTGCTGTCATCAAGCGAAAAAGTACAGCATGGTGCCTAAATATGATTGGATACCCTGAACGTGAGCATTAAGAACTTAATTGATTTTGCTTCGCGAATAATGGATTTTGCTGATGCCTTACCGTAGCATTTTGGGGTCAGTATTGAGGTGGTGTGGGCATTGCGCGGTACTTTTCTGCTTGGTGACAACTCAAGCTGGGCGGCTTGGGGTGGGTTCGGGGTGCTTGGCGGGAGGGGTGGAAGACCAGGCAAGGCGGAATCTACTACAGTGCCGACATCAAAATCGCTAAGTCAACGACATTGGGCAAAGTGCAGTGCTTAGGCCGGAATTAGCCGCCGCGCTCGGATTTTTTTAAGTTTGGAGCAGTATTGAGGTGGTGTGGGCATTGTGCTGTACTTTTCTGCTTGGTGACAACATCAAGCAGGGCGCTAATATCAATGCCTGTATTGGCAATGCCCTGATATAGCGATTAATGTTTGTATACATTAAACCGTGAGTATGTCTTTTACTCTATTTGGCCAAGCCTTGGTTGGATCGTAAAACAAAGTACGAACCCCAAGACGATGTAAAGCATCTAAAGCGTACTCTTCAATTTCATTACTTTCCGTCTTGTGAAGAATCAATTGAGCGTTCATCTTAATGTAATTCTTACTCAATTCGTTTTGATAGCAAGCCAATTGGAATGCGCCTTTGGCGGCCTGAGCTAAAATATTATTGGTATTGGTGCTTTTTATCTCAAAAACATTCAAGCTATCTTCCAAGCTGTACATCAAATCAATGGAACCGCTTTCATATGGAATTATCCCACGGCCGATTAAAAACTTCGAAATGTCTTTGAGCATTTCCTGATGAATTTTTTCCGCATGTTCCGTTTTGTTAAGAGCTTCTTCTAAACCGATGAATCTTGAATCTATAAACAGAAACTCCCTAGCGTAGATATTATCCGGCTCGATTTCAGTGAATTCGATATCAACACTCGGTGGTTTTGATTTATCAACCTTACCAAGAGAATGATCCTTGTGTGCTATTTGTCTGAATAGAATAGACATAGGATCAAAAGTCTTCAACTCTGTAACCACCTCAGCGGCTTTTTGACTACTCTTCTTTTTAGCAATAATAGAATAGGCAAAATTTGCAAATGCTCCTAATTTGTCTCCAGTACCATTCGCCCAGACTTGGTCTAACGTCAAGTGCGCCGTAATTGTTCTGATAGCAGCTTTGGCCAGTTGCAAGCGATTATGTGGTAACAGCTGCAAATCTATATCAGTAAAAAGTTTTTCAGGAATTGAAGTTAACTTAATTTGAATGGTACTTTTAACAAGCAAGCGAAACGTTTCTGATACATCGAATTCTATCTCGGATATTCCTAAACTCAAGGTTCGCGTGCTTAATACCTTGTACTTGGTTGCAGATGAATAATCAGAAACGAGCTTGAATGATTCGGTAAGCTCTGCTGATATAAGAAAGTCGTCTGAATGGTATCCTTCAAGTATTCGCTCAACTTTTTTAATTTTTATGACTTTCAGTAGTCGGTCATCATTTCCGCGCAAAACAATCCAAAGAATATTACCAGCTAACAACCGCTGGTCAACAACTAGG
>JBBSBS010000455.1:0-5380 GCA_038251045.1 Aggregatilineales bacterium | reverse complement strand
GGAAATGGTGGATCTTCCCTACTGCTTATCACGAGGCACAACTGCGGCGGGATATGGTCTACAAAAAATGCCATGATCTCATGTACGAGTGGATCGTTTATGACATGATAATCATCCAACACCAGCACGAAGCGCCGCGGGAAACGCTCTAAGCGGCTTATGATTGCTGTCACAATAACTTTTGGAGGCGGGGGTTGGGGTGAATGTAGTACGGACAGTAAGTCATTGCTTTCTGTACTGCCATCTGTCGCTAGGGCATAAATGAGATAGGTCAAGAAGCGCGAAGAGTCGTTGTCATCTTCGTCTAGCGACAACCAAGCGACTGGGATTCCGATTATTGGTTCAGACTCGAGCCATTCTCCTAACAAGCTGGACTTGCCATATCCAGCGGGGGCACTTACAAGGATCAGCGGACGCACTAAACTCGCGTTTAATTGCTCAGTGAGGCGGGTACGTGACACCCGATCATCACGAACAGCAGTCGGCGTAAGTTTCGTATGCAAGATATCTAAGGTTGAGGCATCCATTGCAATACTCTGACCCTATAAGATTATAAAGTGTAGCACCTGATATATAAGGGCGCAAACTTTCACTACCTACAAAATCAACCCCCCAAATACGCCTTTTGGCTACCCCTAATCAACCCTTTTGCTGCATAGAGTGGTGTCAATGGTCTGACACCATTTAGTGTGTCCTAGCAGGGGGAAAGAGTCATGGCAACTAACAGTTATGAGCTGTCGAACTATCAATTAGCCGACATCGGAACACGAACGCTTGCATTATTCGTTGACGGGGCAATCTTGTCCATCATTGGAAGTATAAGTTTCGTTTCGGCATGGCAGACCGGGATTGGAGCCAGCTTCATCATCGGCCTAATCTATTCTTGGTTTTTCTGGACACGAAACCACGGACAAACCCCGGGCAAAATGCTGATGAAGATTCGTGTAATCAAGACCGACGGTAATCCGATCACTGATAGCGACGCGTTGATCCGCTATTTCGGATACCTCATTAATGACGTGCTATTCATCGGCTGGTTGTGGGCGTTTTTCGATGAGAACAAACAGGGTCTGCACGACAAAATGGCTCAGACCTATGTGGTCAAGGTTCAGTAATAGGGATCGCCTAGTTTGAAATCTAAAAGGAGAAACACAAATGCGTAAGATACTTGGCCTATTTATCCTACTTGGCGTATTTTTACCGCTGGCATGTGCGGTTATGACTTTAACCTCGATTCGTCCCTGGGTACTGGATCGCGGGTTCTATGAACAATTGGTAGGTGATAAACGACTGTACGAGGCGCTGTTAACAGAGGATTTGTCCATACGCTTCGATGAGGCAATGTTCTCGGCGAATGAACAGCTTCCTGTGGAAGCACTGAGTAACGCCCTACGTGAAGTCGTAACACCCGATTATTTGCGAACACAATCCCTACACATTGTCGACGAGGTTTTCAATTACCTCGATGGGAGCAACAAACCTCTGGCTCTTTCTCTGGACATCGTACCAATCAAAGCGGCCCTAGCAGGTGCGGGGAAAATGCGTTTCGCATCGACATTGGCAGCCGCGCTTCCGAAGTGCCCCAATGGTGAGCAGCCTATTGCTGGGGATGGCAGACTGACACGCTGCATTCAAACCGGCGAATCGGTCGATTTAGCAGCCAATCAGATTATTGCAGCGCTGCCTGCTGCTCTTGCCGATATGCCCGATCAGATTGACCTAGAAAATCGAGGTTATGTTGGCGCGAACTGGTACGACTTTGCTTGGTTGCTCGGCAGCGGTATTCACGCCGTCCTAGACATGTCAATCCTGATGATGATTTTCGTGGCGGTAGGTGCTGGTTTCGTTGGCGCTTACTTGGGTGGCAACGATCTTCACGGACGATTGAAATGGTTAAGCGCTTCACTGTTTGTCCCGTCATCACTGTTTCTATTCTCAGGACTTGTTATGACGTCTCAATGGATGTTGGGCTGGATCAGTTCCAGTCTAGCTACCCCTCGCTGGGATGGCGTGCACTACAGTGAAGGCTTCCGTGAAGCTGTGACAAATGTAATTGTCCCGGAAGTCCAGCAAGTTGGTAATGGTGTTGTGCTCACAGGAGTCATCGCCTGTCTAATCGCCCTGAGTTTGCTGATTTGGAGTTTGGTTACACCAGCCGAAGAACAGCGCAGTCCCAAGATGGTACAAATTCCAGTACGTAATTCATAGTTATTGAAAGCAGTTTAACAGGGTGTACCACGCGGTATACCCTGACCACATATGCACCGTATACAACAATCAACCCCCTGAGTACTCCTTATGGCTACCCGCAATCAACCCCTTTGCCGCCTAGAGTGAATGCATTGGCCAATTTAAACAGGACATCAGAAGGAAAACATCATGACTATTATTTCATCTATCCATGAAACGGTTAAACAGCCAACCGATGAATACCGCAAACGCGGGTGTTTATTTTATGTCGGTCGCGGGCTTGCGGTGCTGGTCATTCTGCTCAGCGTGTTATGCCTCGTAGGCTTTGTCTACGAAACTGGCGCCGAAGCGAAGGAGCGGCAGGCATATGCGGCACCCGGACAGTTGCTGTATGTGGGCGGACACCGGATGCACATTCAGTGTATGGGTGAAGGAAGTCCAACGGTCATTCTAGAGGCGGCGGGTGGGCATTTTTCGGCTACATGGGGATTGGTGCAGCCACAAGTGGCGCAGACCAGTCGCGTGTGCGCCTATGACCGTGCCGGATATGGCTGGAGCGAACCCGGCCCAGAACCACGCGACGCAGGACAAATCGCCAGCGAGTTGCACACGTTACTGGCAGGGGCTGGAATTGAACCGCCGTATGTGATGGTTGGACACTCGGTGGGAGGTATCTATATCCGCGTTTTCAATGCGCAGTACCCCGGTGAAGTCGTCGGGTCGGTGCTGGTAGATGCCACACATCCTGACAACTGGACGCGACAAGGTGAATCGATTGAATCCCTTCAGATGATGGCAAGCGTATCGGCAGGCCTCGCACGGATTGGCCTAATGCGATTGTTCGCCAGTGTCCAAAACTTCGGATTGCCAACCGAGCAAAATGCCGCTCTGAAGGCAAACATTGCTTCTTCTCAATACTGGGATACACAGCGGGCGGATACAGCATCGATGCTTAGCAGTCTCGATCAGGGGCGCAATAGTAGCAATCTGAGTGACATGCCTCTGGCGGTAATCGCGGCAGCTGATTACCCCGAAGGCAAGGGACGCGACACCGAGCTTGCCTTGCAACGCGAAATAGCAGCACTTTCGACTAACAGTTTGTACCGCCAAATAGACGGCGCACACCATATCACTCTGGTAACCGACCCGCTGTACGCACCCTTTGTTAGTGAAGCGATTATTCAGGTAATTGAAGCTGAACGGACAGGTGTACCGCTCATCAAGTAGTTGGAATTCGGATTAGCCTTGAGCGTTTTTGCGGCCAACCCTCAATGGCTTCCTACAGCAGCACTTTAATCAACCGTCTCGACCCTAGAACGAAGGAGAATATCATGCACAAATCTATCCGTTTTATCAAAGCACACGCAGCGATCACGTTTTTTGTTTTTACATTCACCATTTCATGGGGAGCTTTTGTCTTAGATGTTCCCATCCTGTATGTCTTTGGACCCTCGGTCGCAGGTGTCCTACTGATGCTGCTCACTTATGACCGTCTAGAACAGCGTGTCTTCTGGCGCCGCGTGTTTGGCTTCAAGCGCATCTCGACCTCTTGGTATTTGTTTATCATCCTGCTCTTTCCAACGATCATAGCTGCATCACTTGGCTTCAACGCGCTGCTCGGTGGTGTGCTTCCCGAAATGCCTTACTTGACCCAAATCGCAGCGCAGCCGATCTTGTTGATCCCGGTGATGGTTGAAGTCTTGGTCAGAGGCCCTCTTTCAGAAGAACTCGGTTGGCGGGGCTATACTTTGGATGTAGGACTCACACAGTGGGGAGGGCTCCGTTCAAGTCTGATAATTGCAATTATCTGGTGGGTGTGGCATTTGCCGCTGTTCGCATGGGCTTCATACGGGTCAGTTCACTACCAATGGGGATGGTTCACTCCGGAGTTTTGGGGATTTATGTTTGCGATCATACCTCTCGGAATATTGCTGGCCTGGGTAAGCTTACGCAACCATCGAAGCATCCTGGCAGGAATCCTGCTCCACTTTTGCTTCAACTTGACCTTTGGGCTGACTTCTGCTTTTAATGGCCGGCTTATGCTGATATCCGGGATCTTACTCTGGTTGACAGTTACGCTTCTTCTCTGGCTTCGACCCAGTCAAGCGCTGCTCCAAGGACCTAACTCCTATCAGGCAAATCCTATGAAAAAAGAGAGACTCATCGATGGAGAGACGTTATGAACACAGACACATCTGGAAAAGAAATCATGGAGGAACAGCGCTTGCCCATAAATCATCCCCGCAAGCGCGGTTGCCTGTTCACCTTCCTGCGTGTGCTGAAATGGTTCTGCATTGTCCTAGTCGCTCTCATTGTCTTGGGTGTGGCCTATCAGACTAGTGCCACTGAACTGGACCAACGCAATTATACCCCTCGCGGGCAGTTGTATATGGTCAACGGTCACCAGATGCATATCGTCTGTATGGGCGAAGGCAGCCCGGCGGTCATTTTGCAGGCGGGTGCGACTGCCGAGTCGTTGTGGTGGTATCGCGTTCAGAACCAACTATCATCACACTCGCAGGTTTGCGCCTATGATCGACCCGGAATGGGATGGAGTGAATCGGTGGACGGGCCTCTCGATCCGCTGACGATGGATACCGAACTGCACACGCTGCTGGACCAAGCGGGTGTTCCTGCGCCTTATGTGGTCGTGGGGCATTCCTTTGGTGCTATCCTGTCGCGGATTTTCGCCGCGCAATATCCCGATGAAGTCATCGGTGCTGTATTGGTAGATAGTCAACTGGTGACACCGAAACACTTTGCCAGCCAGAGTGAAATCGATCAAAACCTAGCGTACTGGAATGGGACGCAGTCTTTGTTCTCAGCGTTGACAAGGGTAGGGCTGATGCGCTTAACGCAATCAGGTCAATTTCAGGGGTGGGGGTACCCGCGGGAAATTGCGCCAGAAATGATTGGATTGCAGGCGCGCAATCAGGTTATTGAGGCTTACTATGCGGAGAATGGTCCTGCATTTCTGGCGCTTCAGGATGCCTCAGCCAGTGCTGAAAATTTAGGTGATTTACCTCTGGTTGTGGTATGGGCAGGCGAAACACATGCTAAGAATGATGCCATCTCCACGCTGCGCCCCTTGGCCGGGGAACTATCCACCTATTCAGCCAACAGCGTGACGCGGATTATCGAGGGCGCAAATCATGGCTCGATTCTTGGCAACGAACGGTACGCCGGGCAG
>JBBSBS010000454.1:0-5396 GCA_038251045.1 Aggregatilineales bacterium | reverse complement strand
TGCACGTATAGTTGATCGGTGTGCTGATGAGATATTCAATGTATTGGCGTTTGCTTATCATGCTTCTACAATAGCATTCAATTCACCTTCAAGCGAAAGTCCTATTATGTTGAGAGTTAGAGTGTTACATTGGGAGCAACCAAGGGGGAATAATTTTAAGACCTATCGCACAATCCAATTTAAGGAACGTAGAAAAATTCCCAAATTCGGCGAATAACATTGCAGGGGTTGGGGGTTACTAACCCAGTCGAATTATCCCTTACCTGACTAGTGATCGCGGTCAACCACCAGATAAGCTAGATCAATCAGTTCATCCTTCGCTTCGGAGTCTGCCAACACCGACAAGCTAGCAATAGCCAATTCGGCAAGCTGCCTTGCATTCGTTTTCGCTTCCAAAATGGCATCGCCGCGCAGCAATTTTTGTTTGATCGTCACCATTGGGTCAGCGGGCTGCTCGTCTTCATCGACCACCGCCACACCGTTCGTAGGCTTATTGTTCCCATTATAGGCAGCCGCATATCCTCTACCTTGCGCCAGATCAATACCAGCCGTTTTCCCAAGCTGAGTAGTATCAGCGGTCAAATCAAGCACATCATCTATGATCTGGAACGCGAGGCCGATATTGTAGCCATATTGCCCCATCGCCGTGACAACTGCTTCATCCGCATTGGCTAGTTGTGCGCCAAGACTGGCCGCTGCCTTGAAGAGCGCTGCCGTCTTGAGAGCGATAATCTGGTAATAGACCTCGCGGGTGAAATTATTCTCTTTCACGGCGCTAGCCTGGAGAGTCTCGCCTTCAACCAGCGCAACTGTTGCCTCAGCAAGTGCAAGATTCAGGTCTTTATAGGGAGCCATCAACTCGTAAACTTTGGTGAACAGGAAATCGCCCGTCAACAAAGCAAAGGTACGTCCCCAGATGGAATTGACAGATGGGCGTCCCCTGCGGACAATTCCATGATCGTTAATGTCGTCATGTACAACACTGGCGGTATGAACAAGTTCAACAGCCGCAGCAACCGGTGCAGCATAAGGTGAGTCTTTCCCGCCCGCCGCCGTATATGTCAACATAAGGGTACGGGGACGCACTCGCTTACCACCCGCACCTAAAATATGGCGACTGGCATCGCGCAAGGTCGTTACATCGCTGTTGACAACATCAAACATGATGTTTTCTACTAACTGCATAGCATCATTGACGGTCATGGGACGTGCGCCTCGCTTACTGCTTGCATAAAATTCGTTTGTTACATTCAGAACAATCTAAATCTAGTATACATAAAAGCTCAACAGGTGTCAACGAAAATAGCCAGATTTGGTGAAAAAATTAATCATCCAAAAGTCGTGCGGTAGCACCGCTGCTGGAAATTTGCGTACAACGCGCCGTGCTGCCATATCCGGCTTCGCTATAAGCCAATTCAAGTGCCTTCGAGACGACTTGAGCCGTCTTTCCATCAGCACAAATAGCGCAGAGCGTCGGCCCCGCACCACTGATAACAAGTCCAAGCGCACCCACCCTTTTAGCAACTATCCGCATTTCAGCTAGTAGAGGCATCAGATGTGCGCGTGCCGGTTCAATAACCTGGTCACTTTCCATTGCTGCGGCAAGGGCCTCTAAATCCTCTCGATACAAGGCATCTATCAACCTGGCGACAGCCGCAGTCTGAGTGACCATTGTATGCAAATCGATTTGTTTTGGCAGCACTGAACGCGCCAACGATGTAGGCACTTCAACATCTGGGGTAACCAACGCCAGATGCAATGTCGCTGGAATGGGTAATTGGCGGATGGTATCAGCAGCAGTACCTGAAACCAATGTAATCCCACCGAAAAGTGAAGGAGCGACATTATCTGCGTGATAACCGCTTACCGCTGCTTCACCATCCAGACAGGCTGGCAGTAATTCTGCCATCGACAGCGGATCGCCAAATAATTTATTCACGGCAACGGCGGCTGCCACTGCACTAGCAGCACTGCTGCCTAAGCCACTCGCCAGGGGGAGATGCTTGAAAATCGTTATTCCAACACCGTGTTTTGCATTAATCAGCTTCAACACGCTGTTCGCCGCGACACTGGCTGTATTTTTCTCCGGTTCATGGGGCAGCTTGCCGTTGTCGCCTTCAATTCGCATGATATGTGCGCCCGGTTGGTCGGAAGGAACAACCTGGACAATATCGCCTAGCTCACACAAGGCAAGTCCCAATATATCGAAGCCCACTCCCAGGTTAGCAACAGTGGCGGGTGCAAAAGCTTCTGCCCTGGTATTCATCATGAGAAATTGTTATCCTAACCTTACATTCAAACGAACACGGATCAAAACAATATGCCGAGCATACTACAATGCATGGATTGTGGTCAGCAATACCCAATTGACCGCATCATTTATTCCTGCGAAAACTGCGGCGGACTGCTAGATGTTCAACACGATCTTGAACACTTGCGCAAAACAATCACACATCAGACATTTGACCAACGTCTCGGCACACTAGACGCCCCTTACAACAGCGGCGTATGGCGTTTTAAGGAACTCGTTTATCCCGATGTCGATAATCAGTTGATTGTCAGCCGTCCCGAAGGCAACACGAACCTGTACTATACCCCGAAATTAGCAGAATGGGTCGGGGTAAAACACCTCTATTTGAAACATGAAGGTGAAAACCCGACGGGTTCATTCAAAGATCGCGGTATGACTGGTGGCCTCACGCAAGCGCGTGTACTAGGTATCGAGCGGGTAGCCTGCGCATCAACAGGGAACACATCTGCATCACTAGCAGCATACGCCGCATTTGGCGGACTTGAAGGCATCGTATTTTTCCAGAACAAACAAGTTGCTATCGGCAAGTTAGCCCAGGCCATAGCCTATGGGGCAACCTGTGTGCAAGTCAACGCCGATTTTGACCGTAATCTTGAACTCGTGCGCGAAGTGGCCGATCAACTTGGCATTTATGTATTGAACTCAATTAATCCCTTCAGGCTGGAAGGTCAAAAAACCATCATGTTCGAGGCACTCCAGCAACTTCGTTGGAAAGTACCGGACTGGATTGTTTGCCCCGGCGGCAATCTAGGGAACAGTTCGGCTTTCGGTAAAGGGCTTCACGAACTCTACGAACTGGGTTTGATTGATCGGATGCCACGTTTAGCGATCATCCAGGCCGAAGGGGCGAATCCGCTGTATCGCAGTTTCAAGAATGGCTTCCAAAAATATGAACCCATGCACGCTGAAACCGTAGCAACCGCCATCAAAATTGGCAACCCGGTCAGCTATAAAAAGGCCGTCCGCGCGCTAAAATGGACAAATGGGGTCGTCGAGCAGGTCACTGACCAGGAAATTATGGACACCAAAGCCCTCATTGATCGCCAGGGGATCGGCTGCGAACCAGCCTCGGCTTGCTCGGTTGTAGGTGTTCAGAAATTGGTTCAAAAAGGGATTATCCATCCCGACGAGACGGTGGTGGGTATCCTGACTGGGCATGTTTTGAAAGATGCTGAGGCTGTCGTTCAATATCACAGCAATACATTGGCGGACATTGAAGCCCACTATCCTAATCATCTCCATCAATCAGAACCGACCATCGAATCCTTAAGTAAAATTTTAGGCACTCGGCAGCCCGCATAATTTTCCGTTCATAAAAAATGGGGTGCTCGGTTGAGCGCCCCGTTTTACTCAAATCCAGATAGACAATATTACAGAGCGGAAAGTGCCTGATCCAGATCAGCCAGGATGTCATTGGTATCTTCGATACCGATGGCGAAGCGCACCAGATTATCCTTAATGCCCAGAGCGAGACGTTCTTCCGTGGTTTTCTCGTAATAGCTCATCAAAGCGGGCTGCTCTATCAGGCTTTCCACACCGCCCAAACTGGGCGCAATATACGGGATTTTGAGGTGGTCGATAAAGCGGCTGGTGGTTTTCAAATCACCGGCAACCTCAAAGCTGACAACGCCACCGTAACCCGTCATCTGTGCCGCAGCAATGTTGTAATCCGGGTGTGATTCCAGGCCGGGATACCAGACCCGTTCGATTCCGAGATGCGATTCCAGATAGCGCGCAACTGCTACAGCCGTGCGGTTTTGCTGCTCCACACGAACACCCAGGGTCTTGATTCCACGATCCAACAGATAAGCGTTCTGCGGATCGACAATCCCGCCGAGCACGCCGCGTGCATCACGAAGCGCCTTGATGCGGTCTGCACGCCCAACCACGACACCTGCCAGAAGATCATTGTGACCCGACAGATATTTGGTGGCGCTGTGAACCACAAAATCAATGCCCCATTCCAACGGACGTTGGTTAATCGGCGTCGCAAATGTGCTGTCGATTAAGGTCAAAACACGATATTTCTTGCCTAGACGTGCCAATTGCTCCAGATCAGCAATGCGCAGATAGGGATTGGTCGGGCTTTCCGAGATGATAAATCGCGTTTGCTTGGGGATAATGGCAGCTTCCATGGCCTCATAATCGCCCATATGGACGACTGTTGTTTCGATACCCAGGCGCTTTAGGAAAGTCTGACAGAACTGACGTGTCCGCCGATAACAATCATCGGTCATGACGATATGTGATCCAGAAGGCAGAACGGATAACAATAAGGATGTCACCGCGGCCATACCCGACGCATACAGTACGGCATCTTCGCCTGAATCGAGCGAGGCCAATTTGCGTTCGACAGCCGCAACGGTAGGGTTACCGTAGCGACCATACTCTTCGCGATCATCGCCGTCGCCCCAGGTCTTGCGCTCCATGAAGTCGATCAATTCCTGGGTGTCTTCAAATGTATAGGTCGCCGTCTGCACAATGGGTGTATTCAGCGAATTAAAGGCTTTGCGCCGTTTGGTTCCACCATGAACAGCGCGTGTACTGCTCCCCTGCTCTGGCGCAGTTGCCGATTCATCGTTAACCAAATTCTCGATCCCTTTGTTAATGTCCTGTAGTGTCATGTGATTATCTCCTTACTGGACGCCAAAAAAGAAAACCCGGTACTTGTGTACGCCAAGTCCGGGTGAGATTAGCTAACAAAAAAGACTTCGGCATGAAGTCTTTAGAGTCCGCTCCTGGCTATTCGAATATAGCTAAAGCCAGGTTATTCTCTCATCTGTCAGCTTGCGCCGACGGACTTGGCACCTTCCCAATGCTTTGGGGGTTGCCGCGGTGTCTTAGGGCCGTTCCCTCAACCGCTCTTCATAAGAGTTTATGTATATTCAATTGTTAACTCAACATAGGACATTGAGGTAAAAACAACTTTCAAAAGGGTAACAGAAAATACGAAAAATATCAAGCACCTCATTAAATTTTCAGGCCGTGCGCATCAAAACCGAATGAACGGTCAAGGGTGTAGAGAAAGTAATGATTTTCAGAGAATCACCGCAAATGGAAATTATCGGGGGTGTTTTGGGGGTTT
>JBBSBS010000453.1:0-5423 GCA_038251045.1 Aggregatilineales bacterium | reverse complement strand
GGTCGGATCGAGGTTTGGATGAATTCTTGAAACAAGGCAAAAGCGAAGAAATCATCCAAGAGTTCGCTCGAATGTTAATTATGCCCATCGAAATGATCAAAAAACTCAGTATTGGCGCACGAACTCCGATAACGATGAGTATGCATTTTGAAGTGCCTGAAGAAGATGCTCGTTTACGTCTGAACGAGATTTTAGGAAAACTTTAAATCAGGGGTCAGGTATTTTTCTACAAAGCGAATCGCCTCGTCCGTGGTATGAACGTCGCCAATAACTTGTGCCACACGTACTCGCTCTAAAATTTCGCCTATGATAGGACCGGGTTTCAACTGAAAGGTTTTCATTAGGACACTACCATCAATTAGTGCGGGTGGTGATACCACCTGTTCATGTTTTACATACCACGCATCGAGTAGGATGCGAACACGATCAACCACTGCCAGCCAATCATTTTGATTTAGATTGGCGCCGTGATTAGCGAGATAGTTTGCCAGATAAAACAGGCAGACATCTACCCCTGCTATACCGAGTTTCTTCCAAAATTGATAGAGCGATAAAGGTGTTGTATCCAGTAAAGAAAACGGCAGCTGATGATTACGGATAACGGTCATCAGTCGTTCTTTCTCGGCGGCACTTAGGCGAAGGGCATCTGCCTGAACACCAGCAGCTGATGCGCTGCGTTCTTCATTTCCAGAGTCCCCTTCTACACTGCCACTTTCATGTAACATGGCTGCCAGAATCATCAAGGCGGTATGTGGACGCTCATTCGGCCATTGGAAATCCAAATGAGTGATTAGGTGAGTACGAAACTGATCGAGTTGGATAGCCAACATTCCCAAACCAAATGAGGCGGCTGTTTGGTCGGTACGGCGATAACTGACAACATTAAAAATACTGGTCAAATAATCAACTACGGCGAGCGTATGCTGCAACATATCATATTCGGGGAATGTAAGATCAGAGGCAGTTTGGAGCGGCATAACCCCGGGCATTATGACTGCAAGTAAACCTAACCTATCGACTACACGTAGTGCGGCAGATGGACGTGGCAACGATAAAAGTTTGAACCATTCATCACGGATACGCTCAGGGGAGACACTGCCCAATTCGGCAATCGCATGACGTAAATCCAGTAAGGTGCTTGCTTCAATTCTCATGCCCAATTGATTACTCTGACGTACAGCACGAAGGGCACGAATAGGGTCATCTGCCAGTGCGTGGTCACTACAACGGCGCAATAACTTATTCCGAATGTCTGCTTCACCATTTAGGGGGTCAATGAGCAGAGACAAGTCAGATTTGATGTTTACGGCCAATGCATTGAGCGTAAAGTCTCGATCCGTAAGGTCATCCAAGAGGGTTTCACCACGAAATCGGGCGATGTCCAACACTAGTCGACCATCGGGCAGATCAAGCAAAACGCGACCTACATCTCGTTCAGAATCAAGCGGGAAAAAGTTGCCATTAAAATGATTGGCGATCTTACGGGCAGTTTTTATGGCATTGTGGGGGGTTGCAAGGTCAATGTCATGGAGGGGGCGATGCAAAAGTGCATCTCGTACAGCACCACCAACAATGTAGATTTCGTCGGGTATTTGCGCGAGAAATTCTTGTAAGTCGAGTACAAAATCCGGCCAAATGAGCGGACGATGCGGCTGACGAGGCGCAATATCCATCATTTCGGTAAAGCATCCAGATTAACAACACCTACAAATGGCAGGTTACGGAACTTTTCATCTAAATCTAGACCATAGCCAAATACGAATTTGTTTTCAATTTCAAAGCCGACATAGTCAATGGGGATATTCACTTTGCGGCGAGAAGGCTTATTTAGCAGGGTACACAATCGCAAACTGGCAGGGCGACGTGCCATCATGACATCCATGACAAAACGAAGCGTTTCACCACTATCAATGATGTCTTCGACGATGAGCACATGACGATTGGTAACATTGCTACCCAAATCCATATCGATTCGGACATTGCCAGTGGATTCACGAACACCTTTGCCGTAGCTGGAGACAGCGAGAAAATCCATTTCGTGAGGCAGTGTGATGTGGCGACTGAGGTCCACCAGAAACATGACTCCACCTTTAAGGATGCAGATCAAAATGAGGTCGTCATCTTCACCATAGTCAGCGGAGATTTGTGCGCCAAGTTCGGCAACACGTTTTTGGAGCGTTACTTCATCAATCAGTGTTTCTTGTAGATATTTGTCGTATGAGGGCATGTAATTTCCTTCAAGGTGAGATAGAGGGGATTATAACACCAAGTATCGTAGCTACTCAAAAGGAGATCAATGCTTACGAAACCTGTTAAACAGGCGATAACAGGTAACAATTACGGAGAGTATTACAACAAAACAACCCAAGTAATTATTATGTTATATTAGTTCTAAATAAGTGTGTCAGGAGATTAAGGCTTTTTTTGACCGGGCTGTGGTCTATAATGAAAAATGTAAAGTGCAATTACGAAAGACATTTGTATGCCCATAGCAGACGCGAAACAGGATGGCATCCGAATCGCAGAGCCGCGCAATACGGTTCAAGTATCCATTAATCATGAACATATTTTAGAAGGCGCAGTCGGAACCACTATCGAGGCATTCTTGTTAGAGGCCAGTAAAACGAACAAGAATGTAGTGCCCGATTTAATCATGGGCGGTATTGTGGATGGTCGACTGCGCGAACTCGGCTACCGTATCATGCGGGATGTAAACCTTAGCCCCGTAATGCTGACTAGCAGCGACGGGGGGCGAATATACCGGCGGTCGTTGGTCATGCTAATGGCAACGGCGGCTGATGAGTTATGGCCGGGCATCAAATTAAGCGTCCGATACGCGATACCAGATGGCGGATTTTATTGTAACCTCCTCAATCATGCGCCTTTCGGTCAAGATGAACTCGACCAACTTGACCAGAAAATGAGAGCAATCGTCGCCGCTGATGACCCAATATTGAAGCGGACTGCGAGTCTGGATGAAGCATCAGGGTTATTTGCAGCCCGTGATGAAGATGACAAAGTGCGTTTGCTGGAACAACGGACACGCAATGAATTAACCCTGTACAATCTGCGCGGGCGCGAGGATTACTATTATGGCTATATGCTGCCCTCAACGCGCTTTTTACGCACATTCCGGCTCATTTTGACGGATAGTGGGTTTATCCTGCAATATCCGCGTAAAGAAAAGCCGTATGAACTGCCCCCGATTGAGGGTTTCGGCAAACTGGTACAGGTGTTTCAGCAAGCTGATCAGTGGCTGGGGCGAATGGGTGTTGAGGATATTGGTCGCCTTAACCAGATTGTGCGCGAAAACCGTGCGCAGGAACTTATTCTGGTAGCGGAAGCCTTGCATGAGCAACTGATCGCACAGATTGCAGGTGATATTTTCGAGCGGCATGAGAAGCAAAACGTTCAACTGGTTTTGATCGCAGGGCCGTCATCATCGGGAAAAACAACTTTTTCGAAGCGTTTGGCGATACAACTGCTGGCACACGGGTTGCAACCGTTTACTTTAGAAATGGATATGTACTTTGTTGATCGAGAACTGACCCCGCGAGATGCAAATGGAGATTACGACTTCGAAGCGATACAGGCAATAAACTTATCAAAATTCAACCACAACTTGGTTCAGTTGATGGCTGGTGAAGCGACGCGATTGTCACACTTCGACTTTATTAAAGGGAAAAGTGGTGAAGGGGCGTTCGCTCAACTAAAGTCGAATCAAATTATCATTGTTGAAGGTATACATGGGCTTAATCCGGGACTCGTGCCGGATATTCCGCCCGAAAAAATCTACCGTATTTATGTGTCTGCCCTCACCCAATTGAACACCGACATTCATAACCGTGTATCAACCACTGATGTACGTTTACTGCGGCGAATCGTGCGGGATGCCCGTCATCGAGGTTATAGTGCGACGGATACGCTGCTGCGCTGGCCTAGTGTACGGCGAGGCGAGAAACAGAATATTTTCCCTTATCAGGAAAATGCTCATGCCTTATTTAACTCTACACTGGTTTATGAATTGGCTGCGCTGCGGCCTTTAGCTGAACCCCTGTTGTTGCAGGTTGAACCTGCCACGCCAGCGCACATTGAAGCGAACCGATTACTCTCGTTTCTGCGGTGGGTACAACCCCTTTCACCCATGCAAAAGGCAACTATTCCCGATACGTCATTGATTCGCGAGTTCATTGGCGGCTCGATTTTGGATGACTATTTACCGGGCAGTATTCATCGCACACCATGAGTGTTGAGGTTTGCCTTGTGCAAAAGCCTTGACATTTGCTTGACGCTTTTGAAACACAGGACGTAGGATGCAAAAGAAGGTTAATCATCATTAATCAGGCAGCACCCAATGATTGAAGTCAAAGATCTGAGCAAACAGTATGGTAATTTTTTGGCTGTCGATGGCATATCATTCACGGCGAAACCGGGTGAAATCGTTGGCCTCTTAGGACCAAACGGCGCAGGTAAAACCAGCACTATGCGCATGTTGACGGGGTTCATGCCGCCAACTGCTGGACACGCCAAAATCGCTGGTTTTGATGTACTCGAAAACTCGATGGAAGTGCGAAAGCGGGTCGGTTATTTACCGGAGCGCGTACCGATATACCCGGATATGACGGTAAAAGATTATGTTGCTTTCTGGGCACGGTTACGGGGTATTCGTAATCCTAAAAAACGGGTTGAAGCGGTGTTGGAATTAGTAAACCTTGCCGAGCGTAAAAACACGCTGGTTCGCAATCTCTCGAAAGGTATGCGGCAACGGTTGGGGCTTGCTCAGGCATTAGTGCATGACCCTGAAGTGGTTATCCTTGATGAACCGACGATTGGCATTGACCCACAACAGGTGATTGAAGTGCGGGAAAGTGTGCGCCAGTTGGGCAAAAAACACACTGTTTTGTTCAGCACTCATATCCTTTCCGAAGCGGAACAGGTTTGTGACCGTGTAATTATCATCAACAAGGGACGGATTATTGCACAGGGCGCACCAGCGACACTGCGTAAACAACTCCAAAAAGGCGATCATCTTTATGCACAAATTGGCGGGGCGAATGCAGCCGCTGCCAACAAGTTGTTGATGACTATTTCGGGTGTTGAAGCGATTACGCCGCAGGGTGACGGATACACGATTCGCGTTAAGGCTGGAAAAGATGTGCGGGGCGATGTATCACAAAAAGTAATCGAAGGCGGCTACCGCTTGTTGGAATTACGTCCTGTAGCAATGACATTGGAAGATATGTTCCTCGACATTGTAGGCAAAGAGTAAAGATATTATGACTGGAACCTGGATCATTTTTAGGCGTGAGATGGGTCAATACTTCACCTCGCCCATTTCTTATGTTATTGCTGGTGCGCTGCTGTTATTGACGGGGTTATACTTTAACGGGGATGTTGCTTACAGTCTCACGGTGAAAGCCATC
>JBBSBS010000452.1:0-5429 GCA_038251045.1 Aggregatilineales bacterium | reverse complement strand
CCACCAACACGCCGTTGGATATGCGCCTGACGTATATCTCGTGCGCGGGAATTGGTGCAATCGCATGGTGGGTGGAAAACAATATCCCCTGTACCGCCGAAGAACTTGCCGCGTGGGTCGGTCAACTGAGTACCGCCAGTTTAGGTTTTTCGCTCAGGCAGCCCGTTATCCCAACTTCGTAATCTGACCGATGACCTTAGTCACGCGCTTAGCCTGCGCCGGTTTGGGACTTCGTCCGACCGTTCCATTGCCGATGCCAGTTTATTAAGGACGGACATCATAGACCTACTTCTATTTAATTCTTACGTTCCCATTCACCGCCGCGAATCTGGCGCAGTTCACGCCACTCGCGGGTGACCGGCACGCTCCCCAATTCCCGCTGAATTTCGCGTGCTGCCAACCCGACAATCGCGGCGAAAGTTGGGTAGGCAAACTCAATAGCTGCCACCTCATCAACCGTCAGTTTTCCAGCCATGCCCGCCGCCACCATCGACACCACTTCGACCGCCTGCTCACCGACGACGTGCGCACCGATGACCAGCTTGCTCTCGCGATCAACAATCAGTTTGCAGAAGCCCACCGTATGCCCATCAATCACGGCACGATCCATATCCGCATAGGGCACAACCGCCACCACCGGATTGCCTCGCTCACGCGCCTGCGCTTCGGTCAGTCCAACCCCGCCATATTCCGGATCAGTGAAGCCGCCGTGTGGGACGAGCTTGTGTTCGGCCTTTTGCTGCGGGCCGAGTAGGGCATTTTCCGCCGCCACCCGTGCCTGTGACCCTGCGCTTTGCACCAGCATCATTTTGCCCGTAACGTCACCTGCGGCATAAATATGCGGCGCGGAAGATTGCAGATAATCATCCACCTTGATAACACTGCGCTCTGTATCAACGCCGGCAGCCCCCAGATTGAGCCTCTCAATATTGCCCGGCCATCCCACTGATAACACAACCGCATCCGTCATCAGCATTTCTTCCGAGCCGTCATACCGAAACACTAGCTGCATATGACTGCCGTGTTCCTCAATGCGCACCAGTGTTTCGATACCCGTGATAATCTTGATTCCGTGTCTGGTGAGTTCCGACTTGATGGTATTCGCCACTAGATCGTCTTCGCTTAAGAGCAGTCGTGGCGCGATGTCCATCAACGTGACTTGCGAACCAAACGCATTGAAGATCGAAGCCAATTGGCAGCCTGTCGCGCCGCCGCCCACAATCACAACCGAGGCCGGTAATTTATCTAACCGCCATACATCACTGTGGGTCAGGGCATGTTCGCCACCCGGCAGCGACAAACGCCGCGCCGAACCACCGACACACAACACAAACTTTTTAGCGCGGATATGCTGTCCGTCTGCCAGTTCAACCGTATATGGATCAACAAAGTGGGCGTTTCCGGCGCGCGAAAAAACCTCGACTTTTACGTCATTCAAATGGTCGATCAGTTGTTTCTTTTCCTGCATCTGGTAGACGATCTGCTGCGTCCGTCCCAGAACCGCCGCGAAATCCACCTGCGGCACTTTATCGAGTATCAAGCCATAATCAGCAAATTGTTGCGCATCACGCATCAGTCGCGCTGCTTTAGCCAGAACCCGCGTCGGTACACAGCCGTCATTGGTACAGGTTCCGCCCAAATTACCGCGTTCGATCAGTGCCACCGATGCCCCAAGTTCACGGGCGCGCAGCGCGGCGGTCACACCGGCTGGCCCACCACCCAGTATTGCAATATCGTACATGCGAGAACTACCTTGTTGTGTAATGTTAAGGGAGAGTGTTATGCATTTTTGAATTGTACTCGCAGATGCCGCCAGACGATCAACAATTTACGATTTCAGCGTACATAATGCCTGACGAATTTCGCCCAGATGATAAGCAGTATGGACAACAATCGCCATCGCACCGCCGATTCGGTCATCATTATCCCAATCCTCAATCGTGTGCATCGTGGCTGAAATCCGCCGATAAGCCTGTTGAAGCTGCTGTTTCAGCGTTGCCCATTCTTCCGGCGTAACGGCTTCAACGCGGTTCCAGATTTCGTCCCAGTCGACTTTACCGATGTCCTCAATCAGAATAGTCTTTTCCAGCACTTCCATATAGAACGTCACATGGGCGACTTGTGCCGCCAGTGAAGCACACCGCGCCGATACCGGACGAGACGCTTCCTCGGCGCTAATCGTTTCCAGCGTTTCAAATAGGGATGTTCCTTTATCGAGATAAACCCCGTGATGAGTCTCAAACGTTTCTTCAAACACCGCAAAAATGTTATTCGTGAAATTCACCTGACTGATCGGTTTTGCCATTTGTTTCCCTTAATTGTTTCAGCCACTATTCAAGGTGTGTTACACTCCCCGAACCAAATCGGTTAGGTTCAATAAGAGGTTGTTATGATTATTACTAAAGATACACGCGTGTCCAACATACTCCAAGAATACGGCGATATAGCCGATGTAATGGAAGCGTTTGGTGTAAAACGGGTCGGGCGCTACTCGCTGCGCAGCTTTCTCACCAAAGCCCTGACGGTAGAATGGGCAGCGCGCGTACATCGGGTACCGTTGGATGAATTTCTAAACATACTCAATAAGGCTGTGCAGAACAAAGAGCAGAGAAACCAACGGAATTAATGAGACAAATCGGTCAACAATTAGGGAAAATTGACACCTAATCATTGAATATACAAAGTACCTATTCGTTCATCCGTGCTAAGTGCTTGCCCGTCCAAGTAAAATCCTCCACAACTGCTCCCGTTCCTCATCTGTCAATCGCATCCCATTTTTCCTGATACCACGCATATAGCTACAGCCTTGCTTGTGGTCGGGTACTCGTTTCAATCGGTTGCCGGTCAGCAATCGAAAACAAACCAGCAATACTCATTACGCAACCGTTGGTCGTCAAGCACGAGTTCTCGGATTTCGTCGGGAAGTTGCTCGCGCTGCCACTGGCATTCTAGACGACCAGCCTCCATACGTTTATCTTCAGGAGCCGCCGCGCGTGCAGCCCTGATCGCGTAGGCTGCTGCGCCCAGTTCGTGAGCTGCCACATGAGCCACCGCCGCGGCTTGTCCGGCTGCGTAAGCCGCTTCCCTTGCCGCACCCCTCAACGCTCGTGCAGCGCCCATGGCGTGTCCGGCGGCGGTACGGGCTTCAGTCATCGTAATTTCACCTCGCACCCATGCATGCGCCTGCTCAATCGCCCTGCGCGGACGGTCATCACTGGGTTGCACTTGCTCGAAGAAATACAGTACGTGTTGGGCGCAATCAGCCGCCCACACCGCAAGAAGGTGATGATCGCTATCCTGTAAGGTGCCGCCGCGCCGCAAGGTAATCAATCTAGGGTCTCGGATCTTGCTGAAAATCATGTGCCAACCCCTTTGTGTACCGTCTGCCCAACCACATAATGTTGATTTTGAGGTCGATTTAGCTTAACGGGTATCCGGCTTTTGTGCTGGCAAAAGCGGTCACGGTGATACCTCCTCACTGAAGACCTTATAGGTTCATGACGACCGGCAGAACATAGCCTCATTGACTCATAATTCCAGTGTATCGACCGTTATTGAATTTGCAAACGCATCCTTGCCAAACTTAAAATGATGTTACGTGGAAAGCAATTATTTTGCCCATGCCAACCCGATTCGCCCACGTTCCTTCTCAATGGTGACGATCTCCACCTGCACAATATCACCCACGCTCAGGCTCACATCACGCGGAATCTGGCTGCGATGCAACAGCCCATCCTGCTTCACCCCAATATCGACGAATGCGCCGAAGTCCACCACGTTCCGCACCGTACCACTCAGTTGCATCCCGCTTGCCAAATCATCGACCGACAGCACATCACTCCGCAGAATCGGCAGCGGTAGATCTTCACGCGGGTCACGTCCCGGTCGCAAAAGCTGTTCAAAAATATCAGCCAGTGTTGGCACACCTGTATCCAACTCGGTCGCAAGTTCTGCTAACGGTTTTTCCGCCTGCAATTTTGTGAGCGCCGCTGCCCGTTCCGTCGGTGGTGTATCGCCTTTCAGTCCCGCCCGTTTGAGAACCGCCTGTGCCACCGGATAACTTTCGGGATGGATGGCGCTTGAATCCAGTGGATTTTTACCGCCGCGTATCCGCAAAAATCCCGCCGCCTGCTCAAACGCTTTCGGGCCAAGACTTGCGACTTTTTTGAGTCCGACACGATCTGTAAACACCCCGTTACTATCGCGGTGTGCCACAATCCGTTCTGCCAGCTTCGGCCCGATGCCCGCCACATGTGTCAGCAGGGCAGGTGATGCTGTATTTACATCCACACCCACACGGTTGACCACAATTTCCACCACCCCATCCAGCGCCGCTGCAAGCTGTGTCTGGTTCACATCATGCTGATACAAACCGACACCAATCGCTTGCGGATCAATCTTGACCAGTTCCGCCAGTGGGTCTTGCGCCCGCCGTGCGATGGATACCGCACCCCGCAGCGTCACATCCAGATCAGGCATTTCAGCCCGCGCCAATGGACTCGCACTATAGACACTCGCTCCCGCCTCGCTCACCATAATATATTGCACACCCTCGCGGCTGCGCGTCAATTCGGCGGCTAATTGTTCCGTTTCACGCGAAGCCGTACCATTGCCAATCGCAATCAACGTCACCTGATGCTGCTTAATCAACGCATCCAGCGTATTGAGTGCTGCCGCCCATTGCTTCTGCGGCTCATGCGGATAAATATTGCCCGTCGCCAGTATCTTGCCTGTCGGATCAACCACCGCTACTTTGCATCCGGTACGGAAACCCGGATCAAGCCCTAGCACTGTTTGTCCCGTCAGCGGCGGTTGGCTGAGTAACCCGCGCAGGTTATTAGCAAACACCGTGATCGCGTGTTCCTCGGCCTGTTCGCTCAACGTCGTCCGCACATCGCGCTCGATAGCCGGTAACAGCAGCCGTTTCGCCGCGTCATCAATTGCCTGTCCAAGCTGCTCTGCCATCGGTGAGCGTCGGTCAGGCCGAAACGCCGCTTCGACTGCCTGCCACCAATCACGCTCGGCGACATCTAGCTTCACCCGCAGCACCTTCTCCGTTTCACCGCGATTAATCGCCAATACTTGATACGGCTTCAAGCGACCAACTTGCGACTCATAATCGTAGTACAACCGGTACGTGCCTTTTTCATCCGGTGTATCCTCGACGCGGTTCGAACGAAGCAAACCGTAACGCAGTGCTTTCTGCCGCACCTGACCGCGCACATCAGGATGGTCGCTGATAGTTTCCGCCACGATGTCCCGCGCACCCGCCAGTGCATCCTCCACCGTCGCCACCTCATCATTAACGTAAGGCTGTGCCAGTTGTTCCGCCGTCCGGTTATCGTGTTCCTGTTTCAGGATCATATCCGCCAGCGGTTGCAAACCTTTTTCGCGGGCGATGCCTGCCCGTGTTCGGCGTTTCGGCTTAT
>JBBSBS010000451.1:0-5442 GCA_038251045.1 Aggregatilineales bacterium | reverse complement strand
GGTTGTCGGTACACCGGAGTCGTAGTTCTTTGTCCAAGGGCGATCAGAATAGGTGGTCATATAGTATTCTCCAAATTATTTTTCACTAAAGGTCATGTCTTTGTAATTAAGTTTAAGTATAACTATCGCATGATTGATTTCAAAATTTATGTATTTCCCCACTGCCGCCACTGATCTGGTAATCGGGCGACTTGTCCTTCATGGGTAATGCATATGTGTTTGCTGGATCCTTCAACCAAAATGTCACCGGTTGCCTCGTCTACAATTTCATATGCAAAGGTGAGTCCCCGGCTTTTCATATCGGCGATCCAACATCGAATAATTACTTGTTTCCCATAACGGGTTGGTTTGATGTAGCGGGCGCTTATTTCTGACACGGTAAGATAAAATCCACTTTGTTCAAAGGTGGCATAGTCGCTCCCACGCTGCCGGGCATAATTACTGCGCCCTTCTTCAAAGTAAACAATGTAACTGGCATGGTGAATAATGCCCATCGCATCGGTCTCGGCATACCGGACGTGCAGCGTGGTTTCGGCAACAAAGCGATCGACTGGGGGCAACATAGCTCTCCGCAAAATACTGCTAAAAAGTATTTGATTACGATGAGCATAACAGACCAATCAAAACATGCCAAATTATCTACTTGTGGGAGAGCATGTAACGCTTGTGTTATAATTGCTGTGACCATTAATAAAGAATGTTGTAAACCGGAGGATGCGGATATGGATATCAACCAAGCCGCACGAATGATTGAATGGTTAGATGAAGAACGCCGACGCGATAAGGCGACGATAGCCACTCTTGAAGAACGACTTGCTCAACAGCAAGATACTTTTAATATGCTCTCCAAACGTGTCAACAGTATGGAATCGGATCAGACCGTCATACGGACTCAAATCACACCATCCGGTCGCGAGAGCGATCTGATCGAACAGGTTCGCAAAGAGGTATTGCAACTCATCGAAAATGTTGAGTCAAAGCGCTTAACTGCCGAACGTGAATCTGAGCGTCGAGCGGATCTAGCACGCGAGAATGTGATGCGTCCAGTACGCGAACTGACTGAAAAGCTGGAAAAGATGGAACGGCAAACGAGTACGCTGCCGGGATACGAGGTTGAACGTGAGCGTGTGGCGGATGGGGTAGCAGCTTTACAACAAAAGGTCGATGATCTTTTCAAGAAAATCGAAGAACCTGATCGCCGTTTGGCATTCCTTGAAGAACAGAGACGACAAGATAGTCGCCGTGTGTCAGAAGTACAATCAGAAGTGCCGGAAATTCAAAAGCAGATTGATGGTGTTCGCCCGAAGCTGACCTTACTCGAAGATTTGACATTGAGAATTGAGCGCCGCGTTCAAGACGTGCAAAATAGTGAACGTGAACGACGGGAACAAATACAGCAATTTATTGACCAGCAGACGCTCCAAATTCAACAGCGTGACCAGCAAATTGCCGAGCTTGTTAAACGCTTTGGCGAGCAAGATAGCCAGATGCAGCGCAATATCGAACGTTTCGAGACCTGGCAAGAAGCCTACCGCAATATGAAAAAGATCATTGACGACTTTGAACGCATTGGAGATCGTCTGGAACGCCGCATCAACGAAGTTGCTGAAATGCAGCGTTTGAGCGAAGAACGTTTCCGACAAGAATGGAATGACTGGACTGCGGATGACCAGAAACGTTGGAAGCAGTTTACGATTTCAAATGATGAGGTTTGGCGCAGTCATGACAAGGAATTCGACCGTTTTGTGTCAAAGATGACAGAACTTGAGTCGATGTTCCCGCCACTTCAGGACAGTTTGGGACGCATCTGGAATTTGGAGCGGGAGCGGGCACAGCTTTATCGTGAGCGTTATCAATCTTTGCTGTTAGAGTTTGATACCGGATCAAAGACAACTACTGTGAAGTTGCCAGCACCCGTTCCCGGAAATGGTACAAATGGCGGTGGAAACGGTCAGTCCGAGAAGTAGACCATTGGCTTAATCAGATGGTTTGCTAGTGATCTGCTAGATTTTAATGCTCGGCAAGCGGCGTTTCGTGCGACTCTGCCACGCCGGTTTGATTGTCCTCAAGACGCTCGATAACTGCGCCAATGCTGCGCAGTTTTTCTTCGACCCGCTCGTACCCCCTGTCGATTTGTCGGATGTTGAAGATACGGGTTTGACCTTTTGCTCCTAGCGCGGCGAGTAATATCGCCATTCCGGCACGAATGTCGGGACTGGTTATGTAGGCTTGTCCCTGCAAGCGGGTGGGGCCTTGAAGCAGCACCCGATGCGGGTCACATAGGGTAATTCGCGCACCCATGCGTACCAATTTGTCGGTGAAAAAGAAGCGGCTCTCGTACATCCAGTCATGGAAAAGCACAGCACCGGCGCACTGGGTTGCAATCACAAGGGCAATGCTCATTAAGTCGGGCGGGAAGGCAGGCCACGGCTGCGCCTTGATAATGGGCATTCTGTTTCCCATATCTGACACAATGGTCAGTGATTGAATGGCAGGTACGAAAATATCCTGCCCACGTATTTCCCAGTTAACACCGAGTCTGGCAAATGTGAGGGCGACCATTTCGAGGTGCTGTGGATCAGCATCGGTGATGAGCAGTTCACCACCGGTCATTATGGCAGCACCAATGAAACTTCCCACCTCCATGTAGTCTGCGCCAACACGCACCTCGCCTCCGTGTAATCTTTCCACACCGTTAATAATCAGCCGGTTCGTCCCAACTCCTTCAATTTGTGCGCCGAGCGTGTTCAACATCACACAAAGATCTTGAATATGCGGTTCACAGGCACTGTTGCGAATAATGGTAGTCCCTTTGGCTAGGACACTTGCCATAATCGCATTTTCGGTAGCGGTTACACTGGCTTCAATCAACAGAATGTCCGCACCACGTAAACCATCGGTTTTCATGGTAAGGACATCTTTTTCGAGACTGATTACCGCACCGAGTTTTTGCAGCGCAATTGCATGGGTATCGAGACGGCGTTCGCCGATACTGTCGCCACCGGGAACAGGCAGATCGACCTGCCCACAGCGTGCGAGCATGGGGCCAGCGAAGACGACACTGGCACGAATTTTGGTCGCCAACGATGGATCAAGTATTGTAGTAGTGATCGTTTGGGCATGGATGCGAACGGTATTGTTGTCTATCCACTCTACGCTTGCACCGATCTGCCGCATGATGTCGAGGGTTATGCGCACATCACCTATGTTTGGCATGTTGTGTAGCGTGACGGGTTCGTCGGTAAGCAAGCAGGCCGGGATCATTTTGATGGCTGCATTTTTATTTCCGCTGGCTTTAATCGTGCCTGAAAGCGGGTGTCCGCCTTCGATTACAAATTGCTCCATATAGACCATCCAATCCGTAAAATAATGACCCAAAGCTTATGTATTGTAGCGGTTGCAAATTCGTTGACAACCCCACCGTCAATCGTTATACTAACTTCATCTTTAGGAGAAATAGAGTCATGCGGCTACATCATCATCTGAAAGTTTATAGAGAACCCTCGGTGTTGGCTCGACTGTAGACCGTCCCATAGTTTAGATTATCTGAGTCCCCGCACCATGCGGGGATTTTTGTTATATAAGAGGGGAGTTGACGATGCTGGCTGTGGTAGATTTTGGAGCAGGTAATTTACGAAGTGTTTTACATGCACTCAGTCATTTGGGTGTCGAAAACATGCGTGTGGTACAAGATGGACGTGATTTGAAGGGTGCCGACAAGATTATCCTGCCGGGGGTTGGGGCATTCGGAGCCGGTATGAACCAACTGGCTGAGCGCAATTTTATACAGCCTCTCAAAGATGCAGCTTTCGCGGGTATCCCGATGTTGGGAATATGCGTCGGGATGCAATTTTTATTTGAGCGCAGTGATGAGATGGGAGATTACGAGGGGTTGGGTATAGTACCGGGTCGCGTGACGCGTTTCCCGAAATTGACAGGATTCAAAGTGCCACACATGGGCTGGAATCAAGTCCGACAGTGCCGCGAATGTATACTGCTCGATGGGCTAACGCCTGATAGCTACGGGTATTTTGTCCATAGTTATTATTGTAAGCCTTCGCGACCCGAAGATGTGGTGGCAGAGGTGGATTACGGGATTCCTTTCACAGCGATTGTCCAGCACGAGAATGTTTATGGTGTGCAGTTCCACCCCGAAAAGAGCCAGACGATGGGCTTGCAGATTTATACAAACTTTCTGAAGGTGAGCGCATGATTATTTATCCCGCGATTGATTTACGAGGCGGTAAAGTGGTGCGCTTGAAAGAGGGCGACCCGAACCAGCAAAAAATATTCAGTGATGATCCTGTGGCAACAGCAGAGGAATGGATCAAGCAGGGTGCAACATGGATACATATGGTCAATTTGGATGGGGCATTCGCCAGCACCAATGATAATGCACGTATCCTAGAGGCCGTGTCGCGTTTTGATGTAATGGTTCAATTTGGTGGTGGTTTGAGGACGATGGTCGATATTGAACGGGCGATAGACCAAGGTGCAAGCCGGGTGGTCTTAGGTACTGTAGCGATTGAAAACCCGACTATCGTGATGGAGGCAGTGAAACGCTGGGGAAGTGAACATATCTGCGTTGGATTGGATGCACGCGATGGAAAAGTCACCACGCGCGGGTGGCAGCAGAAAGTTGATATAACTCCGGTTGCATTGGGACATCAAATGGCTGGTTATGGCGTAACACATGCGTTGTACACGGATGTTAACAGAGATGGGAATTTGCAGGGTGTAAATGTCGAGGGCACGGCGACGCTGGCAGTCGAAACTGGTTTGAATGTGATCGCTTCCGGTGGTGTGGGGTCGCTGGATGACATCATACGGTTAAAGGCGACTGGAACGATAGCTGGAGCGATAACTGGAATGGCTTTGTATGAGGGGCGGTTTCGGCTGGACGAGGCGCTAGCGTTGGCAATGGAGGGTAAGAATGCTGGCTAAACGTATTATTCCGTGTTTGGATGTGCTGAACGGACGCGTGGTGAAGGGTGTGAATTTCGTCAACCTACGTGACGCTGGCGATCCGGTTGAGCAGGCCAGTGTATACGACCACGAAGGGGCGGATGAACTGGTGTTCCTCGATATAACGGCTTCGCATGAAGGACGTAACACCACGCTGGATATGGTGCGACGGGTGGCGGATACAATCTTTATTCCTTTTTGTGTGGGTGGGGGCATTCGAACGGTTGAGGATATTCGGGCGACGTTATTGGCAGGAGCCGATAAGGTTTCGATCAACAGCTCGGCGATCACCAAACCCCAGTTGATTAATGATGGGGCGTGGGGATTTGGAAGCCAATGTATTGTGGTGGCGATTGATCCGAAGTGGCTGGATGGCAAGTGGGTCGTTCACATCAACGGAGGGCGTGTTCCTACGGATAAAGAGGCGATTAGCTGGGCAAAGGAAGTTGAAGATCGCGGTGCGGGAGAAATTCTTCT
>JBBSBS010000450.1:0-5448 GCA_038251045.1 Aggregatilineales bacterium | reverse complement strand
TTACCGCGAGATTGGGTTGAACAGCGTTGAAGAAGGCTTTGAGGGAACCAATGATTTGCTTCGAGAAGACCCTGACATAACGGCCATCGTTACCGTAAGCCATTTGACGGCTGCTGGCAGCATCAAAGCGCTGGTTCAGCATGGACGAAGCGTTCCTCAAGATTGTTCAGTCATGGCAATTGGCTTTGGCGGTAATTTTGCTAATGTCGTGACACCTTCGCTGACTACCTTAGAATGGTCACCTTACGACATCAGTTATCAAGCAACGATGCTGATGATTGACAGACTTAGACAAGAAGATTTACAGCCTCAACAGATTCTTGTCGCACCCAAACTGATAATTCGGGAGAGTACAAAAGCCGTGACTTAATTTACAGGCGCTTTAAGAGTACTTAACTTTTCAACTACAACCAGTGATTTTCAAGGAGGGTCAACCTATGCTGTTTACCTGCTAGTTTTGTTTTGTTTGTTACCGTCGTAAATGCATCGAACTAAAACGTATCAACTCTAATTACTATATTTATAGGAGTAAGTATTGTGAAAAAGCTCATTCTAATCGCGATTTTAGTAACAACTATGGCTGGGTTTGGCGGGGTGACTGCCCATGCCCAAGACAAGGTCACTTTGACATATGTCGCCAGTCAAGGTTGGATATTCGACTCGGAACAGGAATTAGGAAAAAAGTTTGAGGAAGAAACGGGTATCCACGTTGACTATCAAATCATTCCAGCAGATCAATATTTCTCTGTCCTAAAAACCAAATTGAATTCGGGGGAAGGGCCAGACATCTTCGGTGGGCAAAGTGGTGTTACCGATCTTAAACTTCAATATGATGTTGAAAAGAATGCCGTCGATTTGTCTGGTGAAGCATGGGCAAAGCAGGAAGACCCACTGGTTGCTGCCCAATCCTCGGTGGATGGCAAACTTTATGGTCTGACCATCTGGGACATTTATGGCACTACATGGGTTATTAACTACAACAAAGCCATTTTTGCAAAGCTCGGCTTGAGCGAACCCAAGACCTATGCTGAGTTCAAGGAAGTGTGCCAGAAATTGCTAGACGCTGGAATCCAGCCCATCTATGAACCGATTTCAGATGGTTGGCACCATGTACTGTGGTTCCCTGAAAACGGCCCTCGCTACGAAGAAGCGACTCCCGGTTTGGCTGAAGAACTCAACGTAAATAAGGCAACATTTGCAGATAATGAAACCATGTTGACTGACGTGCAACAGTTTAAAGAGTTGTATGACGCGGGATACATGGGCGAAAATGCCCTGTCCGACACATATGCAGATCGCACGAAAGTATTAGCCGGTGGCGAAGTCGCCATGATTTTGGCGAACCTGACTTTCCCGCAGCAAGTTGAACATGATTATCCTGATGTGAAAGCGGACACCTTTGGCGCATTCGTGATCCCACTAGCCGATAATCAGAATCTGAACATCAACCCAGCGGGCCCGACTAAGTTCATTTATTCAGGCTCACAATATGTTAGCGAGGCCAAACAGTATTTTGACTTCCTGACACAGCCTGAGAACCTGCAATATCTCCTCGACAACACCCCCGAAATGACTAGTCTGCCATTTTCAGGTGTGACCAGTAAATTGCTTCCCGATCAGCAAGCATTTCTTGACGCACATTCTATGCGGGGCACTGTATACCAGACTGCTGTTAATTATGTGAATCCGCAATGGATGGATATTGGCAAAGATTTGTCAGCCATGGTCACTGGAGCAATGGAACCTAAAGATGTGTTGGCTAGTATCGACAAACGCCGCGCCGATTTGGCTAAAGCTGCAAAGGATCCTGCCTGGAACTAAATGAACCAGTAAGCATATTGACCTAAGATAGTCAATCGCCCCAACCCCAAAAACTAAGGTTGGGGCGAATACTTATACTCGCAGGAACAATTCGATGAAACTCCGAAGCCAATATTACCCTTCTTATTTTGTACTTGCTGCACTTGTGTTGTATCTGGTGTTTTTTATCATTCCAAGCCTAAGTGGCATCGCCTATGCATTTACAGATTGGAGTACTTATTCCGATGAAGTGAATTTCATCGGCCTAGCCAATTTTAAACAGATATTTGCGCCCGGTGAGCACTACCTAAACTATATAGGAAATACGCTTCTCTTTACACTGAATACTAGTGTACTGAAGTTAATTTTGGGTCTAGCCCTAGCACTGCTATTGAATGAAGGCATTAAACGCTTTGTCTATGTGTACCGAACCCTGATTTACTTGCCCGCTGTACTCCCTACTCTCGTTGTTGCACTGATATTTAAATCAATCCTGCATCCCTCAACCGGTTTGCTGAACACGTTTTTGCGAGGAGTTGGGGCAGATTCACTTGCAAAACCGTGGTTGGTCGATCCACATATTGCCCTGATGTCCGTTATTGGGGTCGATACCTGGAAAGGCGTTGGCTATATCATGGTTATCCTACTTGCAGGTCTTCAAACAATTCCGCGTGAGTATTACGAGGCCGCCGAAGTAGATGGAGCAAACGCTTGGTCAAAGTTGCGGCACATTACTGTACCGCTGCTAATGCCAGCAATCGCGGTGGTGACAGTCCTCAATGTGCTTTACGGACTGCGTGTCTTTGACATCGTATATGCCTTAACCAACGGTGGCCCCGGTTATGCAACTGAGGTTCTTTCGACCGAAATATTTAAAGCATTCTCGCAAGGGCAGTATGGCCTTGGCACAGCCATCTCTAGCATCCTCTTCATCATCTTGATTGTTGCTGGATATTTCGTGATTCGGCTGTTGGATCGTACACCAAGTAGAGAATAATTTTTAATATACAAATAAGTGAGTCACCTATGCAGCCCAAAATATTCCAACGTGCGAGTGCCCATTTCATCGCCATAATATCCTGTCTGATCTTTGTCATTCCCGTCTATTTGATTTTTACGAACGCCTTCAAATCAGCAGCTCAGGCGAGTTCACTTGGCATCGAGTTCCCAACCACCTTTCATTTTGAAAACTTCGCGACGGTCATTGATAAGGGAAAACTGATAACAAGTTTTCTGAATAGTGTGCTGTACGCCTCTGGTTCTACCCTTCTGGCAACCCTTTTTGCAGCGATGGCGGCCTATGTACTGTCGCGTAACCCAACACGGCTGAATCGGTTTCTCTACTTCTTCTTAATTATGGGTATTGCCCTACCCGTCAATTTTTTTACCTTAACTAAAATTATGCAGATTACTCATCTGATTAATACTAAAGCGGGCATTATTATCCTGTATGCGGCAACACAAATCCCGTTTTCTATTTTTCTCATGTATGGTTTTATCGACTCGGTTCCTCGAGAACTGGACGAAGCCGCCATTATTGATGGCTGTGGGCCGGTTCAGCTTTTTATTCGGATTATTCTACCTTTGCTCACACCCGTTTTGGTGACGGCAGGCATTCTGAACTTCTTGGGAGTCTGGAATGATTTCTTGCTGCCACTGTATTACTTGAACAACAGTGCCAACTGGCCTATGACTCTCGCGGTGTACAACTTCTTTGGGCAATATCAGCAAAATTGGAATCTCGTAGCCGCAGATATTTTGCTCACTATATTGCCTGTAATTCTGATCTATTTAGTCGGGCAGCGTTTCATTCTCTCAGGCTTAACATCTGGAGCAGTCAAAGGCTAGAAGTAGCCCAGCACGAATCGCAAAATATCAAGAAGTTTTTAGCTGCTCTGAAATGCAAGACATTTCAAATGAGTGAATGCTTTCCTTATTCAAAACGGAGTACAACTTGCAATCGATCCACTACACCATGAATGGCAATATGATTGTGATCGAAACCCCCACAGGTTTTCTTGAGCTAACGCCTTACTCGGACAGTATTGTTCGGGTGCGTTATGCGCTGACACGAGAATTCAGCACAAAAAACAGTTTAATGATTGAGAGCGTGCCGAATGCGTCTGTTGCTATTGAGGTAAATGAAACGGCAGAGGCATTTGTATTCTCGAGTCCAAAGCTGTCGATACGAGTCAACAGACAGACGGGCGCGTTTACATACTTAGATAGTTCGGGTCTGGTTCTGACTAAAGAACCCGATCAAGGAGGTAAGACACTTGTACCAATAGACGTTGTCAAGTCGGTATTTGACGATACGGTTGAGGCGCAAATACGACAGGATGCCGACGGTGTTCATGCCTATGCCCCATCTGTTAAGCAAGTCGTTGACCGCCAAGCGTTCCATACAAAACTGGAGTTCGAATGGATGCCCGGCGAGGCATTATACGGACTGGGTTCCCACGAAGAAGGCATGATGAATTTGAGGGGACAACACCAGTATTTATATCAGCAAAATATGAAGGTTGTTGTTCCGGCTCTCTTATCCACAAGAGGCTATGGCATCCTGATTGACAGTTATTCCTTAATGACCTTTCATGACGATGCATTCGGTTCCTACATATGGACGGACGTTGATGATGAACTGGATTACTATTTCATTTATGGTCCAGAGTTCGACCAAATCGTTCAAGGTGTTCGGCAGCTCACAGGGAAAGCAATGATGCTTCCCCGCTGGTCTTTTGGCTACATCCAATCAAAAGAAAGGTACGTCTCGCAGGCTGAGTTGATCAGCATCGTAAAAGAATATCGCGAACGGGGTCTGCCACTGGATTGTATCGTGCAAGACTGGAAATCATGGCCCAATAACCTTTGGGGACAGAAAACATTCGATCAAGATCGGTTTCCTGATCCAAAGGGCATGATGGAAGAACTTCACGGGATGAATGCCCGTTTGATGATTTCTATTTGGCCGAATATGAATCCAGGGGGCGACAACTGGCGCGAGATGGTCGATCAGGGTTATATGCTTGGTAACAAGTCGACTTATGACGCTTTTCAGGATGCGGCACGTCAGCTTTATTGGAAACAGGCCAACGATGGACTATTCGCTTATGGTATTGACGCATGGTGGACTGACTGCACCGAACCCTTTCAGGCGGATTGGACGGGTGCATTTAAGCCCGAACCAGAAGAGCGTCTGCGTATCAACACTGAAGAAGCAAAAAAATATTTGGATCCGGAGTTTATCAACGCCTATTCACTGCTGCATTCTCAAGGGATATACGAAGGGCAGCGCAAGACAGGCACAGACAAACGAGTGGTCAATCTCACTCGTTCCGCGTATGCAGGTCAGCAGCGCTATGGCACGATTACATGGGGAGGCGATGTTTCTGCAACGTGGGACACGCTGCGTCGACAGATCGCAGATGGACTGAATTTCTGTGTAACCGGCCTACCTTACTGGACAGTCGATGTCGGTGCGTTCTTTGTAAAAAATGACCCGAAGCTCTGGTTTTGGAATGGTGATTACGATGGCGGTGTCGAAGACATGGGTTATCGCGAATTGTATGTGCGCTGGTTCCAATACGGCGCTTTCCTACCGATGTTTCGTACACACGGTACGGATACGTCGCGTGAAATCTGGCGTTT
>JBBSBS010000449.1:0-5458 GCA_038251045.1 Aggregatilineales bacterium | reverse complement strand
TCATCCGTCAGCTTCAGCAGCGCTCGATATTGACTGATCTGTTCCATGCCCAAACCCATCGCGGCTTGAATACGTTCACCCATGCCCTTGGGAATACGATGCACATTGCCATCTGCCACTTGTGCATAGTAACGGCGATCACTGCCGCCCTTCACAATGTCGTATTCTTGGTAAAGCGAACCGTTTTCAATCGGTGGTGTGCCACGCGCCGCCATAATCAGCAGCGCAATCTGCCTCGCCATCCCAATCGCGTTGAGCTGTCGCCGCTGCGTGTTCTCGGTCGCTTGCCGCCACACCGAGTCATTGCCGTTGCCCTTCGCCGCTGGGATTTTTGCCCACTGTTCACCCAAGTACAGGTGCAGCAGGTGATACGCCAGCCAGCGCCGCTCACCGCTTTCAATCAGCGTCTTGCTGTCTGATTCAATCACCGTGATCGGGTTAATCAGCCCATCGGCCTTGATGCCCTGCGCCAGCCGCACCAGTGACAAATACTCTTGGGTAACCGAAGGGAATTTATCAGTATCCAGCCCTTCACCCTCACCCTTCAACAGCATTGCCACGTTAAACGCCGTGCTAGCCGCTTGCTCTGCCACCGCTCGCCACTGCCCCAGCAGTTGCGGCACTTCCAACGGATTGCCATCCCAGTGCATTCGGATGCTGATCGGGATCGCCCGCCGTGGCTGCTTCACATCGGCATGGATTGCCATGATCGCCGTAGGCCGCGCCACCACCCGCCCGCTGTCGGGGATTTCTGGACTGCCGCCATAAATTTCATTGTCTAGCGCTTCCAGATCGCTCCCACCGCCGAACATATCCATCTTCTCTTTACGATTTGACACCGCAAACCTCCTCTACTCGGTCGCACATCTCCCACACATGACCCGCCGCATCGCTGCCCGGGTCAAGTTGATAAACCGGCTGCGCCCTGCTTTCTGATTCCATCCAGATCGTTGCCTGTGGAATGGGCTGCCAGACTTCCTTGCCAAATTGCTTTTGCAGCTCGGCATAGTTATCCCGCTGCTCATTCGTCACACTGCGGTACATCGTTGGAACAATACCCAGCACCTCAATGTCGGGCATAGCCCACCGGCTGGCACGAGCGGCATCGGCTTGCTTGCGATGCTTGATGCTCTCAACCAACCCATCGAAGCTGCTGAAGGCCAACTGCGTCGGATACACCACAAAATCAGTCGCCGTATAAAACACACCGTGCAGCAAACTTGGGGTAGGGCTGCTGTCGATCACCACCACATCAATCGACGTTCCCCAATCGTCCAACCGTTCAGCCAGCAGCGACGATTCACTGATGCTGTTGGCGATGTTGCGCGTCTCGACATTACTGGGCAGCAGCCACAACCGTCCGCTGGGCAGCACCTCGCCCACAATGCCAAACTTTTCCGGTGCAACTTGCTTAATCACTTGGCTCCATTGGGCATCGCGCACCAGCAGGTCATATAAGCCCGCTGACTTCTTTACTCCACAACGAATACTCGCGTGGCCTTGCGGATCACCATCCACCAGCAGCACCTTTGCCCCCCGTGCCGCCATGCCCATCGCCATGTGGGTTGCCAGCGTCGTCTTGCCGACTCCACCCTTCTCGTTTAGCAGTGTTATCACCTTCATGATCTTGATCTCCCTAAACTCGATTTGAATAACGTTTGCGTTTATCCGCCGCCCACTTTTCCTGCATATGGACTTGGCAGTACATGTACTCCGTCCCATTTGCAGCCTTTTTGCGCGGCTGATTACAACCTTCTTTGCGGCAAACCCCGCTGTACTGGATGCTGATGTCCAATCGCGCTCGCAGCTCATCAAATTGCGCTGCTCGGATAGCCCACTGGTGGCCTAACATCCTCCGATTCATCTGCGCCCACGCCAGAATGCCGCTTTCGGTAATCCGCCAGCCATCCCCACTGGCTTCAATCCATCCGGCACGTACCAACTTGGGCGCTTGCCCGTTCACATGCACCGCCGGATAGCTGGCCTCCTTGAGATACCAACTGTGATACAGCCGCATCAGCACCGACCGCATTTCAATCTCGTCATCTGGCATTGGCATGTGTCTGGGCATGATCTACAACCCCAGTTCGTGAGCTGCCCGTTCCTGTGCTTCCATCGCGTCAATCAACGCCGCCAGCTTGGGTGACTTCGCCCGCAGCGCCTCCACAACCGCCTTCGCAGTACATGTCCCGCACACATGCTCACGATCAAAATCATCCAACGCCTCCACATCAAACTGCTGTTGATCCGCTTGGGGCTTAACCGCGCGATTGATGTCTTCCTGAAGACCATTGAGTGCCCGAACAATCGCATCAGTTTTACGCTTGGGCTTTGCTCCCTCCCCTGTGTTTTGGGGGAGGGCTGGGGTGGGGGTATTCCCTGCTTTGGCATTATTATTTTTGGCTGCTTGATTACGCCAATATGCCCGCTGATGCTCATCACACATCGTCAGCGTTTCCCCTCTCCCATTTTGCATTCGCGATTCATTACATCCCTCAACCACACAAATTGTTGATGCCATGATCTCTTCCTTCCCAGTTAATCGTTCCCGTATTTCGTTAAACATCTTTTGCCCGTACTGATGCTTGTAGCGCAGGATCGAACGATTCATCTCCGCCCACACTTGCACACCCAATCCGGTCAATCGCCAGCCTTGCTCATGTCGTTCGATCCAACCGTCTGCCTCCATCTGTGGAACATATCCATTGACCAGTTGCGCCGGATAAAACGACTCCCCAAACTGCCGACTGTGATACAACCGCATTAGCACGGATCGAACTTCTACGTCCTCACTCGGCACATTCTGCGGCTTGCCCATAAATCCCCCGTACTACTGATAAGCGGCTTTATCAAGCGTCGATCAAAACCCTTCCCATTCAGGCGGGTCATCATCGTTTATCATGTCGTCAAATTCTTTGCGGCTCATACGTTCAAATCGAATATTGACACCGCTTCCATCGGACCAGAAGTCTTCAAAGTTGCGAGTATCGTCGCCATCGAAAAACAGGATGTCGAGATTGTGATAGAAATCACGTAGATTCTCGCAAATGAACCTATTTGAATTCGGGTCATCTGACGCGGTAATGACCATCACCAACGCGGGGTCGTTATTGGTTGGTTCGGTCGGTATACCCCATGATTTGAGCCGGTCTAGCATGGCTTGGCGTTCGGACTTCAATCGCTCAACTTCTGCTTCAAGTTCTTTGATCTCTTTTTCAAGTAATCCAGCGGCCATCTTCGTTTCCTTCCGATAAGACTTCTTCTCTATGCGTGATCTGCCTTACAATTGGCCCTTAAAAACCAAGTCGGCCTTACCACCTAACTCCTCAATTTTCTTGAGTCCTTTATCTCGGCTCTCTTTTGCTCGAGCTAATTTCTCACGCGCCGAGTTGCTGCGCTTCCCACTTAAAAGATCAATTTCATGATTGGCTTCTTCGGCATAGCCAACCCAGTAACTAATCCATTGCGCCCAATTGTGTTGATCTTCCACTTCAACCCCCCTTTAATCTTCGTCAGCCGCAATCGGCACCGCATTGACCGGCTCAAGCTGGTTATCCGCCCGCTGTACTGCCCAATCAATCGTTTCACCCGCCGCCAGCATCCACTTCCCCTTGGCTTCGTTCTTCCACTTACTAAAGGGCAGGGCATCAAATGGATCGCGATAGATTTCAAGTCGTGCAGAGATATTTCGCAGCGCCTTCTTGTATCCGGCGATCTCGTTTTGGATTGCTTTCTGGTAATGGTCTTTCTCAAGTGCAAGCTGATCGCGCAGCGCCTGCATATCTTTTTCACGTTGATCGTCCCGCGCTTCAAGCTCGTTAACTCGTCGCACCAGAAAATCCAGCGTGTCAACTTGATCCCGCATATCGCCGCCCGTGAGATGGTTGATCATTCGCACCACCCCCACGAATTGCTGCCGCAGATCACGCTTGCTAATCGGCGGCAATGCACGTTCAGGAGGTGCAGCAGGAAGAGGTGCGAGGCTCACCACCGGCGCTTCCAACACTTCCAAGTCATCCAGCGTGAATGTTCTCGGATCAATCCCCGCTAACATGAGTCCGCTCCTCCTTCAGAAGTTGCCGCGCGGACAGGGTCAGGGCTGGCCCCCAAACCATGTCAGGACGTTGACGCACTCGCCACAGCGGACGCTCACGGAATGCACCATCTGATTTGGCGCGTTCGCTGTGCGTTGCTGCCGTACCATTCGCTTGTCCCACGTTTCCCTTACGATTGATCGTTCCTTTACGCATGGTTCTCTTCCTTCGTGATATGTTTTGCTGATATAAGGGGGTAATTTAATGGCTGCTATTAGTGAAATGACTCTGTCTCGTGCAATAAATTTATTTTTAGGAGATCAGAATCCCGAAACAAAAAGATCGTATCAATATGTTTTGCGTTATTTAGAGGAGTACACCCACGTCATCGGGCTTTATTTAGTGTCTGAGGTTCGCCCTGACCATTTGATCGAACTCATCCAGAAGGTTGTTGCCCGTCCATCGGTTAAATCGACTGCCACTGTCAACAAGTACATCAAGACCACCAAAGTCTTTTTTAATTGGTGTATCAAGGTGGGCTTCATCCTGCCGCCGTCACCCGCCAACGCCATCAAACGTAAGAAGGAACCAATGGCGGTCAGCCGTCAAAAGGCTATGCCCGATGAGATTTATCTCAAAATTGTGGATTGTGTGAAGTGGGACATTCGCGCTTATGCGTTGGTTTTGTTTCTAGGTGACTCTGGGGATCGCATCGGGGGGGCAGCTCATTTGCGTTGGAAGGATTTGGATCTCAATAAACGGTCTGCACTCGTCACCGAAAAAGGTCAAGACCCGCGTTACGTTTATTTCCGCCCGGAATGCTGCACCGCGCTGCTTCGTTGGAAGCTCAAACAGGATAAGGACGAAGAGGCATTTGTCTTTAGCAAGGCCGGTGAGTTCCTCAGTAACGATGCTTTAGGCCAGTATTTCACCCGCTGGTGTCATAAGGCTGGCGTGGGGAATTGGGGTCCGCACTCACTGCGCCATCGTTTGGGTTATCAAATGGCAGACAAACGTATCGCGCCTTCAACGGCTGCCATGGTCTTAGGTCACACTAACGTCACCACCACGCTCAAAAACTACTATCCTCGTGATTGGGAACGCGCTCAACAGGTTGTCGACGAACTCGGCTTTAGCCCTGATGAGAAGCCCAAAACCCCCAAAATTATCCCCGATAATTTGAGAGCCATTTAACCCTCAAAATTTGAACCGGGTCGACGAGGTCGTGGGTTCGAATCCCGCCGCCCCGACTAATCATCAGCCGATCATGACCCATTCTTGACAGAAAATAGGGGTCGTGCAAATCGTGACGATTTGGGATGATGATAAGATTGATTTGATTGATGAAGGAAAAGGCGGAGAGTGAGTCCCCGCCTGACCTGCTGTGAGTGGCATCGTACCGAACTGCTGTACTCAATCCCACC
>JBBSBS010000448.1:0-5461 GCA_038251045.1 Aggregatilineales bacterium | reverse complement strand
TAGGCTTTTAATATGTCATCAATGACCACATAACTGGTTACAATATAGGTGTCGTTCATGCTGTTTCCTCGCTTGATGGTTGTCTGGTAACTCCCATTTTAGCGAGTTCTGCGTGAACGACTTCAACTAGCAATTACGGTATACCTTTAAATTTAGAGAGAAAAGATTATTCGCGCATAAGTGAATTGTTATCAAAATACGCCGATTCAGAAATTGACTTCGTTGATATAACAGTTGTCGCCTGTGCCGAGCGCTTCAGAGTTTCTCGCATTCTGACGCTTGACCAACGTGATTTTCAAATTTTACGACCGAATCACATCTCTCACTTTGAAATTCTGCCCTGAATTATAGTGAGACGCGCTAAATTACTTTTCTTTCATCCGATATTCGTCTTATGCGTGTCATTACTGGCTGCGCTGTTATTCGCCGCGTTTGCCATCTGGCGCTACGAGGGTGAATGGCGTGATTTGCTCGTTTATTATTTCGCGCCGATTGGTGTCCCCTTCATCGCCTATCTATTTGACCGGTTGGAACGCTGGCGTGAGGTTATCTGGTTCATCGACATTCCGGTAGTGATATTGGCCTTGCTGCGTTCAGCCTATCCAATTCCCATCATTTCGGGTCACTCGCTTTTCTTGACGTATGCCTTACTAACAACACCTTCACGCGTGGGACGCGTCAGCGCACTGCTGGTTTTGCTGCAAGTCATTTACCTCAAAACTTTTGTGTGGCATGACTCGACACTGATTGGCGGGATAGTGGCAGGTATAGCAGCAGGATTAATCTCACGGCGATTCAGCCAACAATTGAGTAAAGAGGTACTTACACAATGAAGGACGACAAAATCATTCATATCCGTGAGTATTGGCCTGATGCTATGGAAGCGCAGGCATGGCGGGCGCAGTGGGTTGAACGTATCTAACCGAACTCAGGCCGCCTGCATCTGCACCCAGAAGACCGAGCCGCCTTCGGACGGGCAGTCAACACCGACCTCGCCACCTTGTAGGTTAATCATCTGCTTGACGATCCACAAACCCAAGCCGGTACTGTGTTCGCCATCGGTCGGGCGGGTGCTGAGTTTGCCAAACTGCGTGAACAAGCGCGAACGCTCGTCCGCCGGAATACCGGGGCCTTCGTCACCTACAAAAATGTGGATGTTATTTTCTTCATGAGTCACCCAGATGCGGATGGTAGTATGCAGTGGGCTGTATTTAACGGCATTGCTGACCAGATTACTCAGTGCCTGTTGGAAACGTGCGCCATCCGCTTGAATGTAGACATCACAATCCTGCGCCTCGATACGAATGTCTTTCTTGGTGGCGTGTGTCTGGTAGAGGGTCACCAGTTCTTCGATCACCTTCTGTACCGAAATCCGCGCCATCTTGAGATCAATCTGCTTGGTGCTCATGGCGGCGGTATCCAGAAAATCTTCGATCACCATTTGCATACTATCAACCGAGGCATCCATCGCATCTATCCACTCGGCTCCGGAAGGGATTTCTGCCTCATAGCGGCGAATCAAACTGGAAATCATACGCAGATTCATCAGCGGCCCTTTCAGGTCGTGCGATGCAATCCGCAGCAAATTCTCTCGCATCTTCTGGGCTGCATGTAATTCGTCTAGCGCGTTCTTACGGACATCCTGCAACTGCTTCAAGGCGACCTGCGTGTGGATGCGAGCCACCGTTACATCCACATCGATTGGCTTGGTGATGTAATCATTCGCACCAATTTGTAACCCCTGTGCCACATCTTTCGCTTCTGCCATTGCGGAGACCAGAATGACCGGCGTATCTTTAATCGACTCGTTTTCACGAATGGCCTGCAAGACCTCATACCCGTTCATTTGCGGCATCATGATGTCCAGCAGAACAACATCAACAGGCGTTTGAGCGAGTATATCCAGTGCCGTTTGCCCATTGGGTGAACAAATAACCTTGAATTCTCGTTGTAACAGCCGTTGTAACAACAGCAAATTTGTAGGCTCATCGTCTACAGCGAGGATAACAGGCAGTTCAATCGTGGTCATCGGCCTAATACTTTCCTATCACATGCTAATCACATCTTTAATCATACGACCACATGCATGTATCCCTCATTAAGATACAACTCACCGTTATATTTCTTAATTATTCGCTTATATTACGACCGGATCCACCGCTTATGATCCTTCCATCATCGGCATCTGCCAGATGTGGTCTGCGTCCGGCACAAAATCCACAAATGTGTTGAGGAATGTCACCAAATGGCGCACATCATTTTCGTTGGAGGCAATACCTACAGAGGCGCGTACTGCACCAATGGGTATGTTGTTCATACAGGTGGAGAATTGTTGTACGGTAAATTGGTCGGGGTCGAGGGTCGTGAAGCAATGATAAGCTTCGTCGGGGAGGTAATCGAAGGCGAATTCTGCCGCGCCCGGATTACAGAAACAGCCTGTGCGCACCGAGATATTTTCCCCATTTGCCCGCTGTTCAATGATTTTTGAATCCACCAGCTTGCCATCGGGAGTCGTCAGGTTAAAGGCCAAGGTGCTGCCACGCATGGTCATATTGCGCGGGCCATAGAGGCGGATCAGCGGCTGACCGTTACTATGACGGAGCGCCAACAGTTCACCCAGCAGCAGTTCGGTCAAGGTCTTCACATGGGCGTTGATGTTATCCATCCCCACTTTTTCCAGAAAGGCCAAACCTGCCGGAACGGCGGCAATGCTCAGATAATTTAATGTGCCGTCCTCAAAGCCCTCGCCGGAGGTTGCCAGCAGGTGCATCTTGTTCTGGGCAGAGACAAACTTCACAGTCCCGCCGCCAAACCACGGACGGTGCAGCTTACCGAGCATCTCGCGGCGAATAAGCAGCGCACCTACACCGGTAGGGAAGCCGAACATTTTATAAAATGACACACTCATAAAGTCGGGGTGGATTTCGCGCAAGCTCAAACGGTTAGCAGGCACATAAGCCGCCGCGTCCAGCAGCACATCATAACCGCGATTGTGCGCCAGTTCGACCCATTCCAGCGGATGTTTCACGCCAGAGAAATTCGACTGCGCCGGAAATGCAAACAGATGTGGTTGAGATCGATCCACCGTCGGCAGAAGTTTTTCCAGATTTTCAGCACGGAGTTCGCGGTTCAACGGCAGATATTCGATGGTCGCGCCGCGTGCTTTGGCAAACTCGCGGATGCCGTTTACCGAGTTGTGGTTGTCGGCAGTCATCATATAACGTGAGCCGACTTCCCACGGGTAGCTCTCGCCGATCAGCTTGAGCGCACCGCTGGCGTTAAGCGTAAAAATGACTTCATATTCGGCAGCATCGGCTTCAAAAAAAGCGCGAATATGCTCACGGGCGGCTTCGACATTATGGGTGCTGGCAAGTGACGTGGGGTTCTGCGAATGGGGATTGCCGAGTACCTGATGCAGCAGTACCTCAGAATGCTCGCGAATCTGGGATTCGCTGTACAAGCCGCCGCCCGTGTAATCCAGATAAACATGCCCACCGGCATCCAAACGAGAAAACTCGGTTGCACGGAGTTCATCGAACAAAGTGGTCATGTTATTGTCTCCTAAAGGATTAAGTAACGCGCCTCATGTTCGATTGATTATAACACTTTCTTATGCATCCGATTGTGTTGTATCGCTTTTTAATCGGCAGAATTTACGCTCTGCCGGTGTTTCTGTCCGGTTTCGTAAATGCACTCCGCCAGATGTTCATTGTCGCAGCCCAGAATGTCCTCCAACAAATATTTCATACTCTTGATGTTCAGCAGCAGCGTGTCGATCTCTTGCAATTTGCGCTGGATCAAGCTGTTCCATTTGGCAGCCGGCACATCGCTCCATAAAATTTCATCGAACAACACCCGTACTTCAGCCAACGTGAATCCGGCTTGCTGTGCGGTCTGAATCATCTCTAACCGTTGGAACACATTCGAGTCATAGCGGCGGCTTCCGTTTTCGCGGGCAGTATTTGGCAGCAAACCAATGCTCTCGTAATAACGCAGCGTGGTCGGCAGCATACCCGCCTGCCGTGCAACCTCGCCAATACGCAGGCCATTAATTTTCGCCATCGCTACCCCCCCTTGACTTCCAGTGAACTGGAACTTGTATAGTCTCAAATATCAGATACATCAAATCTGTCAAAACTTTCGCCAGCGTATGAAGAAGGGATAATTTGATCATGCGTAACGCCGTTGAACTCAGCAGCAGTAACTTTCAAGCGCAGGTACTCGACTCCGAACTGCCGGTGCTGGTGGATTTTGGTGCGGATTGGTGCCCGCCATGCCGGATGCTCGAACCGATTGTGGACGAAATCGCCAGTACGTATGCCAATCAACTGCGCGTTTGTTCGTTGAATGTCGATAACTATCCAGAACTCCAGCAGCAGTACGGCATCATGGGGCTGCCGACCCTCATCCTGTTCCAGAAAGGTGAGCCTGTGCGTTACATCGTCGGCTACCAACCCCGGCAGCGACTCGAATCCCAGATCAAGCAGCATCTCAATCTGGTTCCGACGAGCTAGACACGCCCAAATAAAAAGAGGCGCTGCAACGCCTCTTTAATCATTTCATATGGAGCGTGTTGGTTACGATGCGGCAGGTACAGATGCGGCAGTCGCCAGCGCGGTTTGGGTGGTAGCGATGGATTGCATCAAGGCGACGACCTGCCCCATCGGCGCACCAAATTCGGACGCGGCCAGTGTTTCATTGTTGTCACACACACGGTCATAAGACCCCTTGGCGGCGCGTAGACTCGCTTCGAGGTTATTGATGTCGGTGGCAATCGCGGCTAAATCGGCAAAGTCGCGGCTGTTATCCGCCGACAGAGCAATCGGCGTTAAGGTGTCGAAATATGCCGAGCAATTGAGCGTACCCCCGCCTAACATCCCCTGATATTGAGCCTGAAGGGTAGCGGCACCATTGCTAACAAGAGTCAAAGCACCCTGCAACTCGTTTAACACCGTCGCCCGATCTTTGCTTTCCACCACCGGCGCAGTCGGAAGTGGGTTATTATTCTGCTCAATGATCTGGGTAGCGGATTGGCGGAAAATCGGCGGCACGATCAAGGCCAACACAGCTACAAGAACAGCCGAAATGACCATCCCAATTTCCAGTTTGACCAACGAGCGCACGGGCAGAAACAAACGCCGTCCGACTTTGCCGTGTACAGCGACATCTTCCAGAAGCTTATGCACACCGCTCTGGTCAGGCTGATTCAGGGCTTCTTCCAACTTGCGGAACATCCCCAACGAGTACTGCGCCGTAGCACGTACTTTGGCATCAGAATCATCCTTATAAACCTGCTTAAGCATGGTAATAGCTGTGGGGTCGCCTGCCTCACCCAACCACGCGGCAGCTTTCATGCGCGCTTTGGCATCTTTTGAGGAAAGCAGCTTGATGTTATCGCGTACCTTTTCCTCAAAGGCTTCCAACGCGGCATCAAAATTGATCGAGTCAGGCATATTCATTA
>JBBSBS010000447.1:0-5462 GCA_038251045.1 Aggregatilineales bacterium | reverse complement strand
GTCAGCCACCCCCTTGCGCAGCTCCGCCGTTCCATTCCCCGGCGGATACTGATTGTGCTGCCCATCAGTCAATGCCTTAATACTGGCCTGTATAATATCTGCCGGACTGTCGAAATCCGGGCGACCTTGCCCCAGATTGACTGCGTTGTGCTGCGCCGCCAGATTGTTGATTTCGCTAAAAATCGTTGTCCCAAACGTTGATACGCGGTTGGCAAAGGTGGGCATAGATAACACTGACTCCGCTGTTGATGGATAACCGATGATTGAATCGAATTGATCTGCTGAACATCATACTGTCATGAATTCCCACCCTTACTGGCATTTTAGGGGGAGATACTTTAATCACTAACGTCTTATTGTTCTCGTAGGGGAGGGTCTGAGACCCTCCCGTATTTCCTTGCTATTTTTACCCTTTGGCTCTGTCGATGGCTTTCTTCGCCGCCTCGTGCGCTCTTTTACTTTGTGCGTTCTCGAACTTCTCCAGATGTTCCCACTGGATTGTATAATCCTGTGCGGCCTGTTGCAGCCGTTTCCACAGCGCTTGGTTTTTCACAGGTTCACCACTGGCAGTTTTCCAACCGCGTTTCACCCATCCAGCTAGCCACTTACTCATGCCATTGGTCAGGTATTCGCTGTCGCTAAAGACCACCATCGTCTGCGGCGGTAGTGCTAATTCCTCCAGCACACGGGCACATCCAGCCAGCACCAGTTGGTTTTCGGAAGTGTTCATTTCGCTGCCGTTGAAAATTTTCTCGCCATCTTTGGAAACCACCGTCACACCCCAACCGCCCACCTTAGTGCCGTAATCCATATTGGAAAACACATAAAGTTGGCTATCTGCTTTAATGCTGGCTTTGGCTGCCGGGGCAGGCATAGGTGCGGCTTCGACCTGTTCCCTTGCCGCCGTTGCCAGTTCATCAACACGGTTGTTATATTTGCTAGTCGCGTGGCCCTTTACCCATTGCCACTTCAGATCATGGTCTTGCGTCGCCTCATAGAGCCGTTCCCATAAATCTTGATTTTGTACGGGCTGCTTATTGGCCGTTAGCCAGCCGTTGCGTACCCAATTCGCCATCCACTGCGTAATGCCGTTTTTCACGTACTGGCTGTCCGTATGAAATTCGACTCTGCTTGGCTCATCCAGTGCTTCCAGCGCCATGATCGCAGCCGTCAATTCCATCCGGTTATTGGTCGTACGTGCTTCGCGCCCGCTGATCTCATCAATTTGACCATCTTGAATGAGTAATGCGGCCCAACCCCCCGGCCCATCAGGGTTAGGCTTTGCGCCCCCGTCTGAATAAATGATTACGTTTGGTTTTGTCATGATTGTGCAATTATTACCTAAAACAACCTTACTTACAACGCACGAGAACGAATGGTATCCCCTAAAATTCTAATCTGATTCGAACTTGACATTTAGAAATATTGTTCTAAAATTAGGATTGGTGATCGCGTACTTGGAGTGACGCTCGTGCAGTCTGTTGTGATTTTCTTCGGCACTTTTATGATCAATTGCATGGCATTCATTGGCTGCTGCATTTTCGGCGGATCACTCCCTTATGTCCACTGCAACAGCCCAACACCTGCGACGCGGCAGCCATGAGCGAGCCATCTGCGGTGTTCAGCGGCATGAGCCGGGAAGCCCGCGTCGCAATGCTGCACATTCAGCGGCTGGTCGCGCACGTCCCGCCGGTCATTTCGGCGGATTTTGTGCGAAAAATGCGATAATTGCTACAAGTTTCGCACGCCGCATTGAGCCAAATACCACTCCCACACTGATTTACTCCCTCCATCGCTTGCGGGGGAAGGCTGGGGTGGGGGTTCTCATAGCATTGCTTCCAGTAACTTGAACCTTGCCACTTCTAACTATTCTTAGGTGACGCTGTATTCACATCGCCAATCAAGAACGGGTTGAAATTGGTTCCGATGTCAAAGTAATCTTCGTGCTCGACCGCCTTCAACCAGCTAACAATCCGGTAGGTGATCGGTGTAAATACCACCTCAATCGCCACCTTAAACAAGTATCCCGATACAATCAGATTGACCAAAGTTTCGGTTGGCACTGTTCCCCCGAAGGCAATCACCGTGAAGACTGCCGTATCGACCATCTCGCCCGCAATCGTTGAACCAATCGTTCGCGTCCACAAGAACTTGCCCTGAGTCCAGATTTTCATCTTTGCCAGCACATAACTGTTGCTGAACTCGCCCGCCAGAAACCCGCACAGACTGGCGATCACAATTCGGGGTGTTTGTCCCAAAATCGCATGAAAGCTGTCCTGCAAAGGCCAATCGCCTGCCGGAGTCGCGCCGTCTACTAATGCTAAGGTGATCGCTGTAATAAACAACCAGAAGAAACCTGTCCATATTACCCGTCGGCTCGATTTGTATCCGTATACCTCGGTCAAAATATCACCGAAAATGTAGGATAGTGGAAACAAAAAGGTTCCCCCATCAAATTGGAATGGCCCGACCTGCATCAGTTTGGTGGCTGCGATATTTGAAACGATCAACACTGCCACCAGTGAAGCCGTCACGAAATCCAAATGTTTGTATAACCTGCGGTTTGTTATCGTACTATTCACGCTCAATCGCTCCACCACTTAAACGAGGTCGTCCTATTTTATCGTTCCCTTACGGAAACAAAATACCCGATCTCGTGCGAAATCGGGTATTTTGATGTTGTTCGTTGATCAATCGCTACCGACGGATCATTAGTTCCTTAGAAAGTTACGCAGAACAGTGTGGAGTATGCCACCATTCCGGTAGTATTCCATTTCCACTGGCGTATTGATCTTGACCGTCACCTTGAATGTCTTGGTACTGCCGTCAGAATCCACTGCATTCACCGTCAGTTCTTGCCCCGGTTGCAGGTTGTCATCCAACCCAACAATGTCGTAAGTTTCTGTACCATTCAGCTTTAACGCTTCCCAGCCTTCCCCTTCCTTGAAAGCCAATGGGAGTACGCCCATCATCACCAGATTGCTCCGGTGAATACGCTCGAAGCTCTTGGCAATGACCGCTTTCACGCCCAGCAAGTACGTACCCTTGGCTGCCCAGTCACGGCTGGAACCCATGCCGTAGTCCGCACCCGCCATGACAATCAGCGGGGTACCTTCAGCTATATATTGCATCGCTGCTTCGTAGATGCTTGTAACCTTGTCGCTGCCAAAATGAACGGTTACACCACCCTCAGTACCCGGCACCAGATTGTTACGCAAACGGATGTTGGCAAACGTTCCGCGCAGCATCACATCATGGCTTCCGCGCCGTGTTCCATAGGTGTTAAAGTTCTTCTTTTCGATCCCGTTTTCTACCAGATAACGTCCGGCTGGACTGTCGAGAGCAATATCACCTGCCGGAGAAATGTGGTCAGTCGTAATCGAGTCACCAAACAAACCCAGTACCCGCGCTCCCGCGATGGGTTGTATTGGTTTGGCTTCCGGTGACAGGCCGACGAAGAAGGGTGGTTCCTGAATATAGGTGCTCTTCTTGCTCCAGCTGTAGACCGCGCCACCACTGGTCGGAATTTCATTCCACATTTTGTTGCCCGTGTACACGTTCCCATATTGCGTCCTGAACAAATCAGGGGATAGGGCATTTTGTACCATCGTCATGATCTCGTCTTGGGTCGGCCAAATATCCTTCAGAAACACTGGCTCACCATCACGGTCATGACCAATGGGTTCATTGACCATATCAATATCGACTGTACCTGCCAGTGCATAAGCCACGACCAGTGGCGGTGAAGCCAGATAGTTCGCCTTTACCGAGGGGTTAATACGCCCTTCAAAGTTACGGTTACCGCTCAGTACGGCGCTGGCGACTAAGTTACTTTCCTTAATCGCGCTGGAGATTTTCTCAGGCAGCGGGCCGCTGTTACCGATACACGTTGTACAGCCATATCCGACTGTATAAAAGCCTAGCGCCTGTAGGTACGGGGTTAGCTCCGCTTTATCCAGATATTCTGTCACCACCCGCGAACCGGGAGCGAGACTTGTTTTCACGTAAGGTTTGACCGAAAGACCACGTTCAACTGCTTTCTTCGCCAGCAACCCAGCGCCGATCATCACCGATGGATTGCTGGTGTTCGTGCAGCTCGTAATGGCTGCGATCACAACCACCCCATGACCCACCTCGACCGTGCTGCCGTTTTGTCCCATTTGGGCGGTATGCTCAATCGCTGACTCATCCAAAGCGAATCCGCGCTTATCAACGGGTGCTCGCAGGCTTTGTTCAAAGGTTTCCTTCATGTCGCTCAACAGGACGCGATCCTGCGGTCGTTTTGGCCCTGCCATGCTCGGCTCGACCGTACTCAGATCAAGTTCCAGCGTGTCAGTGAATACCGGGTCAGCCAGATCGTCAGTGCGGAATAATCCTTGTTCTTTGCAGTAGGCTTCAACCGTTTTGACCAGTGACTCCTCACGTCCGGTGCGGCGTAGGAAGCTCAATGTTTCCTCATCCACCGGGAAGAAGCCCATTGTTGCCCCATATTCAGGAGCCATGTTAGCGATAGTCGCTCGATCAGGCAGGGACAGTTTGCTCAAGCCCGTGCCAAAAAACTCGACAAACTTATCCACCACGCCTTTCTTACGAAGCATCTGGGTTACTGCCAGCACCAGATCAGTGGCGGTTGCCCCTTCACGCAGCTTGCCTGTCAGCTGGAACCCGATTACTTCCGGCATCAGCATATAAATCGGCTGGTTAAGCATCGCGGCTTCGGCTTCGATTCCACCCACACCCCAACCCAGCACGCCCAGACCGTTTATCATCGTTGTATGGCTGTCTGTACCGACCAGCGAATCCGGTAATAAAACCGTTCGTCCTTCGTCGTCAACGAATGTTTGAACAGTCTTTGCCAAGTATTCGAGGTTCACCTGATGAACGATACCCGTTGCAGGCGGCACCACTTTGAAGTTGTCGAACGCGCTTTGCCCCCAGCGCAAAAATTCGTAACGCTCACGGTTGCGCTCAAACTCCAACGTGGAATTCATCAATATCGCGTTCGATGAACCAAAACGGTCGACTTGCACCGAGTGGTCAATCACCAGATCAACTGGAATGGTCGGGTTGATGGTCTGCGGTTCACCATCCATGCGTACCATCGCGCTGCGCAGCGCGGCTAGGTCAACCAGACATGCCACACCCGTAAAATCCTGCAAAATGACACGTGCGGGCTTAAATGGGATTTCGACCCGCTTGACATTTTTAGCATCCCAATTAGCAAGGCTGTTAACAGCGTCCTCTGTGACCTGAAAATTATCGAGATTACGAAGCGCATTTTCGAGTAATATCTTGATGCTAAAAGGTAATTTGTCGATATGACCGACACCTTTTTCAGTAAGTTTGCTCAACCGGTAAATAGTGGCCTCGCCGTTGGCGGTATTCAATGTGCCACGTGTTCCAAAGCTATCGAGTATCTTTGCCATAAGTCATCCTCTCGTTTTGAGTGTGCTCAAATACAT
>JBBSBS010000446.1:0-5463 GCA_038251045.1 Aggregatilineales bacterium | reverse complement strand
GTTCATTATCATCAAGCGAATCTTATTCAACAGCAACGGCAAAGCGTTATGTCGGCAGCATTTCACACCTGCTCAGAACGCTTTCGAGCTGGCTTACCCTGCGTGAAAGGTGGTCCAACAGCGGTCTACATCAATCCGCCTAAACCGGCGGAAAATCTTCCTTAATCTTTTTCGTGAAGTTGTTTCAAAGTCCTTGACACATACCGAACTGCCACGTGTTAGGAAGAGAAAATTGTTCAGCATATATGGGATCTAGAAGCTGAGTAATGTTGGTGACAAGTTTCGGATCTAATTTATACCTGAATCTTTCACCATTGATCTGCACCTTTTTTTCTATTGGTTGCAATATTGCAACCAATTTGTCATTATTAATAGTTGGAGCTTCTGAAAGTGGAGTTAACAACCTGTTATATGCTTCGTATTCAGAATCTTTATGAAAATCATATTCTGGATACAGTACAGTCTTATCTAACTTTATATCTAGTATACCTTTGCTTGCATAGGTAAACGCCGCTTCAAAGGAAAGATGTTCTTCTCCAAGTTTAATAAAATCCCAAGCAGCTTGAAAATTGACCTGATCATATTTATTTTCGATCTTTCCCCATCTTGAACATGAAGAAAGTAACCATAATAAGGGTAACTTTATTTGCCATACTGTGTTTTCAGCCATAGCTGAGAAATCATGCATCGACTTCAAATTGCCATTTAGTGTCGGCATCATAGTTAGGTCTTCATTGACAGCTAATAAATTCCAAGCAGCAGATGCAAATGGCAAACTAAGTAAGGAACTTGCTTTATAAAAATTATCAACTTCATACTCAATTTGACGAAGTTCAGGTGAAATGCGATCAGCTGATTTCTCAGACATAGAATTGTGACTCTCTGTGATTACTGGGTTTTCCCACTAATCAACCCGTAGAGCATTTCCGCCGCCAGCCTGTTGGCCTCGATGCTTGGATGGGAGTCGAAGCGGTTGACTATCAGATCGAGCGTCGGCTTGCCTTCCAGTACGGTGCTGATGTCCGCAAGCTGCACATCCGGCTTGTCTTTGAAGAAATCACGCACGCGCTGCAAGGCAGGCTGAGACTCCTTGATGGCGGCGAGCTGCGGCCACAGCAGCACGATCAGCTTGGCATCGTGGTCAACCGTCCATTGGTAGAAGTTTTGCAGGTTGCCTGCCTGTTCATTCCACACTTTGTCATCCAAGTGGGCGCGGATTAAAGTGTCGGTGAAGTTGGTGTTTTTCTGCGGCGAGGTGAACTGTGCCACGTTGTAATAGACATAATTCGGCGCAAAGAAGTTCAGGATGAACCAGCCCATCGGCGTATCCAAATCCTGAAAGGCGAAGATGCTGTTGGGGTTGGTGGCTTTGTCGCGGAACAGGATGTAATCGACATCGTTCAGGTAATATCCCAGCACCACCACCTTGGGCAGACGTGGTTTGATGTTGTCGTAATACGCACCCAGATAACCGGTTTCGACATCGGTATCCCAACCGGATTGGGCTACGGTATTCACATCGTAATTGTCACCCAGCATCTTTTCCAACAACTGCGGATACGTGTCATCAATATTGCTGATGCCATGCCCCGCCGTGAACGAGTCGCCGACGATGGCGATGCGCGTCAGATCAGGCGCATCCGGCTTCGGCTCATAATCACGGTAGCCCAGCGAATTTTTGAACGGGTAATAAAAGTTCTCGTACCACCAATAATTCATGGCTGTGAAGCCGTAACCATCGGTGGTGATGTAGAAAATACGCAGGTACGCCTCTGCCCCCCAGAATATAATCAACACGGTCGTCAGCGTCACCAGCACACCCGTCCATTTGCTGCTGCCGAGGCGTGTGCCCATCGTACGCAGAGTGGCGACGTTCACATCGTAGCCGATCAGCCAAATGAACAGCCAGCCGATGCTGCACAGGTAGCATAACTCGACCATCTTCAGGCCGCGTCCGTTGGTCGGCTGTTCTTTATATACCCACCAGCCCACTGCCAATGTCAGATACACCAGTATCGCCAGCCAGTAAATCAGCGGATGCGCCCGCAGCCAGCGCAGCGGTGCAGTCAGCAGGGCAGGGCGAGTTGTGCTGAGGACGGTCAGCAGCGTTACAATGACGATAATCGCCAGCGCCGGAATGATCCACAGGGTTGGCGCGAGGACGGTTTGCGTCTGGTCGTTATTGGTGACGGTCGTAGTCACGGCAGGTGAGGCCATGATGCCAAACGCCACCGCCCCGACTGCCAACAGTATCCAAATGATTTTTAGAAAACGTGAGTTCATAAAGTGAGCGATTTCTGTGATTAACTAGATTGCTGTAAGGTGTTTTGCTGTTTACGTTTGCGGGCTTCGACAATCGCCGCCTGCCGCGCTTGAATTTCCTGCGGATCAGGCGGTTGCGCTTGATGATCTTTGGTGTAAAAGGTCATGGCTACTGAAAGTGGGTCGATACCCGACTCACGCACATTCAGCACTTCGATGCCGACAATTTGATCATTTTCATCCAGATCAATGACAACCGACTTGTTGATTGAACGTGTACTGATGGGCAGATTGTCCGTCAATTTGATGTACATTGCATCAGCTGTATGGTCATAAGTCAAATTCATGCCGCACCTCTGAACGTGATTCTAACCTCGGTCGGTTTGATTGACTACTGTTAATAAAATTTCTGGTGTTCTCTTCTACCTTGGCGGACTTGGCGATTAGTTTTCTCTGCGGTCACGTATTGTCCTTCGCACAGCGGAAGCCCACGAACCAATCACGCGCGTCCTGTGCTGCTTTGAAACGGGCTGTCATTCCCGCGCCGAAGTCGATGTAATTATGCACACCGCCACGGTATACACGCTCGGTGGTGGTGTCAGTCAGGTCTTCGCGCCCATCGGCGGCATCATACGGATAGCGCTTGTAGCTGCTGCTGACCCATTCCCACACATTACCCGACATATCCAGCGCGCCGACCCACGACGCGCCTGCGGGTTTGCTGCCGACATCCGCCGTCTGATTATTGGAGTTCTGGTCGAATACCAAGTTGTCACCCACCAGATCAGTACCCCACGGGTACATCAAGCCATCCGGCCCGCGTCCGGCATATTCCCATTCGGCTTCGGTGGGCAGCCGTGCTCCCCGCTTGGCACAGAAATCACGGGCTTCCGACCACAGTAGGTTTTCGCGCGGTTGTTCGTCACCGGTGAAATTGCCGTGATCGCCATACTGTTTGTTGGTCACTTCTGTTTTATCAAACCAATAGGGCGTACTATAGCAAATTTCTGAGGCGGGGCGTTCGTCACGGCGGCCTTGATCGCTGCCCATCATGAAGCACCCCGGCGGCACTTGCACCATAACCACGCCATCAAACGATTGCTCGACAGGCTGCCAATCAGCATTTTTGGTGATGGGGGCGACAGTCGGGGGCAGAGGGGTGGCGGTCGGCGCAGGCGGGGCTGTGCTGCACGCTGCCAGCACAATGATCAATAAGATGAAGGTTGAAATTGAGGGACGCAACATCAGATGTGCAAATTTGAACGGTAAATAACTTTCGCGGATCATGTGATTCTTCACTAATGATTAATGACTACAGACTATCTACTTGCGCCTGTATAATACCCCAGCCTGTTGATGTTGGATATAAGGAAACCAAAGCGCATGTTCCGACGATTACTGATTATAGTGATGTTTGTTTTCTTTACCGGCACAGTGATGGCACAGGACGCAACTCCCGGCGCGCCGCCACCATCTACCCCTGCGCCCTTACCCGCAGGCATTCCTGACCCTGCCGGATTCCAGTGGTCGTTGGTCGCGGATGGCTTCGACAGTCCCATCGGCATTGTGTCCGCCAACGACGATTCTGGTCGGGTGTTTGCGTGGGAGCAAAGTGGCAAAATATGGGTCATCAACGGCGACGAAGTCAGCTTTGACCCCTTCCTCGACATTGGTGAGTTACTGCCGCCGGATGTGTTCAAAGGCGGTTACAGCGAACAGGGTTTGTTGGGCGTGGCCTTTCATCCGCAGTACAAGGATAACGGTGTGTTTTTCATCGATTATATTGATGTGAAGGGCAATACGGTTATCGCGCGCTATACCGTCAGCAGTGATCCGGAAGTGGCTGATCCTGCCAGCGCCCGTATCGTGCTGAATGTTAGCCAACCGTATCCTGACCATAATGGCGGGGAGATCGCTTTCGGCCCGGATGGCTACCTCTACATTGGCATGGGTGATGGCGGCAACCCCGACGATCCGCTGCGTAACGGACAGAAAAAAGATACGCTGCTCGCCAAAATCCTGCGGATCGACATCAACGCCACCCCTTATAAAGTGCCGGATGATAATCCGTTTGTGAATCAATCCGGCGTCAAACCCGAAACATGGGCTTATGGGCTGCGGAATCCGTGGCGCTTTAGTTTTGACCGCCAAACCGGTGATCTGTATATCGGCGATGTCGGGCAGTGGGATTATGAGGAAGTCAATTTTCAACCAGCGGGGCAGGGCGGGCAAAATTATGGCTGGAGTGCTTATCAGGGGATGCACCCCCATATCAAGCAGACCATTCCGGTTGATGAAAGCACATTGACGCTGCCTGTATTGGAGTATCCACACACGGATGGCTGTTCAGTAACGGGCGGTTATGTGTATCGCGGCAGCGTATTGCCCACTATGAACGGTGTTTATCTGTATGGCGATTATTGCAACGGGCGTATCTGGGCTGCCGTTCATCAGGCTGATGACACATGGCAGAGCTACCTGTGGATGCAAACCGAACACGTCATTAGTTCATTCGGGCAGGATGATGCTGGCGAACTGTACCTTGTGGATTACAAAGGCGGCATCTACAAACTCACAGCGGCGGGGTAAAAGTGGCGAGCGTACGGCTGTTGCTGATTACAGCGGCGGCAGTTTGACGATGTTGAACCAGAATTGTTCGACACTTTTGACCACGTCGAGGAATTCATCCATATCGGCAGGTTTGGTGATGTACGAGTTGGCATGAAGCTCGTAACTTTTGAGGATGTCTATACTGCTGTCGGATGTCGTCAAAATTAATACCGGAATACGCTTAAGGTCGTCGTCACTTTTGATTTCATCGAGCACTTCTCGCCCATCTTTACGCGGTAGATTTAAATCCAATAGAATCACGACTTTCGCTTGAAAGCCTATTTGGTGATATTCTAGAAGCATTATGACCAAATGCCAATACATTAAGTATCTGAGGGTGGGTCATAAATCGTTATGACCTGTTAAACAGTGAAATGACCCGCCTGAAAGTCACAAATTTGGGCAAATTGTTTCCGGTGTATACAAGGTTTCGATGGTTAACGGCTCATATCGGCTCATCGAAACTGAATGTGATGTAATTATGACCCACCCTCAAATAATTAACCCGACGTTCCTCTCTTCTTCTGACTCGTTTGTGACAAAATGCACTTATGATTCATTACTCTGCTTACTACGTTGATTATGCTGATG
>JBBSBS010000445.1:0-5463 GCA_038251045.1 Aggregatilineales bacterium | reverse complement strand
CGGCTTCGGGTACGCCCGATTTGAAAACGACATCGGTATCGGCTTCACCCAAGCTGAGAACCTGGGCCCGACGTGCCTGCATTTCTTTGAGCACCTGCGCTTCTGCCGCGTGATGAACCTCTGAAACTAAACCGAAGAGCAGGGTCTTATCGGTCACCATCGACATCGGCCCATGACGATATTCAAAGAAGTGGAACGGTTCGCTGTGACTCAGGGACATTTCTTTCATCTTGAGGCTGACTTCAGCCGCCAACCCGTAGCGTGGCCCTGATCCCAATAAATAAAAACGCTCCAAACTTAGGTCACCGCCGAGTTTCTTGGCGACATCGGCATAACTACGCAGGAGGTTCGTTCCGGCTTCGGAAAGGCGCGGCATAGCATCCAGCAGCGCGGTTTCGCCTGCCCACAAAGCAGCCAGATAAACCGCAGCCAGATACAAGACGCTGAAGGCGCGGGTTTGGGCGACACTTTCTTCTTGTCCGGCTTCCAAAATGAGGTTGAGATCGCCAGCACTTGCCAGCGGCATGGTCGGATAGCAGGAGAGGGTAACGACTTTGCCCTGCCCACGTTCATGGAAGGCCGCCACTGCCCGTAGGGTTTCGGTGGTTTCACCGGAACGGCTGATGGCGACCAGCAGGGTTTTCTGCGAGGTTAGATAGGCCGATTCGGGATACAGCCAGATTTCGGAAGCGGGTAATGCTCGCGCCGGAAGTTTGACAAGCGGCTGGCAAATAGCGGCGGCAGCCTGCGCCAGATAGTAGGTCGAGCCGCAGCCGGTAAACAGCACCGCTTGGTATTGCCCTGCCTGTAAAAATGCTTTGATCTCGCTGGCTAACCCACCCAGATGGAGCAGCGTTTTTGACCACGCTTCGGGCTGGGAGAAAATTTCAGTTCGTGTGTAACTTCCGGGAGCGACCATTACTTTGTCCTTATACCTTAAATCAGGATTGCTTCAGCAGAACCCGCGCGGCGTTCTGATAATAAAACTTTTGCAGTACATCGTCGGGGAGATGCAGCCCGTAAACGTACCAGCGTCCCTGTCCGGGAATCTCCGACAGGCCGTAGTTGAAGTATTCATCGTCGGTTTCATAAAAGCGGTAGCACAGGCGGTAGTAATCGAGTTCCGCGCCGGCATCCGTGCCGAACAGGATGCGGTCGGCATATTTGAGAAAGAAGCGGCGGGCGGCGTAGGGCTGTCGTCCCAACTCGGAAATACGGGCGCTGGGGTCAACATAGAAATTCGGGCAGCGATCCAGCAGCGCGCCGACCCATTCCAGATTTTCGGAATAACAGCCGACGTGTGCGCCGATGAATGTGGTTTGTGGATGGTTGGTAACGAGGTTCGCTAAACCGTTCATGATGCTCATAAAGGGCGGGTAAGGCGGGCTGGGAAACTGCCAATCCGGATGGGCGTGGAGTTCGTCCCAGCGTTCATTGGTGTTATCGAGGGGATCGAAAAAGGCGACCGGATCGGCGACATGAATCATGACGGGCAAACCGAGTTCGCCAGCGGTTGCCCAGATGGGATCGAGGCGGCGGTCATCAACAGCGGCTAATTGCCCATGCTGATCTTTGACGTGCAGGCCAAAGGGTTTCCAGATTTTGAGTCCCTGTGCGCCGCGTGCGGCTTGCAGCCGTAAGCGTTCGGCTGCCCATTCACCAAATTTATCGCCCATCTCCGGCCATTTCGACCATTCGACTCCGCCGAATACCATAAAGCGTTCAGGCGCGGGGGTTTTGAAATAATCAAGATGGGCATTGAGGATGTCTTCGCCCCAACCACCGTCTAAATCGACATACATCCGTACCTGCGCCTCGTCCAGAACAGCGAGAAGTTCGGAGAGGGGGCGTTTATCCCAACCGCCACCAAAGGGCGCGGCGAGATGATTGTGGGCATCAATGACAGGGAAGCGCGGCGTAAGGACGCGGGTTGTTTTGACCGACAAACGCGGTTTAGGGTGGAAGTCATCGAGGGATAAGCCGGGCTGGTTGTTTTCCAATGTGTCCCCTTTAGCGGAAAGTAAGCATCATGTGATGATTGTTTTGCTTACTTGTGTTCATTTGTGCTTATATTATGCGCGTTTCGCAAATAATGCAAGCACATTGGGGATATTTGATGGTAAAATGCGGCAATCTAAGCAATCAGGTATTTATTAATGACGCATACAGATTTTGTTTCGCTGGAACGGCAGGATCACATCGTCAAGCTGGTGGGTGAACGGGGACGGTTGACCGTCCCTGAACTGAGCCAATTTTTTGATGTGAGCGATGCCACGATTCGGCGTGATCTGGCAGTGTTGGCTGCCCAAAATGTGGTGCAGCGGGTTCACGGCGGTGTGATGCGGTTGCAAACTGTTGCTACGCGCGAAATCCCGATTGTGCTGCGCCAGAAAAGTTACGCAGCGGAAAAAGAACGGATCGGGCGGGCGGCGGCGGTACTGATACAGGACGGCGAAACGCTGCTGCTTTCCGGCGGGAGTACCGGTTTGTCGGTGGCGCGTCATTTGGTGCAGCATCATGACCTAACGATTGTGACCGACTCGCTGCTGGTGGTAAGTGAACTGTTGGAGCAGGATTCACACAAGGTGATTATGCTGGGCGGGACGATTGACCCGCAAGAACAGGCGGTACGCGGAACCCTTTCGCGGTCGGTGCTGGCACAGTTACAGGTTGATAAAGTCATCGTCGGCACAAAAGGAATTTCGGTGCAGCGCGGGTTGAGTGCCGAAACGCCAGAAGAAGCCGAGTTGTTCCGCGCTTATATGTCGATTGGCGATCATGTGATTGTGGTGACCGACAGCAGTAAGTTTGAGCAGTCAGCGCTGGCACAAGTTGTGCCTATTGATGCGATTCACACATTGGTCTGCGACAGCGGGTTGAATGCGGAAACGGCGGAACTCATCCGCGAAAAAGGGATTTATTTGATTCTGGCATAGTTTTAGCCGATACAAATGCAGTTTTGTGTCGTCGTCGTCGTCGTCGTCGGCAACACAAATGTTGTTATTGTTGTTGTTGTTGTTACAACTGCAATTCGCATTTTCGGATTCTCGTTTGAGGGAGCGGACCGTCCAAATGCTGCGAAAACTGCGAAAACTGCAAGGGCGAAAGGGTTATTTTGTGGCGGCTGCTTAGGCGTAACCCAGACCGAGAGTACCCACCGATAGGAGGCTTCTCGCAACGACGGAGGAAACCGGAACCAAAGGGCGCTGGCAAAATTGGCAGCAATGGCGGCAATGGCAAAGGCAAGTTGTGCCGGTCTTCGGTCAAAATGTTGGCAAAGTTGGCAACAATGGAGAATGGGACTATCGCCGCCAAGATTGCCAACCCCGATGTTAAGATGCGCGGGGCAAAATGTAGGCAGGGGTTGAGCAGCGCCCAACCCGTACCATGCCGTCTGTAAATAGGATAACTGATGTTCGTGGCTTAAGGGTGACCATTTGGTCGGACATTTGGTCACTCTTAAGCGGAGTTGGCGCTAACTTTGCAGGCGAGGATTCGCGGCGCGAGGTTGGCAGATGGTTGGAGAATGGTTAGCCGACAAACCCAAAACAAACCTTGGCTGACAAATCTGGATAGGAAGGACTGCTTATGCTGGCTGTGACGGAAGCCAGATGGTGACGGTCGTGCCTTGTTTAGGAACACTTTCGATGGTGACTGTGCCATCATGGGCCTCGATAGCGGCGCGGGCAATCGTCAGCCCGATGCCTAACCCACCGACCTCGTTAATGTTGCTACCCCGGAAAAATGGTTCAAAGATACGAGGCTGCTCGGTCGGAAGGATACCAATGCCGGTATCGGTTACGCGTATTTCCATGCCAGTTTGGGGATTTGACAGACTGACATTGACCTTCGAAGATGGTTCTGAAAAGCGGGCGGCATTGCGCATAATTTGCAGGATGGCATTTTTTAACACCGTGGCATCGGCACTGATCATAACCGGCTGCGGAATATCGAAACCATATTTGCCGGGCAGGTTGTACTGATTTTCTAATTCAACTGCTACCTGATGGCACAAGCCACCGACATCGGTGGAAGCCCGATTGATGGTGTCTGGTTTAAAGTTGCCATTTATCACCAGCCCTATCTGGTCGAGCATGGTGGTAATCCAGAGAATTTGATCTTTTATGCTGCTGGTCTTGTCTTTTCGCTGCTCAGGTGTGAGGCGATCCAGATACATGGTGAGGGTTTCAGCGGAAGACTGAATCACGGTAAGGGGTGTTCGAAATTCGTGGGTAATACGCTCCATCATGCGGGTCTTTAAGGTATTGAGTTCAAGTTCTTTGCCAAGGGCAGTTTGCAGATTTTCTTGTTCGCGTTCCATTTCTTGTATGCGCTTCTCTTCGGTGATGTCGCGGGCGATAAAGATAGCTCCGGTATACTGCGACTGATCATCATAGAGGAATGTAATCCCGTTTTCCAATTCCAGGTAGTGCCCTTGGGCGTGACGAACGCGGGTTACTATTCTGATATAGGGTGTATGATTTTCTACGGCCCCCTTAATGGCAGCATTCAGCCTATCCACTTCTTCAGGAAGGCCATAGTCATTCACGTTTGTATTTATCAGCAAGTCGGGTTCGTAACCAAGTATCGTCAGGCATGACGGATTAACAAATGTAATCTGCCCTCTGCTGTCCAACTGCATGATGGCATCACGGATATTATCGGTGATTAAACGAAGGCGTTCTTCATTTTCCGCGAGCCAGTTTTCCAGCAGTTTGCGCTCGGTAATATCGCGGCTGATGCCTACAAGCCCTAATACCTGACCATCTAAATCACGCCACGGGATTTTGCTGGTCAGGACGATTTTATGCTTACCATCGGCATCTACGGTTTCGCGCTCGGCATTAATGAGCGATTTCCCGGATTGCATAATCTCTTGATCGTCAGCATGAAATTGGGTTGCCAGCTCAGATGAAAATACATCAAAGGCTGTTTTGCCAATCAGGTCTTTAGCGGCGATGTTCCCGGCTGCCTGTGCATGAGCCGTATTGGACAAAATAAAGCGGCCTTCACGATCTTTAAGAAAGATGTAATCGGGCATATTGTCAATGAGGGTACGCAGTAAATCACGCTCCTGACGTAATTTCTGGTGAGCACCGCGAACCTCGGTGATGTCTGAAAAGGTAATAACGACGGAGGATGGTGGTTGATTGTCATCAGTAAATATCGGGCTGGAATTCACCGAAACCCATGCCAGTGAATTGTTGGGCTTATGAACACCCATGATGATTTTGGACTGGGGTTTTCCGGTGCGGAGTGTGATTATGGCAGGATGCGTTTCACCGGGGAATGGCGAACCGTCTTCACGCACGGTACGCCAGTATGGATCCATCGAAGTACGGCCAATCAGCTGGTCGGCGGTCACTCCTAGAATGCGTTCAGCAGCTGGATTAGCGGTTTGTATGGTTCCGTCCGGCCCTTGCAAGACAACACCTTCGGACATGGCCTGGATGACCGAGCGAT
>JBBSBS010000444.1:0-5466 GCA_038251045.1 Aggregatilineales bacterium | reverse complement strand
GGGCGAACGGTTAATAGTGCCGGGCATGTGGTGGTATTGGGGGATGTTAACCCCGGTGCGCAAATTATTGCAGCCGGAGACATTATCGTTTGGGGCAGATTGCGGGGCATTGTACATGCAGGCGCGGATGGGGATGAAGACGCTGTTGTATGCGCCTTAGACATGACACCCATGCAGTTACGCATCGCCGGTTACATAACCACCTCACCGCAGGACAAACATCGCCAGCCCAAGCCGGAAATCGCTTCGGTGCGAAAAGAACAGATTATTGTAGAACCATGGATGTATTGAAAGGAACATGAATCCTTATGGGGGCTAAAGTAATAACCGTTACGTCAGGTAAAGGTGGGGTTGGTAAAACAACTACTACTGCTAACCTCGGCGTTGCGCTCGCGCGGATGGGCAAAAAAGTCGTGTTGATAGACGCGGACATTGGCTTGCGCAATCTTGATATTGTCATGGGGCTGGAAAACCGTATTGTTTACGATATGGTCGACGTAATAGAAGGTCGCTGCCAATTGCGACAAGCCATGATCAAGCATAAGCAGTTTCCGGATTTGTTCTTAATACCTGCCGCGCAAACGCGTGATAAAACCGCCGTTAGCCCGACCGATATGATCCAAACAGCCGACAAACTCCGTCCCGAATTCGATTTTATTCTAATTGACTCCCCTGCTGGCATCGAGCGTGGCTTTCGTAATGCTATCGCTCCCGCAGATGATGTAATCATCGTGACAAATCCCGAAGTTTCAGCGGTGCGTGACGCAGATCGCATTATTGGTTTGTTAGAGGCCAACAATAAAGGGCCGGGCAAGCTCATACTCAACCGCGTTAAAGCCGAAATGATTAAAAAGGGTGAAATGATGTCGGCAGATGATGTTACCGACATTCTTGGCATTAAGCTCATCGGCATCGTACCGGAAGACGACGGCGTAATTCCTTCGTCCAACAGCGGTAATCCGATCAGCCAAAACGATGCATCACGGGCAGGACAAGCATTTCGCAATATCGCTCGACGACTCAACGGTGAAGATGTCCCTTTCATGCCGTTGGCTGAAACCGGCGGCATTTTGCAGCGCATTGCACGATTGCTTTCAGGTGGTCAGTCCGAATAACACAGAAGGACCTATCTCATGTCTGGATTTTTTGAGCGCTTACTCGGGCGAACCAGTAACAAAGGCAGTGGAACGACTGCTAAAGAACGCCTGCAATTCATACTTGTGCATGACAGGATTAACCTGCCTCCAGAACGTTTGCAGGCAATGAAAGCCGAGATTTTGGAAGTGATTTCCAAATATGTCTCAGTATCCAGTGATGATGTGGATATTTTTCTCGAACAACGCGACCGTGACAGCCTGATCAAAGCCGAAATACCCTTTACGGTCGTCAACGATAAAGATGAAGCCCGCAATCGGCTGTCGGAATATCCGGCAACAAGTGATGACACGCTTGATGATGGATAGCGTTTGCCTTCACGATGAAATAATCATTCGGTATAATTAACCTCTTGCTCAATAGCCTTTAAGAAGTGGTTATGAACCGACTAGGTAATATTTGGCGCAACTTCGACTATGTTCTGTTCGGTACCACGCTCGCATTAATTCTCTTCGGTATATTGATGATTCGCAGCGCGACTATCGGTGCCATCGACACCGATATTATTAGCCGCGTTCCCGACCAGATTCGCTATGCCATCATTGGCCTAGTGCTCGTGTTTGTATTGGCAGCAGTCGACTATCGCTTGCTGGGCGGAATGCACCTTTGGCTGTACATAATCATGGTTGGCCTTTTGATTTTGGTTCAATTCCTCGGTGTTGTAGGTGATGCAGGTTCACAACGTTGGATTAACCTCGGTATCCGTATCCAACCCTCCGAAATTGGCAAAATCATTATCATCATTACGCTTGGGCATCATCTAACCCAAAACTACGAAAAACTGAGCAGCCTACGCGCTGTATTCATGTCGTTAGTGCATATGTCAATTCCCACTGCACTCATTTTCATTCAACCGAATCTGGGTACAACCATCGTCTTTATGGTGATATGGTTTGCAATGGTCTGGGCATCCGGTTTGAGATTGCGGCACATTGCATTCTTCATTGCGATCATATTGATTGCAGCACCCATCGTATGGACGCAAATGAAGGATTATCAGAAATCCCGCATCACCACCTTTCTTAGCCCGGAAAGTGACCCCGAAGCCTTCTACAACATTTTGCAGGCACGTATCAGCATCGGTTCGGGTGGCTTTGGCGGAAAAGGTTACGCCAATGGTACCCAGAGTCAACTCCGCTTCCTGCGCGTCCGTCATACTGACTTTATCTTCAGCGTAATTGCCGAAGAATTTGGTTTTGTCGGTGGAATTGCCGTTATGGTGCTCATTAGTGTCGTGATTTTGCGTATATTACGCGGGGCACGAATGGCGGTGGATCCTTTAGGCAGCTTGATATGTTATGGCGTGGCCTCGATTATCTTTTTTCAGACCGTGGTTTCCATAGGCATGAACCTCAACATGCTGCCGGTAACAGGTCTAACGCTGCCGTTCATCAGTTCCGGCGGCACATCACTCCTCTCCATTCTAGCCGGCATTGGATTGGCAGAAAGTGTAATTATTCGCGGGCGAAAGATATAATCACTTCGCTCACCCTACAAATTACATGCCCCTTGCTGTAAAATCACAGGCTGTTTACGCTCTGGTCAGGAGTATTTTGTGACGGATTCATTGACTCATCCTGTGCGCGTGCGCTTTGCACCAAGCCCAACCGGCTCGCTCCATATTGGTGGTTTGAGAACAGCCCTTTTCAACTGGTTGTTTGCTCGTCATCACAATGGCATATTTATCCTGCGTATTGAAGATACTGACCAAACGCGCTTTGATTCAACTGCCGTCCAAACCCTCACCGAAGCCTTGCGCTGGGCAGGTCTGAATTGGGATGAAGGCCCGGAGGCAGGTGGCAATTACGGTCCCTACGTCCAGTCGGAGCGTTTACCTCTATATCAAGAATGGGCAAAATGGCTTCTCGATAACGGAAAAGCCTATAAAGCCTACGAAACGACTGAAGAACTGAAAGCCATGCGCGATGAAATGACAGCCAAAAAGCTGCCACCCGGTTATAACCGCCAACATCGTGATTTGACACCCGCACAACAGGCAGCCTTTGAAGCCGAAGGTCGCCCCTATGTGATTCGCTTCAAGATGCCGCTCGAAGGCGAAACAGTAGTCCATGATGCCGTGCGTGGCGAAGTTCGCTTTGAAAATAACAAACAGCAGGACACCGTCTTGTTAAAGGCCGATGGCTTCCCGACTTATCATCTCGCTCACGTTGTTGACGACCATTTCATGGAAATATCCCATGTCCTGCGTGCCGTCGAATGGCTGCCATCCTTGCCCGTCCATTGGCAGCTATGGGACGCATTCGGTTGGGAACCGCCAACCTATGCCCATTTGCCAGTCATGCTAAACCCGAACGGCAAAGGCAAGATGAGCAAGCGTAATCCCCCGCAGGATAAATTCGGCAACGTTATCCCAGTTATGGTTCATGACTATATGGCACGTGGTTATTTGCCGGAAGCGTTGGATAACTTTCTAGCAAATATTGGTTGGAGTTTTGGTGATGAGCGTGAAATTTTCACCATGTCTGAAGCAATCGAACGTTTTGCGCTTGAGCGAATTAACCCTGCCAATAGCGCCTTCCCTCCAGAAAAATTGGATTGGCTCAACGGGGAGCATATTCGTGCGCTGCCTGTCGAAGATCTCGCAAGTCGATTAAGGCCCTACCTCGAAAACGCCGGGTTTGAGGTCAACACAGAGATTCTGCTTCAAATAACACCGCTTGTACAAACACGCATTAAAGTGCTCAGCGAGGTCAATGACCTCGCGGGCTTTTTCTTTCGCGATCAATTCATTCCACCCGCGCCCCAGATACTCTTACAGAAGAAGATGGATGTGGCACAGGCGAAAAATGCCCTCGGAAAAGCTCGTGAAGTACTGATGTCCATAGATGATTTCAGCTTTGACGCACAACACGCCGCTGTTGAAACTTTGGCGAAGGAACTTAGCCTAAGTAACAGCCAAATGTTCGGAATTCTGCGCGTCGCGGTGACAGGTCAGCAAATTTCCACTCCCCTGTTCGAAACAATGGAAATTATCGGCAAGGGTGAAGCACTTGCCCGGCTAAAATCAGCACAGGACAGTCTGTAAGGTTCATAATCTAAACCCCTTTAGTCAACTCTTGAAATGGGATGAAGGCCGTGATAATATGCCTCTCATCCATTCATTGGGGGATAGTTCAACGGCAGAACCGCAGGCTCTGAACCTGTTAATCTTGGTTCGAATCCAGGTCCCCCAGCTCAGATGTAGCCAATTCGAACATTGGTCTTGAAAACTGGCAGAAATCGATCCGCCAGTTTTTATTTCTAATGCCCTACCTTTACCATAAGTTTCGCTGCGGATTTCATTCGTAAGCGCATTCAAATATGCAAACGGTGTCCGCAGTTCCAAATGTATTACTCCCTCAGAATTCACGACAACCCGTTCAACTACCTCACGCAATAAATCTTTTTGATCACTACGCTCTAATGCATTATACAGCACTCCAATTTTTGCGATTATTTCAAGCGCTGCATCAAGATTATTAATATGAATCTCTTGATTTTGTTCAAGTGTTTCGAAGCTCCTACGCAGTTTTTGCCGACGATCTTGCCATTCAGCCCATAGATTATCCCATACTGACTCGGTAATTTTGCCGGAAGCAAATAATCTGGCCATTCGACCTTCTTCATCTTCGATGGCCTTCAGAGTTGTTTTAAGCTGAATACGTGCATCAGGCTCTAAGCGTCCGAATTTTTCAGCAAGTTCATGACTATAGCACATGTGAATAACAGGGATTAACTCAGGATCCACTTGGATTCTCATAAGTTCAAATGGGATTTGCTTGTCAATATCGCAGCATAAAAAACTTTTGCCGCCTGCACCAGCAACACGATAATAGGGTGTACCACCCTTCAAACGTCCAGCGTTCGAAGTTGAACCAGTCAAACGGATTAATGTATCATTTTCGTAAGAACAATAATAAATCATGCCCTTTAATAAGTAGTCTTGCTTACGCCGAACAATACGATTTTGATTGCGTCGGGCCAATATTTCCAAGCCACGTTCAAATTCCTCTGTGGTGATGATAGGATCCCAGTTTCCTCGAAGGGTCTTAGGCGGAATATTATTTAACTTGCTAACAACCCATCCGGCGTATGCCCAATTGTGAAATGTATTGGACAAAGTACTTATATTCGGTGTTCGTTTGCCATTACTTTTGACTTCAACAAATGAACGGCCACTGGCTCGCCGATATCCTTGCGCATGCAATGCCTCAGCAATTTCCTCAAGTGTCATATGGTCTTCTAGGAGCATATTCCAAGCGCTGCGCCATAAGGGTGCTCGTTCTGGATCTTTTTCTATCCAAGTAGACT
>JBBSBS010000443.1:0-5474 GCA_038251045.1 Aggregatilineales bacterium | reverse complement strand
ACATCCATTTTCAGGAAAGCAAGCTGCGTTATTTTCACAAATTTCACGGGTGGCTGCCCGCACAGATGCTCCGAATTTTTATGCTGATTAGCTATTTGTGGCAAATCGGGCTGGAAGTACTTAAGGCAGTACTCGGTCATAAACGGGCGCTGCGGCAAGAACGTATCCGTGCTTACTGGCAGGTCATTCGGTCAGGATTAAAGGTAAGCTGATGCGGATTGGAATCGTTACAGGGGAATATCCGCCGATGGAAGGTGGTATCGGCGCATATACGCGCATCCTCGCCAATGAAATATCGCAAAAAGGCGCAGACGTATCAATCTTCAGCAGTCAACACGCAACATCACAAGATGCACATATTCCAGTTATAAACCGTGTTATATCGTGGAATATGGGCAGTCTGAGAGCCATTAGTAGGTGGGCAAATAGCCATCAAATTGATGTAATTGATGTGCAATATCAAACTTCTGCTTTTCAGATGTCTCCCTGGATACACTTCTTGCCCCAGTTTACACATATACCAGTCGTCACCACATTCCATGATCTGCGACATCCCTATTTATTCCCCAAAGCAGGTGGGCTTCGTAATTGGGTGGTTATGCATCTGGCGAAAAGTTCGGCAGGCATAATTGTGACAAACACTGAAGATTATCGGCATGTAAATGACCTATCTCAAAAAGTGCTCATTCCCATTGGTAGCAATATCCGGCAAGCATTACCTGCCGGCTTTGACGCGCCACAGTGGCGTGCAAAAGCCAACGCAACTAAGGACGATTATCTGGTCGCCTATTTCGGGCTCATCAACCAAACTAAGGGGTTAGAAACCCTGATGGAAAGTGTTGCAGCATTACGTTCCGCAGGCATACCAGTACGGTTGGTGATGGTTGGCGGCGGCTTGGGAAGCAGCGATCCGACAAATGCGGCTTATTTGAATCGATTAAAGACGGATATTAGTCGTTTGGAGATCGAACCATTTATTCACTGGACGGGGTACTTGAAGGATGATGCAGAGGTGGGAGCCTATCTGACAGCAAGTGATACAGTCGCTCTGCCCTTCACCGACGGAGCCTCCTACCGACGCGGAAGCTTGATGGCAGCGATTGAATATGGATGTGCAATTGTAAGCACGACCCCACGCGCTCCTACGCCCGTATTTCGCAATGGGGATAATATGCTACTTGTGTCGCCTAACAACACAGACGAGCTGACCGCTGCGTTAGGTGAACTACAACAATCCGAACCTCTCCGACAGCACCTTAAAAAGGGTGCCAGCGAACTCCGGCAGGAATTTGACTGGTCACAAATCGCCACTGAAACGATGCGATTCTTTGAGCAGGTTTTATATGACTAGTTTATATAGGCGCTTGCTGTACGCCATTCTGATTAGTTATGTGTTGTTGGCATCCATATACAGTGTGGTTACGCCTTTGTTTGAGGCATCAGATGAACTGTGGCATTACCCAATGGTCAAGTACATGGCTGACCACGGCCTGCAATTGCCACCTCAAGATCCTGCGAATCCCGCCGCATGGCGGCAGGAAGGTAGCCAACCGCCACTGTATTATATGATGGCAGCGGTTTTGACGGGTTGGATTGACACCTCTAATATAGAACAGGTACGTCGCATCAACCCTCATGCTGACATCGGCGTGGTACGGCCTGATGGCAACGCGAACATGATTGTTCACCGAGCGGAATCAGAGTCGTTCCCGTGGCATGGGACGGCGTTGGCTGTACATATCGCCCGATTCTTTTCAATTGTGCTAGGTCTCGGAACGGTTCTCGTCACCTATTGGATCGCACTGGAAATATTCCCGGAACAGCCAATCATCGCGCTGGGTGCGGCGGCATTGAACGCGTTCATACCCATGTTTCTGTTCATCAGTGGCTCGGTTAATAATGACAATCTCTCAAATCTTCTGGGCAACCTGCTGACGCTATTAGTCGTACGTTTATTGAAAACACGTGACCTTCCAAATTGGCGAACCTATGCTCTGCTGGGTGTATTCAGTGGCGCGGGGTTGCTGGCAAAACTCAATTTAGGGTTTTTTATCCCTGTTATCGCACTTGGCTTACTTGTTCTGAGTATACGACTACGAAACTGGCGACCTGTGATGGTGGGTGGGCTGATTTCGGGCGGGCTGACCATCATAATTGCGGGTTGGTGGTACTGGCATAACTGGCAGATGTACAACGATCCAACCGGGCTGGCGATGTTTTTGCAGATGGTCGGACGCAGGGCAATATTCGCAAACGCCGCACAATTATGGAGCGAACGAAACAGCTTCACACAGGCATACTGGGGATTCTTTGGCGGCGTGAACGTACCTTTGCCAGATATCGTATATCTGCTGTTCAATATCATCGGTGGTATTGGATTGCTAGGCGGAGTTGCGTTTATCATTTACACAGCGGCGCGTAAAAAATGGTTACTCAACCGTTGGCTGCCAGCAGCGATTACTATTCTGTGGCCAATAGTTACCTTTGTTTCTTATCTACGCTGGACAGCGGAAACACCCGCCTCACAGGGACGATTAGTATTTGTGGCACTCTCATCAATCTCACTGTGGATGGTTATGGGCTTAGTTTGGTGGCTGCCAAAGCGTCGGCAGGCATATGCATTGACAGGGTTGGCGTTAATTTTTGGAACGGTGGCACTTGTTACCCCGTTCGCATATATCGCGCCCGTTTATGCGTTACCACTCCAAGAGACTACATCTGCACCTGCTCAAGTCGCATTCAGCCGATCAGGCAATACCACCGGAGAAATTGCACTAATTAACGGAACGGTTAACACAAAAATTGCTTTACCTGAAGAATATGTGTTTGTGACAACAGCATGGCGCATCGACCAACCACTAGACGCTGATTGGAGTCTATTCGCTCATCTTGTGACATCAGATGGTGTGATTATGGCGCAGAGAGATGTCTATCCCGGCCAAGGGACATTAGCCACGTCGGATTTATTAGTTGGGCGTACGTGGCGTAATCTGATCGCAATTCCAATCCCTAACACGGCTTATGCGCCAATTACACTCGAAGTTGAAATCGGCTGGTATGACCTCAAATCTGGCGAACGAATGACATTAGGCGATGGAAGCGAAATGGTAAAGGTTGGCACAGTGCGGATCGAATCACGTCAAGATGCGGAAAAACTGAGTGTGCCAAATCCAATCCGCATTAACTTTGACAACCAGATTGAATTGGTCGGGTATGCGTTGACCAACCTGACACCAAAAGCAGGCGATACAATTGAGATAACGCTTTATTGGCGTGGGTTGCGAAAGCTCGACACGGATTATAAAGTGTTCGCAAACATCATTGACCCAATGACTCTCACGAAGTACGCAGCATCAGATGGGATGCCGGTAAACTGGCAAGCACCGACAACGACTTGGGAAGCAGGTACAATCATCAAAGATATACACACTGTACAGGTTGATCCGAATGCCCCACCGGGTATTTATGAGACCGAAATTGGATTGTACTCACAAGCAGATGATGGGACGATTCAGCGTCTGCGCATTGTAACAGTCGATGGTGGAATGGCGAGTGATTATATGAATTTGACGCGGGTGCGAATTTTACCAGCGGGAAATAAGTAATGTATTTACGACGACTGGCAAAAGCTGATATGTGGATCATTCTCGTACTCGCGGGAATATGGCTGCTCTTTTTCTGGCGGTTGTTCACGCCCATAGAAGCCGATCAGGCATCCATCAAACAAGGCGATTTTTCGGGGCAATTTGTCGCTTTTGCGGCGTACCAATATCAGCGATTCACAGCTGGAGAAGTGCCGTTGTGGGATCCCTATAACAACGGTGGATTACCCTTCATCGGCGATACACAGACCGCGGTGTTTTATCCGCCTAGACTCATCACAATTGCACTCAGCAAAATAGCCGGAGGGTGGAGCTATCACGCACTCGAATTGGAAATGACACTGCATGTCCTTGCCTGCTCACTATTTATGTACCTTTTGGGGCGGCGTATCACATTAGGACAATCTGGCAGCATTTTTGGTTCATTCATTGCGGCAGTGATATTTAGTTACGGCGGATTTATGCAATCTTATCCACCGCTGCAATTGGCTGTATTAGAAGCTGCCATCTGGCTTCCGCTGGCAGTATTAGGTATACATGAAGCAACACGTGGCGAAACAGTGCGGTGGAGTTGGTTACTGCTGACCGGATTGGCATTTGGGCTTTCATGGATGGCCGGGCATCCACAAACCAGCTGGTTCATGACCTATCTCCTCACGGCTTATCTCGTATACCGCGCATATGAGAAAAGGTACCGTTGGCAAGTAATCGGCGTTAGTGTTTTGCTATTCGGGATTCTCGGTGCGGCGCTGGCGGCGGTACAACTGTTACCGGGAGTCGAATACCTCATCCACACGGCACGCACCGGACTCAGATTTGATGCGAAGGGAAACGGTTTCCCCATTCAGGATGTTTTACAGTTTGTGTTCCCAAGCCTTGTCAGCCAATGGTCACCGCTATACGTGGGACTCGTGGGATTGGTTGCAGCGGGCATCGCTATGTGGCGACGACTTCCTGGAAGCGTATTCTGGGGTGTGGTAACACTGGTAGCGCTGGGGTTGAGTTTCGGCAACAACAGTCCGATTTATGCATTCTTTTACAACGTTGTACCGGGATTGCGATTCTTCAGAGGGCAGGAACGCGGCGCATTTGTGATCGCGTTTAGTCTCGCATTATTAGCAGGCACCGGAGCCGCGCATCTAATCGGTTGGGAGAAATTACAGGATTTCAAAGCAACTCGGCGTATACAACAGGCTATGTTGGGACTTGTGACATTGTGCGCAATTCTGGCGACACTAATATTCGTGGCGTGGCTGGGGAATCTCGAAACATATGGGCAATATTTCCAGCCCGTGGCACTGAGTTTATTGTTGGCAATTTTGACATTGATACTGCTCCGGTGGCTGCTAAATGATCCATGTAACCATCTTAGACAGGCATTGATTGCCGGGTTATTGGTACTGGATCTATTTGCATTAAGTATGGATAGCCGCTTTAACTACGATTCTATCCCGCCACAAAAGCAATTGGACTTTACCCCTCCAGCACTTGTAGCAACCGCACTGGAAGACAAGGATGTACCCTTTCGTGTCGATGGTTATCGGGTATTGCATGACAATTATGGCAGTCTCTATGATCTGGCGGATATGCGCGGCATTAGTCCTCTATTTCTAGACGGTCCAAATGCCATTATCAACAAGGATCTAATTAACCCACAAGCGTGGGAGCTGTTCGCTGTCCGCTACGTTTATACCGATTGGGAAGAAATGCCAGTTCCTAGCACCATTATCGCCAGCAGTGAGGATCGATTCGGCAAAGTTAACATGCACCGCTTACGCGATCCACGCCCCTTCGCCAGTCTGGTTTATAGTGTGCGGTTAACAGCAAGTGACACAGAGGCACGAGCACTACTAAAAGATAACAATATCGATT
>JBBSBS010000442.1:0-5484 GCA_038251045.1 Aggregatilineales bacterium | reverse complement strand
GAATCTGAAGAATCCGAAGAATTTTCCGAAATTTCTCCCGTGTAACCATCTTGTGAACCATACCATGTCCGAAGTGTCCGAATCAAAAGCGGTGAGCAATTGCCCACCGCCTCTGTATTGAACTCAGTACTCGGTTACGACCGACTATTCGCCGCCCGCCGTAATTTCGACAGTCGCCGCTTCGAAGTCCGTACCCATCACATCAGCTTTATCGTCGGCTGACGTAATCATCTCAAGCGCTGCTGCTGCCAGATCAGTCCGGTAAGCACCTTCAGTCGGGGCTTTCGTGATGATGCCGTAGGTCGTCAAAATCTCAACCGACGACTTCCACGCATCTTCATTCAGCATACCGATGCCCGCTTCTGACGGCCAAATCAGCTTGTTGACTTCGTTCATCATCCATGCCTGATGACCTGCACCCAATGTCGAACCCGAATTCAGCACGTATTCCACACACTTTTCAGCGTTGTCACGGCAGAACATCCAGCCCTTGTCCGAGGCAGCGAGGAACTTGGTCGCCGCTTCTGCGTTGTCCTTCAACCATGCGCCGTTTGCGAAGATCAAATCTTCCAGCAGGGGTGCGCCATCAACATTCAGGTCGATAACGTTCAGGTCATCCAGCGTATAAACTGGGAACTGACCATCTTCGCCCACATATTCCAGCACCTGTGCCATTTCGTTGTAGGTCATGGCTGCCGCTGCGTCCACTTCCTTGTTCAAGAACGCGTTCATATCGAAAGGTTGGTTGAAAATGGTCACATCATCCGTGTTTTCGGGATCAATACCATTCTTGACCAGCGAAGCCTTAACCGGAATTTCGTTACCGAAACCCCACACACCAACGATCTTACCCTTCATATCTTTGAAGGTGGTAATGCCGCTGTCCTTATACGTCACTTCGCGCATACCGGAACGCTGGTAAATTTGGGCGATATGCACCACATCACCGCCGCCTTCGCGTGCAGCCAAAAAGCTGCCGATCCAGTCCGTACCCATCTCCGCGCCACCACTGGCGACCACTTGCTGTGGGCCAATGTCCGGGCCGCCGGGAACCAGCGTCACATCCAAACCCATATCCGCGTAATAACCTTCTTCAAGCGCCGCATAGTAACCGGCAAACTGCGCCTGCGTCACCCACTTCAACTGGAACTTAATCGGGGTCATATCCTGCGCGGCAGCCGGCCCAACAGCCAGCGCCATCACCAGAGCCAAAAGTGCGAGAACCGGAACAACTTTACGAAGCATTGTATTTCTCCTTAAACAATGACTGAACGCTACTTATTCTTCGCGGAACGAGATATGCCACGGCATCATGGCTCGTTCCACGGCAGAAACCACCAGATAGAAAAGGATACCCAGCGCGGCTGCGATAATAATCGCCGACCACGACTCTGGATAGCGGAACAACTGCGCGTCCTCACGAATACGGTAGCCTAACCCCTTGGTCGAGCCGCCGAAATATTCGCTGACAATCGCGCCAATCATTGCCAGTGTTGTCGCCACCTTCAGCGCCGAGAAAATGAATGGTAACGCGCTGGGCAGACGGAGTTTGCGGAAGATTTGGAGGTCAGTCGCGGCATAAGAATGCATCAATTCCACTGAATGGTAATCCGCCGAGTTCAGCCCTTTTACCGTGCTAATCATCGCTGGAAAGTAGGTCAGCACCGCCACAATCGCAATCTTGGATTGGGGATTCAACGCCCCGAACCACGTGTTGAATATCGGTGCGAAGGCGATAATCGGCACCGAGTTCGCCGCAATCGCCAGCGGCATCAGTGCCTTACTAAAATTGGTGAAGCGTGCCGAAACCAATCCGGTCAAGATGCCCAACCCGCATCCCCATATGAACCCCAGCACCGCGTTCTGGAACGTGTTCCATCCGACGGTAATCAGTTGGTCATATAGGGTCAGCAGTTTGGCAATAACAACCGACGGCTTCGGCAGCAAGAATTGTTGGACGTTAAAGACCGTCAGCAAAACTTCCAACAGCACCACCACCACAATCGCCACCAGTAATGGTGCGGCGTTGTGCCGGATAGCTGCCGCGTATACCGATACGCGCTTCCATGGCGACCAGATGATGATGACCGCCACCAGTGCCAGATACTCGAATAGACTGCTGATGTTCAGTGCGTTCTGGATCGCTACCAGCGGACTATCCGCCGTGATCTTGTCATGGAAAACATCGGCTGGCACACCCGCAACTGCTGCCAGCACGTTCACTTGGAATATTATGTCGAGCAGCACGTACAGCGTATAAAAAATCAGCACCGTGACCGCTGCCAACCGCACTCCATCTTTGAGCAGCGTACTCCAGCGTCCAGCCAGCACATACACACACACCGCCAGTGCCAGCACCAGTACCGGTTGCAGCGTCGGGTTACGCCACGCTTGCCCGAATTGTAATTCAAGCAGCAGTGGGTTTTGAAGATGATAGGTAACGACGATCAAGAACAGTGTCACCAGCGCCACAAAATCGCGCCCCAGCCGCTTTTCGCTGTGGTCGTATTTCACATCATCAAAGGCTGTCGTAGCAGGTTTTACACCACCTGCTTGCGCCATGTTGAGTGTATCCGCCATCAGGTTTCCACTCCAAAACGCAGTGCATTACGCACTTGTGTACTCAGGTGGAAGAATTCTTCCATCTCCCGTGTATCCGAGTCGCGCGGCTGTGGTAGCGGTATATCAATGATTTCCGATATGCGTCCCGGACGAGGTGATAGCACCACCACTTTGGTAGACAAATAAACGGCTTCGGCAATGCTGTGCGTGACGAAAATAACCGTCATGCCGTCAATCGTTTTCCAGATGCGCAGCAGTTCGTTATTCATGCGTTCGCGGGTCATTTCGTCCAACGCACCGAACGGCTCGTCCATGAGTAAAATTTGCGGTTGGAACGACAAAGCACGGGCAATACTCACCCGCTGCTGCATACCCCCCGAAAGCTGCCACGGATACTTGTCCTCGAACTCACTCAGTTCGACCAGTTTCAGCATTTCGCGGGCGCGGCGGTCACGTTCCGGCTTCGGGTAATTCATGATCTCCAGCGGCAGTTGTACATTTTTTAGGATACTGCGCCAGTCATACAGGGTGGCATTCTGGAAAACCATGCCGTAATCACGGTCTTTCCGCGCCTGTGGAGCCGGTTTGTCGTTGACCATCACGCTTCCCGAAGTCGGTTGGATCAGATCAGCAATCACCCGCAGCAGGGTGCTTTTGCCACAGCCCGACGGCCCGATAAACGAGATGAACTCGCCCTTTTGAATATCGAGATTAATGTCGTCCAGCGCCAGCACCGAACCGGAGTCCGTTCCTTGAAAGCGTTTGGTGAGGTTCTGGATAGAGATGATAGGAGTCACAATAAAGCCTTATTACGGTTGAACAACAAATGCTACCTTGAAAACTAATCCGACACTTTGACCTGCCAGCGCACGACGATACGTTCCAACAGCGCCATCGCCCCGAACAACAGAATACCGATCAAAGCTGATGTAAAAATAGCCGCCCATAGTCTCGGCGGCGACTGGTTATAAAATTGGGTGAAGTTTAATAGCGCGATCCCCAGCCCATTCTGGATACCCGATGGCAGTTCACCGATGATTGCGCCCACGATGCTCGACGTAGCCGAAATTTTGAGCGCCGTAAAAATATGCGGCAGCGCGTTGGGCAGCCGAAGCTTCCACAGAATTTGGGCGCGTGTTGCCGCATATGACTCCATCAGTTCTAGCGATGTTTGCGGAACAGAGGTTAATCCGCGCAGGGTATAAATCGTAACCGGAAAGAAAGTCAGGTAGGCCGCGATAATCGGCACTGCCAATCCGCCTTGCCCGATGTTACGCATCCAGATTACCACCATCGGCGCAATCGCTAGAATTGGGATGGTTTGCGAGGCGATGACGTATGGCAGAACACCGCGCTGCATCAAAGATGAATGGGCAAAGAGAACCGCCAGCAAGAAACCGAGGGTGCCACCCATGCCGAAACCCAGCAGCGCCTCGCCTAAGGTGAACAGGCTGTAATTAAAAAGTGTCTGGTAAAGAGGAGGGCCATTACGCTGGGCAGGCAGGAAGAATGCCTCAATAATAGCCGGTAAATGGGGGAGCTTGGTGTCGTTGAAAATCGAAAGGTCGATGGTTGACTCGCCAACCGCTAACTTATATCCGTTGCCCTTGCTAAAACTTTTTGCGCCTTCCCACAACACAACCACCAACGCAACCAGCAGCAGCATTGTCGCAATAGTTTTGAGGTTGGTACGATCCGGCGGCGGGTTGTCCGCACGGGTTGCCGGAATAATGGTAGCGGTATCACGGACTGATTCAGCCATGCGTTTTGTCTTTAGTCTCTGGTTCGTTTTATTTCAGTTAAAAATGATAACAGGTAAAATAAGGACATTCGTGATTATGGGTCGATTAAGCAGATGAGAATTTTATAACCGTCCCCTATTTGCTGCCAATTGGTAGATGTACCTATCTTGTGAATCATTCTATTGGTTAGTTTAGTGATTTTACCGCTTCTTACGGGCACGTCAAATGTCTGCATCCGAAAATATCCAGTGTGCGTTTAGATGAGTTGACTAAATTTTATTTAACATTAAGGTTACGGATAGTTAAAGAAGCGGCATAATAAAAGCAAGTTGGAACTTAAATGAAAAGATGTATTTTTTAGAGTAGGTGAAAAATAGATGGCTAATGATGAAATAAGAATCGGCGCGCTGGCAACGTTGGTAGGTCCATACACAGGTGGAGGACAGGAAGGGCTGCGCGGGCTGGATATGGCGATTGCTGAATTTGGCGGTATGGTTTCTGGTAAAAAACTCATGGTTTTCAAAAAAGGTACCAACGCCATGCCGGAAGAGGCTGAAGCGATGGCGGACGTACTCATACAGGAACACGCAATCGATTTATTGATTGGACCGCTCTCTGGCGATGAAGGCTTGGCGATCCGCGATTTTGCCAAGCAGTATCCTGAGAAAACATTCATCAATGGTATTGCCGGCGCGCAAGATATGACCCTGCGTAATTCCTCATCGAATTTTTTCAGTTTCACCAGCAACGGCGTACAGTGGATGTCCGGTTTAGCGGAATATGTTTACAAGGTGCAGGGTTATGAACGAGTGGTGACTCTGGCTGAGGATTATAGTTACCCATACGGGCAAGTTGCCGGGTTTACGCTGCAATTCTGTAAGCTGGGTGGCAAGATTATAGATCGTTATTGGGTTCCTTTGGGCACAAGTGATTACAGTGCCATTGTGGCTGCCATCCCGGAAAACATTGATGCCATTTTTGTAGCACTTGGCGGAACAGATGCCATCAATTTTCTTAAGGAATATGCTGCTGCTGGACGTAAAACGCCGCTGATCGGGGGCAGTATCACAATAGATCAGACAGTACTCAGTACACGGGGTTCCCTTTCTGAGCGTTTGGTTGGGATGGCAAGCTGTGGGCCGATTGCAGATAATAACCCCGCGCCAAGCTGGCAAAATTT
>JBBSBS010000441.1:0-5499 GCA_038251045.1 Aggregatilineales bacterium | reverse complement strand
GAATAACCCCCCGTGAGTGGGCATAATCCAGTGCGCCGCCCAACCCCTTCAACACGATTGCCACTTCACTTAAAGAGGGCAGTCCTTTTTCGGATTTCAGGCGGTGGTTTAGGCGTTCTGCCAATGAACCACCCGTGAGCAGTCGCATGACCACATAACTCAAACCGCCGTAGGTGCCATAATCATAAATCGGCACAATATTGGGATGTTCCAATCGGGCAGCAGTTTGTGCCTCACGGCTGAAACGTTCGATGAACTCCGGTTGCTGCGCCAGACTCGGCGGCAGCACTTTGAAGGCCACGGAGCGGTTCAATCCGGTTTGGTGCGCCCGATAAACTGCACCCATACCACCCTGACCAAGAATATCCCCCACCTCATATTGGGCAACCGTTTGTCCGGTCAGGTTACTGATGTTGAGCGTAATAGGCTGGCTGGCAGGCGTGGGGGTAGGTGCAGGTTGGTTCTCTTGTATGCGCCATCCGGCGGTGTTTTCCACCATCTTCGCCAGCATCTCAATCGCTGTATCGACGTACACATTTTTCTCGTCGAAAACCTGTACACCGTCATGTTCCAGCAGCGCTTTAATGAACGGCGTGGGCGCGTCCGATAGCGCCAGTGGAACATAACTTTCTTGGAAAATGGGAATCATCGGCTTGCCCAGCCGGTTAGCATGTTCGATTTCGCGTTGTACCCAGTCGGATTCGAATGTGCTTTCGCCCACCAGACAGATGAAAACATCGGCATCTTTGATAGCTTGCAGCAGACGATCAGGGAATACACCCGCCGTATCATTCCGGTCGGTATCGAGGTATGCCTCAATTTGGCGCTGTTTCAAGTCGCGCACAATAAGCTGTGCCAGAATGGCACTCGGCTTGCGGCGGTAACTGATAAACACACTCGCCATACAAATCCTACAACAACATAATATTTTGACAGGAGGAACTCATACAGGAGTATAAATCATTTATGGGGTTCGGACTACCATATTAAACCTGTTTATAACCGAACCTTCGTTTTTGTAACCATAACTTTTGGCTCGCTCGCCTCAAGTATTACCTTCGGCTCGCTTGAGTGCTGCTTGTAAACGCTGCTGTTGGAGCGTCGTCGTCAGGTCGCCGCGCGTGCGTTCCAGCACACTGCGCACGATGTCCGTTTGCCGCCGCAGCCCTCCGGTGATGGCATCCGGAAAGTCAAACGTCACCAATTGATCGTAAATATCGTCCATCGCCACAAGCAAACTTTCGGCTTCATGGGTGTTCGCATCTTCGCGTCGTAAAATGTCGAGGATGAATCGCCGCAGTTCGGTGGCTGCTTCCGCCAACCCGTTGAGATAGGTGTCGTTCTCGACACTCAGTTCTTGTGGGGTGGGCAGCGCCATCCCGCGTACGACAGCATGGGTACAGAACGCTTCGACCACTTCTTTCAGCGCATCTTGCGTATATCCGGCATGGTACAGGTCAGGGTATGCAGCGATTCCTGCCTTCAAGTCAATGGCTGCCACTTTGGCAATTGCCATTTTATCATCAGCTTTGTCCCACTCACGGCGGTGGATGGCGCGGATGGCTTCCGAACAGTGCCGCACCAATTCGCGGCTGCGGTTGACTGCTTCATCACGGGCGGCGCTTTTGGCGACAAAGGCCGCGCGGATACTCTCGCTAATCGCGTTTAAGTTGTCCATGTGCTTCACTTTCTAGGCATTGATCCATGTAATAACAGCGTACCGCATCGAGCGCCAAACAACAAAAAAGGCACTCCTGTGTGCGAGTGCCTTCATATCTATCAGAGCGATGCCCAGCCTAGAACGGGATGTCACCCATACTGTCTGGTGGGGCAGGCGCATAATCGCCGTAATCACCACCACCGCCGCCGCTTGACCGCGCTTCACCCTCACGACTGCCGAGTAGACGAATCTCGCGAGCGGTAAGCTCAAGTGATGCAGCCGGTTGACCGGAATTATCTGCGTATGGGCGAGCATCAACAGTTCCAATAACCATGACCTGCTTGCCTTTTGCAATATAAGGAGCTAATGACTCAGCAAGTTGCCGCCACGCCGCCACTCTGAACCAAGTTGTACGTTCCTGTTTCTGATCTCCGGTTCCACTTACTGAATTAACCGCAACCGAGAAATTAAGAACCGCAACTCCACTTTGCAAGTATTTCAAATCCTCGGCTCTACCTACATTCCCAACAATGATAACTTGTTGCCATCCAGCCATCGCATTTGCTCCTTAGATTATAGGGTTCTATGCACTGAATTAACTTGATTCATTCAGCAATAATTGTATGGTTTCTTTGTCCAAACCATGAAAGTGACGTATTTCTATAATTAGATTATTTTCTAAAGATAGTCGGTTTTGTGGGGTTGCGATATGATCAATTGAAAATTGCAGTAAATTGTAGATATTTATAAAAATTTGTTGATAAGTCTCACTAAAATCTTTTGAGTCTTCTTTTAGATTATTGACTAGCACTTTATAACGATGCGTTAAACTATCTAACAATGCCGAATTTTTACCATCATTCTCAATCAGATTGCTAAAACTTTTTGCATTAGGTAAATGTGCAAATTTATTACGCAATTGTGCCACACGTTTCAATATTTCGTACCATTCTTTTGATATTAAGCCCAGCGCGAGCGACAGCTTTGCCATTGGAACCAAAGAAGAAATCAGATTTTGATTGGGATCAAGAATTTCGTTGCTAATTTCAGAGTCGCTTAAAAAAGTGAGAAGCAATCTTCGTAACTGATCCTCCAAATAAGCTACGCTGACCACAACCCATAATCTGTCAGAAAATATGCTTTCTTCAGCAATCTTGATAAGTGTTAATGACAAATCAGTTTTTGAGAATAAATGCCTTCCATCAGATAAAATGTACCCTACAAATTCACTAGCTTCTGATTCAAGTGTATTGAGATATGCCAGAAAATTCCTATAAAGCAATTTATCAGTTTCAGACTGTAGAAGTGATTTGAAAGGTGTTGTTTGGTTTTGTGGGGACATATTGTCTTCGAACACGTTTGTGGACTTTCAACTGATTCTTTTGAATATGTTATAACCATAACACATCATTCCTACTCTTACTGCGAAACCTGCCCTAAATAGAAATAATATTCTACCAGTTCTGGCTATTTTTGCCTACCCCAAATAACAGGGGGTTCGTACCGGTTTGACTTAATTAGCTGATATTAGTTGTCGTTTAATTGATAAAATATTCATGAATTATTATTAATCAACGCTTAGTTTAGCATTATGATGAATTAGATAGCAAAGAAAGACAAGCAAATATGACGAAGATTATGCTCGTAGATGACAATTCCGACATTGTAACCCTGATGGAAATGGTGCTCAACCAGCAGGGTTATGACGTGGTTTCTGGTCGTAACGGACAAGAAGGTATGGATATGTTAGATCAGGGCACATTCGCACCTGACCTCATCATCAGCAATTACCATATGCCACAAATGGACGGGTTGGACTTTTTAGGGCATGTTCGCGAACATCCCCAATTTAGCACCATTCCGTTTATCTTATTTACGGCAGCACCTGCTACCCAGTGGCAGCAGCAGGCCGCGACACTTGGCGCGAATGCTTATCTTCCTAAGCCCTTTAAGATTGATTTACTCAAAGACACGATTCGAGCTGTATCCAATTCCACGAATCCTAGCCCCTGCGAACTTTAGGCTTTACGCGCCGCCAACTGCTCTTTGAGCAAACTGTTGACTACTGCCGGATTGCCTTTGCCTTTGAGCGCCTTCATGCACATCCCCACCAGCGCCCCGAACAGTTTTTCTTCGCCGCCCAGATAGCGCGTCACCATCGCTTCATTCGCGGTCAAGACTTCGGCTACCACACCACTGATTGCATCTGTGTCGGAAACCTGTGCTAATCCCTTATCCTTCACAATCGTGGCTGCATCCGTGCCGCTTGTCCACATCTCATTCAGCACATCCAGCCCTGTGCCCTTGTTAATCGCACCGCTGTCCACCATCTTGACCAGTTCAGCCAATTTAGGCGCGGTCACTTTAGTTTGCCCCACCAATTCGCGCTCGACACCCGCCGTATTCATGACGCTGAACAAATTGCCGATAATCCAATTGGCGGCAGATTTGGCATTCGCACCCGCTGCGACGACTTCTTCATAATAAGCCGCCACTGTTTGATCCAGCCCCAGCACCGCTGCATCGTACTGGCTCAGGCCGAACACTTTGACAAACCGTTCACGTTTGGCATCCGGCAGTTCCGGTAATGCTGCCCGTACTTGTTCTACCCACTCGCGGCTGATTTCGATAATCGGCAGATCCGGTTCGGGGAAATAACGATATTCGTCGGCACTTTCTTTATACCGTTGGATGACCACCTTTTGTTTGGCCTCATCCCAGCCCAATGTCGCCCGCTTGACCGAATCGCCTGATTCCCACAACTTCACCTGTCGTTCAGTCTCGGCTTTGATGGCGCGGTATACGTTGCGGATGCTGTTGAGGTTCTTGACCTCGGTACGTTCGCGGTATCCAGTGTCATCCATGTGCATGACGCTGATGTTAGGCTCCATCCGCAGCACACCTTTAGACATATCGCCATTATTCACACCCAGATACTGCAAAATCGCCCGCAGCTTACGCCCGAACGCTTCGGCCTCTTCAGCGCTGTTGATGTCCGGCTCGGTCACGATTTCCAGCAGCGGCACACCCGCGCGGTTGTAATCCACCAGACTACCACTGTCGACATGCGTCAGCTTGCCTGTATCTTCTTCCAGATGGGCGCGGCGAATACGGATACGCTTGCTATAGGTATCCCCTTTTTCTGGCGTGACCTCAATATCCACATAGCCATTAATCGCCAGCGGTCGGTCGTACTGGCTGATCTGGTAGCCTTTGGGAAGGTCAGGGTAGAAATAGCTTTTACGCGCAAATTGATTAATAGTCGGGATTTCGCAGTTGAGCGCCAGTCCGACCCTCATGCCGAACTGAATCGCTTGCTCATTCACGACCGGCAGCGTCCCCGGCAGTCCCAGCGACAGCGGATCAACCGCGCTGTTGGGCGCAGCCTCCACACTATCTACCACCGGGCACGAACTAAACATTTTACTTTTGGTCAGCAGTTCGGCATGGATTTCCAGACCGATTACGGGTTTCCAATCGCTCATACTCATCGGGTTATCACCTATGGGGCGTGAGTTAGTCAATAATGTGGGGGAAATTGTACCACGAAACTACTGATGGAGATTGCCATTGAGTCAAAAACACAAACCCGCAATTTCCTTAGGGCGTCCCGTTGAGCCGCGTGTTAGCTGTCAGAACTGAGCTTACTCTTGCCTGACGATATCGACCGAGATCTCCACCGCCGGAATTGTTCCTGTGTTCTCAAGCCAGTGTGTGGTGTTCCTATCCTCAGGTCAGCCCACTCCAGGCCCATAGTCTGTAGCGACCCCATTTCGATGGTCAGTGATCGTTCCTTGCAGTATATAGACGGTGCCAGGTCTGTCTTTATGGTCGTGAAT
>JBBSBS010000440.1:0-5505 GCA_038251045.1 Aggregatilineales bacterium | reverse complement strand
TAATGAACACGTTAACCGCGCGCTGGGTATTCTGGTTGGCGGCATCGTTGTCAAGTTTAATATAGCTTTGAAGGATGACAAACTGCGCAATGAGGTAAACTAGTAATACCATCCCGGCAATCATCAAACCGGTTACTAGCAGGGTTTTTTTTCGCAGTGTCATACCACATCCCTAAAAATTCAATCAATAACTTTATACTAACATGAAATATCCTTCTGATTAGGTTAATCTAAGTGCAAAATAGGTAAAGAGAGTTGCATAATTACAACTCTCTCTGAGACCTCGCAATAGGCAGGCCAAATGGGTGACTGCTGTCGACAATCCGGCAACAACCAGTGTTGTTTATTCCTGCACGATCAGCACAGTGACCATGCCGAACATACCGTGACGTGATTCGGCGTGGGTCAAAATGTGACAATGGAATGCCCAGACACCAAGTTCATCGGCATCAACGATTACATCATAGCGTTCACCGGGGGCGACATTGATCGTGTCGCACATGTAAGGAACGGGTAGGTTGAAACCATCTTTGGCGAAGACCATCTGAGGGATACCATGAAGGTGCATCGGATGAATCATCAACCCTTCATTCATATAGCGGATGCGAATCTTCTGCCCGTATTTAGCAATGACCGGCTGCGTGTATGGAAACTGCTTGCCATTAATCGTGAAGCCAAGCGTACTGTCGTTCAGAATGAGCGTGTAATCAGCATCGACTACCGGTTCGCGCGATTTATCCTTTGGCTCGACAATCAAAGCGCCGAGCAAACCGCTGGTCACCTGTTCGGCTGAATTGTGGTGCGAGTGGTACATATGCGTACCGGAATTGCGGACGATAAAATTATACTCTCCGGTTGCGCCCGGTTTGATGACGGGTTGGGTGATATAGGGTACACCGTCTTGATCGTTCGGTACACGCAAGCCGTGATAGTGAATAGCAGTGCTTTGTGCCATCTCGTTCTTGACCACAAAGCGCACTTTATCGCCTTCGGTGATGCGGATTTCCGGCCCGGGAACGCTTCCGTTATATGCCATTGCCGGGAAGGTTGAACCCGGAGAGGTTTCCCACTGAATATCCTGACATACAAGGTTGAAGACTTTAACATCACCATCCATTTCCGGTTCCATCGGTTTCTGGAAGAAGTTTGGGTCTTTGCCGATGTTATCCAAGAAGGTTTTTATACCTTCCTCGTGCATCCTATCCATTTCGTCGGCGGTATCTGTCGTTTGTTGAATCACACTCTTGATGGGGGAATTGCCAGCGCTGAACAGCTTTCCCGGTTGCGAAAAAGCAGCTGCTGCACCAACCGTGCCCGCGCTTACTCCTGCCATCTTCAAAAATCGCCGTCGTCCGAATTGTGATGCCATGCGTCAAACCTCCTCATATGAGCTAGTTATTGTTTGAGGTTAAATCAGACCTGTCACATTTACATAGAATGTTTGTCACGGAATTTACAGGACAGCTTTCACTTGAGGCAACGAAGCTCTGGAGGATAGGATGGACATATTCCAACCAGTGTGGTCTGGTTGGTTGTGTTTGTCATTGATATTAGGAGTGGGTATTCAAAGATGAGTTCACAAGGTTCTAACCAAACGGATGCCAGCAGCGCACTCGTACCAGCGATCATTTTATTTGGAGGCTTGACGCTGTTGTTATTGGGTTTGTTGGCATCGCGACCAACACCCGAAAGTCAACCAGCAGGTTCTAGTGTGAGTACGATGACCGTGGCAGAGACGACGAATGTGCCCGAACCACAGGTAGTCGCGATGGCGATTGATCCGGTTAAGGTTAAGGCAGGCGAGAATACTTTCCAGTCAACCTGTAGCGCTTGTCATGGTTTTAATGCGATGGGCATACCGGGGTTAGGGAAAACGCTCATTGGCAGCGACTTTGTTAATGGTCTAACGGATGATGAACTGCTTGTCTTCTTAGAGACAGGACGCGAGGTGACTGATCCTTTGAATACAACAGGGGTAATGATGCCTGCACGGGGTGGAAACCCGAGCATAACTGATGATAAGCTGGTTGAAGTTATCGCTTACATCCGCAGCTTAAATACTGTTTCCAGCGAAATAGCCTCTGTTCCAACTGCTGCGCCGACGATTGACCCGTCTGTGCCCACCAATGTGCCTAAACCATTCGCACCACCTGACGTGAGTGGATTGTCGGTGCCCACGAGTGAAGCCGACACAGCGACGACTTCTAGTTCAGAGTTAGCAATTACGGGCGAATCGCTTTATGTGCAGTCTTGTTCAGGTTGTCATGGTGTGGATGGCAGTGGAGTAGCGTATATCGCCGGTTCTTTATCCAGCAGTCAACTGCTGCTCGATAAGAACGGGATAGGGCTGCTGAACTTTTTGATCAAAGCTGAACCGCCTGTAAACCCAACCGAACGCTTCCCTCATCCCAGCCGTGGCGGATATCCGCAGCTGTCCGATGCCGATATTCAGAGTATCATCGGTTATCTCTATGGGCTGCCAGCAGTCAATTAATCAGTAAGATTTGATATGTTGTCATCAGGGCGAGAATTACTCTCGCCCTGATGATTCTATAGGCTGTCCTTAAATTTCCATCCGGCTTTTCAATACGTTCAATCGATTGTTCTGGACGGTTTTTGCTTGACCTACAACAAAAGGGTGTAATAGAGCAGGGGCGTTTGCGGTGATGGTTTCGATGACATTCGTACCATTAGCCTGTGCTTGCATATCTACCACAAACTGTACCTGAACGTTAAGGCGCGTGCGGACATGCGAGACAAGCTGCCTGTTTGGTTCGGTGAGGGTCAGGGTGACAGCCAGTGGGTTTTGATAGGAGATGATGCCTAAAAAGCGGAACAACTCTACTGATTTATAGTAGACAACGGATTGACCCTCAAGATTCGTTTCCCGATTAATATCGGTCATTGAAATCAACAACGGCGATAACCCAAAATAATTCATAGGTTCAGATAGATGGTCATAAATCTTTTGGGCAGTAGCGTTAATCAATACGGCTTGCTGAAAGGTTGAAGTGGTCATGTGCTTGAGCTTTGTATTAGGTGACGATGGGTGTGAAATTCTAGTATGGCACATGCGTTTCGCAAGCGCTGTTAATCTATGCGGTAGGCACCCCGCATCAGCTTTTCGGTGAGCCAGTCGGGCAGCAGGCGTTTCATCCACGGAACCCAATATTCTTGTCCGTTGGTGACGGTATAACGCAGGCGCGGTGCCGGATTCTGGATGGCTTTAAGTACTACTTGAGCGACTTTTTCCGGTGAAGGGCCATTGCGGACGTTGGTTTCGTGGATGGCATTCACGCGGTCACGTATGCCATCATAGGCGGAAAGCGGGTTTGAGGGCAAGTTGGTGACGATGGTGGTGTGAATGTCACCGGGTTGGATGAGCGATACGCTGATTCCAGTGCCATGCAGTTCGTAGCGGAGCGAGGCAGTGTAGCCTTCAAGCGCGTGTTTGGTGGCAGCGTATAAACCGAGGTAAGGTACGCCGACCAACCCTGCTAGCGAACTGATATTAATGATATGACCGGATTTTGCCTGACGCATATGGGGCAGTACGGCATTGGTCACGCGAATGACCCCGAAGAAGTTGGTTTCAAAGAGCTGGTGGGCATCATCAACGGTGGCTTCTTCAACCGCGCCGGAGAGACTGTATCCGGCATTGTTGATGACCACATCAATTCGGCCTGCCTCGGCAATAACTGTTGCGATGCAGCGCTTAACTGATTCCTCATCTCGCACATCTAATTGCAGCAGCGAAAAATCATTCAGTGTGTTGGACTGTGGCTGACGGCTGGTGCCGAAGACGGTATAACCTCGCTGTGTAAGGAGGTTAGCAGTTGCCAGTCCGATGCCACGAGATGCGCCCGTAATCAGGATGATTTTCATAACCCATTTTCCTAGCCGTATTTTTATTGCACAAATTGCAAATTATCCGCTGAAACGACAGGCGGCAAGCACGAGAAAAGCCGCTGAAACGACACAACTGGCACACGGGAAGAGAGGGAGAAACCGCCGAGCGCCGCGATTGGCTCCCGTATTTCTGCCGCGTCGCAGTTGTTGTGCTATTTCAGCGGATGTAAGGGAGCGAGGCGCTGAAAATGCGAAAGTAAATGACATACGATTGACCACAGTGACAGCGTGAAAGTGCAATACAAATCGCTATTCCACGGGGAGGTTTCGCACCGAACGCCAAGAAAATACAGAGGAAGATTTGGCACACAGACTCCGCAGCAGAATATCAACGCGATAGGAATATCGTATCATAGGTTGAGGCGTTAAGGGTGACATTTTGGTAATTCTTAAGCGAGGAACTCACCAACCATTTTGAGGGAGGACAAATGCTGTGGAGGTTGTGAAATGGATAGAATTCGGTAGATGGGCAGGGTGTACGCGACGCGGAATTATCAAAGTTGGGCGATATGCACCGCGAGCGGTGGCTAATGATGCGGTATCGCCCAGTTAGTTGTTCGATTAACCAAGATTAGCCAGCGGCGGTAACAGGCTCGGTGGTTGTTTCGGAGAGTGTACCCTCGGTAGGGCGGGTATAAAATGCGATTTGATCTTTGATGAACTCGTAGGTCGGCTTGGGATTGCGATAGACCCAAGCAATATTTTGAACCTTTGTGCCATCCGGCTCTTCCAGATCAATCCAGTAGCATACGCCTTTATACGGGCAGGTATAGGTGCGTTCGGTTACTTTGAGGTGCTCCATATTGACGGCTTCTGGTTTGAAGTACCAGTTGCCTTCAAACGCACGCATGTTTTGGTGGTCGGCGGCGGAGGCGATGATTTCATTGTTGTGACGATCTTTGATGATGAAGGCCATGTTTACGATAAATCCTTAATTAAGTTGATGATAGATTGTATCTTCATAGTAGACTGCAACTATAAACGATACCTTACGTCAAGCTTAAAGGATTCAAAGAAATCCTATTTTCGTAAAAAGCTGTAGCGGTTGGATGTGCCACCTTGACCATCGGCGCGAAAGGTGGCGATTTCGCTAAGACCGGTGGCTTCAGTGAGTGCGGCATGTTCAGTATCATCGGTATAGTGACAGTAGCGCAGGCTGACCATACCGCGCCGCCAGTCAAGCAAGTAATCGTTGGTTTCGACAGGAATGTCATCCGGCCAAGGAATAATGCGTTCTCGTAGCCGGTCAACCTCGTAAAAACGCCACGCGGTAAACACCAACAGTCCACCGGGTTTGACGCGACGTGCAAGTTGGCGCATAAATGCCTGACGTTCGATGTAACCGGGGATGTGGTGGAGAACACCCAGTAGGACAACTAAATCGTATTGGCCTGTGTCGGGCGGATTGTCAACAACATCATGCTGTTCTAGCGTGAAGGCCAATCCGGATTATTTCGCGGGTGCGCCTAAGATTCAGACCATCCTGTCATGCATGACTAGAGATGATTGGTATCGTTGAAGCGGACGAGCTGCCAAGTATCGTTCGAAACCTGCCACTCGGTTATAGATGTGTAACTCGGATGGATAACCGCCTGC
>JBBSBS010000439.1:0-5546 GCA_038251045.1 Aggregatilineales bacterium | reverse complement strand
TCCCCAAGAACACGTCTGGAAGCAAGCTCGTCAGACCGTCAGTCATAACCATTCGTTTCTGACCTTAGCCGCACTTCGCAACGCTTTTGCCCATTTTCTCGACACCACCCTATTCCATTTTCGCTGGCTCGAAAAGTTCGTTCCGCCTATACTATGCCATATCTAAATGCCTTCACCATGATAAGGAAGAGCTGTTTATTGCTTAATTCTTGATTATTCTCACAGACATGAGGATAAGATTCGAACATCGCCAGGCAAGAAAAAAGCACTTTAGAGTGCTTTTTTCGACTGTGCGGGAGGGACAGGATTCGAACCTGCGTTCCGGTATAACCCGGAAAACCGCTTAGCAGGCGGCCCCATTCGTCCACTCTGGCACCCCCCCATTTTGTTTTGTCTACCAGGCGGAGGGAGTGGGATTCGAACCCACGGTGCCGAAAAACGACACACAGGTTTTCAAGACCAGCGCCTTAAGCCACTCGGCCATCCCTCCTGGTTGTGAACATTCTAGCACGAGGGTAACACATGGTCAATGCTTGATGTCTCCTGCTATAATGACGATTAACACCATACAATTAAGTCAACTAACATGGGATTATTCGAACTACTCATCGCCCTATTTATTGGTGCGATGACCTACCTAGCGAATCTTGCCGATCTACAAAAACTAAATGTGGTTTCGGATAATGGGTACGTCACAATTGTCCGCAGAATGTTGCTCGGGTTAATTGTTATGGTTAGCTTATATGGGTTATATGCCAACCGCATTCTATTATTGGATTTACCATCTGCGACACTTCAAGAACTGGGGATTAATCCAGATGCTGTATCAACATCAAGCTTTATTTTCATTACTTTATTCACTTTTATCATCTGTGCTACGGCGCTTTCACTGCTATATTCGTCAGGGCTTCGGATTAGAGTTCAGCAAGTATTTGGAAAACAATCAAGTTACAGAGCAGAGTCAAACGTACATCAAGTAGCCATAATATTAGCATTATGTTTAATTGGGTACTTATTCATAAATTTTATCATCAGCGGCGGATTAGAAGGTGTCGCTCAAACTATACAGGAAAATGGTATTAGTCTAACTTCAATAATTTTTCAGGGTATGATGTTTGTGGTTATCGCGCTCTTAGGCGTGGGGCTCGCCATTCGGCGCTCGTTGCCACAAACTCTGGAGCGTTTAGGGTTACAAACACCCACTCCTCAAAATATCTTGATGGGAATATTGAGTGGTCTCATACTCATCGCTGCTTCTTTAGTTTTGACCCGAATTTGGACGAGTATAGTTACCGTTGAGCAATATGCTCAACAAAGTGCAGCAGCGGCAGAATTTGATAACCAGTTCAATACGATACCGGCAATTTTCATATTAGCAATAACATCGGCTGTTGGCGAGGAAGTATTGTTTCGCGGAGCTTTACAACCCATTTTTGGACTGCCTGCAACGACTTTGTTTTTTGTCCTCTTTCACGATCAATATACTCTGACCCCGGCTATGCTAATTATTCTCGTTATTGGATTCGGGCTAGGATTATTACGACGTTATCAAGGTACAACATCTGCGATAATTGCGCATTTCATATATAATTTCCTGCCAATCGCGATTATTATTGCATTGCCACAATTAGCTCAATCGTTGGGAATATCATGATGAATCTCAAATTGTCGACTCTCTTACTTTTCCTGACAATATGGGCGCATCCTATGATCGTGCAGGCTCAATCTGGCAATCCTACTCCGCAACCGGAACAAGCATTTATTCAAAAGTGGACACAAGAGATAATTTTTCCTAGTGCAATACGTTTTACGCTTGTACTGGCATTACCGCCCTCGCAAATAAATTTAGCGACACTGGTAATTAAGCCCGAAACACGCCCATCCATAACCATCCCTATGGATCTCGATGCTTCTGTTACGGTAGGTGGTGAGATTACAGAAATAGTCTACATATGGCAAATACCAAGCGATAATCCCCCACTACTATTTCGGGATGTTGAGTTTGAATGGCGTGTCACTGCCAATGGAACTCAAAATGCCACTATCTTTGATATGTTTACCTTCAGCGATCAGCGTGCAAATTGGTTGCGCGACCTCGAAATAAGTAAACAATTAAAAATCACATTGCCCAATGGATTACCATCGACTACAACAGACACCCCGGCCTATAGTCGCGCAAGTATTGATGAATTCACGGTCAACTTGAAGCGCGTCTCAGACTTGTTAACCGCGAATCTGGGAAATCTCAACGCATTCGATCTGCTCATCTATGACAAGAAATTACTACCCATATGCTCCCCAAATGCTAAGGGAGAATTGGTTACATTTGGATTAAGTAGTAATTCCGAGGTCAGTTGTGACCCAGCATCAGCTGACAGGATCTTCACCGACAGTAGCTATGTGATGCTTAGCGTTGATTCATCGTCATTGGGTGATATACAGACTGTAGTTAGTGATTATGTGGTTCGCAAATCCTATGAACAGGCTTGGGGAGGAAAGGACATTCCCCAGTGGTTTCAGACAGGTCTAGCATTATTGTACTCCCCTGCCCTAAAAGCAGAGTTAGGTGCTCCCTTATTCAACGCTGCTCGTACAAACAGTTTGCTACACTTAGATGTCATGGCAAAATTACCAACAGAGAATGTTAGCAATTCCTTTTGGCAAAGCGAGAGTTATGGGCTAGTAGTATTTATCGCATCACGAATTGGCATAGACGGTCTGTTCAAATTATCGACTAATGTGGCACAAGCCTCTTCATTTGCCAGTGCATATAGCGAAGCAACCGGAATGCCACTTGAAACGCTGGTTGATAATTTTCGCCAGTGGCTATTTACCGATTCAGCCGTAGGATCATTCGCATTTACACCATATCAAGAAGCCACACCTAGTCCTACAGCCAGCAGAACACCTACGGCAACTAATACCCCAACTCCAACTACCACACCTACCCTAACACCTACTCCAACAGTAACAGGTGTGCTTTCACTAACACCATTGCCAAGCAGAACCGCTACGCTGATACCCACGATTGCGCCCGCCACGAATACGCCGCGTCCGGCGGGAAGTCTAAATACTGCAACTCCGATTTCTGCCTTGACGGTACCCACCAATAACACAACCAACAATAACCTAACTATTGGACTACTCATCTTTTTAGTGGGTGCAATAATAGTGGCCGTGGTAGCGCTAATTCTATTACGCCCAAAACGTTAAAAACAATCGCCCAGAGCAATTCTCTGGTAATTAGAAAAGTGCAACATGATAAATCTCTATGAACTGAGTCAAGATGAATTGATTGAGATACTCAAGAATTGGGGCGAGCCAAAGTTCCGCGCTAAACAGCTCTGGGGATGGCTCTATGATAAACGGGCTACTTCTTTTGAGGTCATGAATAACTTGCCTAAAGACCTCCGTGCCCACTTGCAAGCTGAAACGGTTCTTGGAACACTGAACGTCGTGACAGAACAGGTTAGCCGGGATGGTACGGTTAAGCGTCTCTATAAACTTGCAGACGGTCAACTTATCGAGTCGGTGTTGATGCTCTACGACGATGACCGACGGACTGCCTGCATATCCACACAAGCTGGCTGTGCGATGGGATGTGTATTTTGTGCAACTGGACAAATGGGTTTCTCGCGGCACCTCACCCCGGTCGAAATTTTTGAGCAGGCTATGCGCTTTGCCAGTGATTTAGAAGCTGTTGACGATAGGTTGAGCAATGTTGTACTAATGGGAATGGGCGAACCATTTCATAACTATGACGCCTCAGTAGATACCATTCATCGGTTGATGCAAGATTTGGGCATTGGCGCACGACATATTACTATCAGTACAGTGGGACTCGTGCCCCAAATTCGACGCTTTGCCGACGAAGGATTGCAAGTTAAGTTGGCTATTAGTCTACACGCTGCTACAGATGCGGAACGTGAAAGGCTTCTTCCGGTCAATAAACGATGGCCACTAGACGAGTTATTGGATGCATGTCGCTATTATGTAGAACAAACAGGACGGCGCATCACTTTTGAGTGGGCGGCAATACACGGCGAAAATGACACCAGTGAACAGGCCAACGCATTAGGCAAACTCCTCAAGGGGATGTTATGCCACGTCAACATTATCCCGCTAAATCCAACTGGCGGCTATCATCACGGCCCGTCCGCAGGTGAACGGATTGACCAATTCATTGCGACATTGGCTGAATATGGGGTAACGGCTACAATCCGTGTTCGACGGGGAATTGATATTGACGCGGGCTGCGGGCAATTAAAAGCAGCAGTCATTAATCCGAATGAAATCTCGGAGAACGCTTAATTCATCAGCTGATAAAGCATGTCATCCGCTTAATAGGTCAATATATTCGTGAGGAAAAGATGGAATACATCAATCTCGGCAAGACTGGTTTGAAGGTCTCTCGTCTGTGCCTCGGTTGTATGACTTATGGCACATCCAAATGGCGAGAATGGGTGCTCGATGAAGAAACAAGCCGTCCATTCTTTCAACATGCTCTAGAAAACGGGATCAATTTCTTTGATACAGCCGATATATACTCAGCGGGTATCAGTGAAGAAGTGACTGGACGCGCACTCCGTGATTTTGCCAAACGAGATGAGGTGGTCATTGCCACTAAAGTCTTTAACCCTATGGGATCGAAGCCCAATCAGGGTGGGCTTTCTCGCAAACATATCATGCAAGGAATTGATGATTCGCTGCGTCGACTGGGCACCGATTATGTTGATCTGTATCAAATCCACCGTTGGGATACCTCAACACCCGTTGAGGAAACAATGGAAGCCCTACATGATGTGGTTAAAGCCGGTAAAGCGCGCTACATTGGTGCTTCAAGCATGTTTGTGTGGCAATTCGTCAAAGCACAGTACATAGTCGACATTCATGGTTGGACACGTTTTGTGTCGATGCAAAATCACTATAACCTCGTCTATCGAGAAGAGGATCGTGAAATGAATCCATACTGTCGGGAAGAAGGTGTAGGAATCATTCCGTGGAGTCCGTTAGCGCGCGGCTTCTTGGCGGGTAACCGCTCCCATGAGAAAGGCGGAGAGTCTATCCGGTCAAAAACCGATGCATTTGCCCACACTATGTACTATCAAGATAACGATTTCGATACTCTGGATCGAGTATTAGAAGTTGCAAAACGCATCGGGGTTAAACCTGCTCAAATAGCCTTGGCATGGATGCTCCATAAGCCGGGCATTACCAGCCCAATAATCGGCGCTAGTAAAATGCCTCATCTCGAAGATGCTTTCGCCGCCATGAGCATCAAATTGTCAGATGAAGATATGAGTTACTTAGAAGAACCTTATACACCTCACCCAATCTTAGGACATTCATAGGTCACGTGTTCACAAGTGAATATATGTGTCTCAAAGACAAGGTGATTTGATTAATCCCTTGTGGTAGTACTTGTATACACAGGGCAATTCGTGTGGCATAATTTCTTTTGTAACGGGGTAACAATTTGATTTGACAATTGGAATGTGAGTAACATGCAGCAAATTGCTGAGTGGAATAAGCGAATAAACTGGAAT
>JBBSBS010000438.1:0-5549 GCA_038251045.1 Aggregatilineales bacterium | reverse complement strand
TAACCAATGGCGATGTGTCCAAGGTCGCTTTCCACACCTATCAAGAATATGTAGACACCATCTTCGAACAAAAAGTCCGCGAAACCGATATGTACTATCGCTCGTTCAACCATCCGCTTTCCTATGAACGGGTCCTCGCGCTCACCATTGCCAACGGCATCTTGGACGTTCTACCCCGCGATGGCTACAGTGCCAGCGATCCCTACGTTTTTGACCCGCTTAATCCGCGCTGGGTAGCGGTAACCAGCCAGATTGTCGACGTTCAACGCGATGCTGAAAAACGGGGCGATGATCCCGCTGTGACTGCCCAAGCCGTTAAACAAATTGTTGACGACTACATAGCCAAGTTACGGGCAACAACCACCCTCAATGATGTCCCTCTGAGTCACTATACCCGCTTCTATGATGACATGGGCAACCGCTTGGAAACCCCAAATCATCATAAAGGACGTGGCGACTACGAAGCCATACGCTGCACCCAATGTACACTTTACTTCGACGATTCCTTAGCCACGTGTCCCTACTGCGGTCAACCAAAGCACTAACCTGCTTTGCCTGTAGCGTGGGCGCATCACAATGATGTGTCCACGTTTCATTTCGCGCACCATCCCCAACTTCTCAACCACCAAATATTACAGCATTGACCCTTTTACATAGACTTGGTGTATTAAATGGAGATATACCGTTCTCAAAAGGTCTACCATGCCCAAAAAATTATCTTTATGGCTGCTTTTGGTTGTTGGCGTCACATTGACCACCCATGCGCAGGACGATACCAATCTCTTCACCCTCTATAGTGATCAACCCGTCATCGCCCACGGTGATTCCGGTGATTGGGATTTCCAGTTTACCGACCCCGGCGCGGTCATTTACCACGACGGCAAGTTCCATATGTTCCGTAATGGCTTCAACGGTTGGCCTGCTTCGGTACAAATCGGTTATCTGACATCCGATGACGGCCTCAAATGGACAGAAGTTTCGCCCGATCCCGTCATGTTGACCAAAGATGTACCCTATGCCAGAGTAGCCGCCTTAGCCTCGGATGTGCTGGTGCAGGACGACGGCACTTGGGTGATGTACTTCTACACATGGAATACCCGTTCCGGCGCGAACGAAGAAGGTGAAATCGGGCGCGCCACCGCTGCCGCACCCACCGGCCCGTGGATACCGGATGCCGAACCCATCCTGACAGCCGGCAGCAAAGGCAGTTGGGATGACCTCCGCGTTTCTGCCCCGCGTGTCATCAAAACCGAGTCGGGCTATACCATGTATTACAGCGCCATCCAGCACAACGCCCGTTTTTACACCAACATTGGCATGGCGACCTCGCCTGATGGCATCACATGGACGAAGTATAACGACCCTGCCACCACCGACACACTGTATGCCGAAAGTGATCCGGTACTCACCACCGGCGATAAAAAAGAATTTATCGGGCAGCCGATGGTACAGCAAACCCCCGACGGTTGGACGATGCTCTACCGTACCGCTCAGGGAACAGGCAGCGGCATGAAAATCGGCTTCTCTACCAGTCAAGATGGCATCCACTGGGCATATAATCCCGCCAACAACTTCTGGGATGTCAAAAGCATCCCCGGTTCAGATAGCTTCTGGTATACCGCCGCTGTCTATCATGACGACACCTATTTCCTCTATATCGAAGGCAGCACCAACCAGCAGCATACCCAAATTTACGTAGCCACCCATCAAGGCAGCTTGGTCAGCCAATGAAAAATAAAGGTTTAGAAACCATGTTACGCAAAACAATCGTTGCCATGTTGTTGCTCTTCACCTTCACCACCCTTGTCTCGGCGCAAGATCGCCCCCTACTTCAAGATGCTGCTGCCCAAACCGCATGGCGTGAAGACTTGCACGTCATGGCGGAACGGCTGCCCAAAGCACATCCCAATCTGTTCTGGCGCATGACCGAAGCCGACTTCCAAAAAGCGATTGACGCGCTTGATGCCGATATTCCCTATCTCACCGAAGAACAAATCAAAGTCGGCTTCGTCCGAATTGCCGCCATGATTGATGGGCACAGTCAGATCGGCATCTTTCAGCCAGCCATCCAATTTCATCTGTACGGCTTACGCCTTTACTACTTTGACGATGGCATATACGTCGTCGATGCCCAACCTCTATATAAGGAAGCAGTCGGCAAAAAGCTGGTCGGCATCGGCAATCTGGATATTGATAGCGCCTACCAGCAGGTCTCGGCCTTAGCCATTCGCGATAATGAGTACATGCTCAAGCTCACCACTCTCTTCATGATGGCGGTGCCCGAATCGCTGCACGCACTCGGCATCACCGATGATCTCGACCATCCCGCCTATCTCGTGGAAGATGCTTCAGGCCAGCGCACCACCATCAATCCGCAGCCTCTCACATTGGATGAATATCTCAAGTGGGGCGGAGGCTACTTTATCACCCTGCCACCCAATCCCGATGTCCTTTATTTGCAACATCAGTATGATGAACTGTTCTGGTTCACCTATCTGCCCGACTCAAAAACACTCTACATCCAATACAATGCCGTCCAGCGTACCAACGCCTCTGGCAAAACCATGCAGAAGTTTGCGGATGAAGTCGCCGCCTTTGTCGAAGCCAACCCCATCGACCGCACCATTGTCGATATACGCCACAATCCGGGTGGCGATAACCACACCTACCCGCCGCTTCTCAAATTATTACAGCAAAATGAAACCCTCAACCGTCCCGATTCGCTGTATGTAATAATCGGACGCATGACTCTTTCGGCTGCCGTCAACTTTGCCACCGAGCTAGAAAAGTCCGTCCGCCCGATCTTTGTCGGCGCACCCACCGGCGAACCGCCCAATTTATATGCAGATGCCCGTCCGGTCATCCTGCCGAACTCAAAAATCCAGATCAATGTGTCCTCCCACTTCATCGCAAAAAGCACGCCGGATGACACCCGCCTCGCCATAGAACCCACCATCGCTACGCCGTTCTCATCCGCCGATTATTTCAGTGGGCGCGATCCAGCTATGGAGGCCATCTTGAACCACACCACCAGCTAATCAGGTGTCGTCTGAATAGGGGAGTTTTGATCAAATGCTGAGGACTATCAAGGCTTGCCTTCAAAATTCTCCAACGTCAGGCTGTACCACCTCGATAGCCTCTAGTGCGTACTAACAATGAATCGGGTAGATTTTCGACGCATGTGCGCCCATCCATATGAATCCTTGTTAACAGGGGTCTTTGATAAAGTCATCTCAATGTGGGTTTACGCAAACCTCAATGCACGTTTTATCCCTTATTATCCCAAATTAATCCCAAAAACAGATACTTTTTTTTAGTCTGGGTAGATTATATCCCAAGTTTAAAAAATGATAACTTTCACAAAATGAATCCGTTTTAACAGATTTGGGAAATCCTTAATTTGTGTTATTGACTCCTCATGTCGGCTGAATCAAACCATTTTATCCCAAAAAACCAACCTACCAACCCTATGACTCATGTCCCATTCAGTTCTTTACTTATCGCTGTTTGTTAAGGTTTCTGGGTAGATTTTATCCCAACCTTAAAAAATGCCGTTTTTTAACATTTGGGGGCACGATTCGGTTGAGTGAATCCCGATCATCATGTATACTCCCTTATACGATTTACCACTAAAACAGAGCAATTCCCACACCCTTCTGTTGGGGGCATGTTTTCATGCCCCTGTGGTGAAATAACCCTATATTTATGTCGCAAATAACCGGCTTCACGCGGGTTTTAGTCCCGATGGGTTTTGTGTTGCCTGCTGCCGGTCTTACAACGGGGTTCTTTTGATGTGTAGTCACTGCTACCCGTCAAGAACCAATACCGAAATTTAAGGATGTTTTTGTGAATTCGCAGGACGCTTGGAATATCGCTTTTAGTCAATTGGAGATTCAGCTTGACCGTGCCAGTTTTGAAACGTGGTTACGGGGAGCTGTGTTCTTAGGCTGCGCCGAAGATGGCTCTTACCGCATCGGTGTTGCCCATACCTATGCCCGCGACATGCTTCAGCATCGCCTCTACCGCGAAATTCGCCGTGTTCTGGGTGATGTACTCGGTGAACGGGTCGAATTGTGCTTCGAAGTCACCAAGCAGCTTGATCCGCTGCCCACCACCGATGATGATTTACCCCTATTCCGTTTGCTAAATCACCAGCCGCAAGCACAGCCCGCCGCCGTCAGCGCCCCCATCTATCAACAGGTGAGCCGCCCGCAGCGCCCTGACCTTCCCGAAAGCGAACTCAACCCGCGTTATACCTTTGATCGCTTCGTCAGCAATCAAGCCAACCGCATGACCTTCGAGGCTGCGCTGGCTGTGGCAGAACACCCCGCCACCCAATACAATCCTTTTTTCGTTTATGGTGGCGTAGGGCTGGGTAAGACCCATATACTGCAATCTATCGCCCACGCCTGCCGCGCTCGTCATTTGCGCGTCATCTACATTCCCTCGGAAGTCTTTACCAACGATCTCGTGGATGCCATTCGTCAGCGTACCACCGCCATGTTCCGCGAAAAATACCGCTCGGCGGATGTCCTGCTCGTGGATGACATTCAATTCATCGCCGGCAAAGAAAGCACGCAGGAAGAATTCTTCCACACCTTTAATGCCCTCTACACCTTTAACAAACAGGTCGTGCTGGCATCAGATCGTCCACCGACCGATCTTCATACCCTCGAAGATCGCCTCCGTTCCCGTTTCGCCGGTGGCCTCGTAATGGACTTGCAACCGCCTGAATACGAAACCCGCGTTGCCATCCTCAAGATGTGGGCGCAGGAACGCAGTGTCAATCTCCCTGCCAGCGCTGCCGAGATGATTGCCGAGAAATCCCGTTCCAACATCCGCGAGATGGAAGGTGTATTCAACCAGCTCGCCGTCAACACCCAGCTTTCCCGCCGTCCGGTGACGGTCGATATGGCTGAAAGCGCGATGGCGGGTTATCGCCGCCCCCGTCACCATCAGATGACGATGGCCCGTGTTCTCACCACCACCGCCGAGTATTTTCACCTCGACGTGGCGGATCTGGTCGGCCCGCGCCGCACCGCTCGCCTCAATCAAGCCCGCCAGATTGCCATGTACCTCTCGCGCGAAGTCACAATGGCCTCGCTGCCCCAAATTGGTGATGCCTTCGGTGGTCGCACCCACAGCACCGTCCTTCACTCCTGCAACAAAGTGACGCAGGACATGCTCAACGACGATCTCCTGCGCGATGATGTCGCCGCCATACAGGCCACGCTCCTCGGTCAAGACTAATCGCTATTCCTTCTGCCTTCTGTACAAGATTTGGTTTTGTAGGGGTTTGCCGCTGGCAAACCTTCTTTATGGCGGTGGTTGTGCAAACTAAGTGAAGCATCATGGCTCTGCTCCCTTGATTCCCCCCCACTCACACCCAAATGAAAACGCTTGTTTGCCTTCCCGTAGGGGAGGGTCTGAGACCCTCCTGCTCTCGCTGTCCGCACCACCCCCACCCGTAGGGGCGACCCGCTACATCGCCCGCCTTTCTCGTCTAACTACCGCCGAAATTGGCTGCACACCGTCATCACCGCGCTGCC
>JBBSBS010000437.1:0-5586 GCA_038251045.1 Aggregatilineales bacterium | reverse complement strand
CCCATATGCACAATCCTCCGTGATCCGACTTCAATGATGACAAAAATGAAAATAGCTCTGAAAAAGAGATCATCAGTTTGAAGCAAATCACACGCCCAGACTGTGTTGGCGTGATTGCGGATAAAAGTCAGCCAATTTTGGTTGGGTGGCTGGTGTTTCCGAACAGCTCTCAACTATTTGAGGATTGTCTATAATGTACCCCATAAATCAGACAGTAAAATAGCGGGAAGACAAGACGCTGAGTCAGGTGGCGGCAGCGCATGGCGTGCGATCTGACGCATAAGCATCCGTTGACGGAAACGGCGAAACCAGAACATGATATGTGACCTCCATAACCACTTTTGTATCTATCGTTATCGTAAAGTTAAAGTTGTAGAATTGTGTTGCCAAAATGTAAATTTTTTGGTGCAGATGAAGATTAAGAGAGTAAGACTATGAAGATCGGTTACGCTATTCATAAATTATTGGTGGGTTTGCGGCTGCGCTGCCCGAACTGCGAACAGGGGCATATGTTTCACGGGTTGTTCAAGATGGATGAGACCTGCCCAGTCTGCGGGGTACGTTACGAAAGACTGGAAGGCGAGTCGATTGGCGGGACACTGATTAATCTGGTGTGCGCGGAGCTGCTGGCGATGGGTGGATACATCATTTCGCAGGCGTTGTTCGCGCCGCCGCTGGCTTTCCAACTGGTGTTCTGGGTGAGCTTCAACGTGGTTTTTGTGCTGCTGTTTTACCGTCATGCACGCGGGATATGGACGAGTGTGTCGTTTCTTTCGGGCAACGTGTATCCAGACAAGGATAATCAGCACGAATATGTGAGCAAGCCGCAGTGATGCTCCGCAAATGTTTGATTGCCAACCGTGGTGAGATTGCCGTGCGCATCATACGGGCATGCCGTGAACTGGGTATCGGCAGCGTGGCGGTGTATTCGGATGTAGATGCGACGGCGCGGCATGTGCAATTGGCAGATGAAGGCTATCGGCTGGGTGAGGCATCCCCAAGCGAAAGTTATCTGAACAGCGACAAGTTGATCGCGGCGGCGCTGGCGACCGGATGCGATTGTGTTCATCCCGGTTACGGATTCTTGTCGGAGAACGCGGATTTCGCGGCGGCGGTGACGACAGCCGGATTAACGTGGATCGGGCCAAGCGCGGCAGCTATGCGGGCGATGGGCAGCAAAACGGCGGCGCGGGCATTGATGGAACCGGCGGGTGTTCCGGTTGTGCCGGGTTTCCAGCGTGAGGATGCCGATGAGAATGCGTTCATCGACGCTGCGGAAGTGATCGGGTATCCGGTGATCGTCAAGGCGGCAGGCGGCGGCGGCGGTAAGGGGATGCGGGTGGTGTGGCAGGCGGGTGATTTGCTAGAAGCGCTTGCCAGTGCGCGGCGCGAGGCGGGAAATGCTTTTGGTGATGCGCGGGTGTTTCTGGAAAAGTACATCGAGTCGGCACACCATATTGAGATTCAAATATTAGCCGACGCACACGGTCATACGCTGCATTTATACGAACGGGAGTGCAGCAGCCAACGCCGTCACCAGAAAATTATCGAAGAGTCGCCATCGCCACTGCTGGATGAGGCGACACGCTTACGGATGGGCAGCGCGGCAGTGACAGCGGCGCAGGCCGTCGGTTATGTGAACGCGGGGACGGTGGAGTTCATCGTCACGGCGAAGGGTGATTTTTACTTTTTGGAGATGAATACGCGGCTGCAAGTTGAGCATCCGGTGACAGAGATGGTGACCGGACTTGATCTGGTTAAGCTGCAATTCCAGATCGCGGCGGGCGAGGCGCTACCCTTTACACAGGCGGATGTCAGCCAGCGCGGTCATGCGATTGAGTGCCGGTTGTATGCCGAGGATGCGGCGAACGAGTTTCTGCCTGCGGTGGGGACGCTGCTGCGTTTTATTGAGCCGGAAAGCCCCGGTGTGCGGGTGGATTCAGGGGTGCAGACGGGGGATACCATCAGTATTCATTATGACCCGATGATCGCTAAGATTATCGTCCATGATGTTGATCGGGCGGCGGCTATCCAACGGATGCAGACGGCACTCTCGCAAACGGTGGTGCTGGGTACGACGACCAACCGCGCTTTTTTACAGGCGCTGCTGGCACATCCGACGTTTCAAGCGGGAGAGGTGGATACGCATTTCGTGGATGCCCACCTGAACGAACTGCTGCCGGTTGCGATGCGCTTGCCGGATGTGGCGCTGATCGCGGCGGCACTGGGTGATTTGCACAACACGAGCAGTAACGGGACACGGCAGGTTATTAACGGCGCAAATGGGGATGGTGATGCTTACTCACCGTGGGCGGCGACCGATACGTTTAGAGTCGGCAGGCATTAAAGCACAGTCGCGGTTACAATAGGCTCAGTTTACACACGATCATCAGAAAGGCGTACTCCATGATCAAGCGTTTCATCATTCTGGTTGTTCTGCTATCCGGTGCGCTGCTGGTGGGACGGGCACAAAACAGCCCAACGCGGGAAATTTATACAGCACTCAGTTATGGCGACGGGGTGTTCGAGCCGGATCAGTGGCTGGCAAGTGCGCGGGAAGAAAACGGACGAACCACGGCGGAATGGCGTGATGATGACATCAGCGGCTTGGCCTTCCTCGGTTATATTCACTTTGATAACCCGATTCAGCCAGAGCAGATGAGTCTGGTATTTACCGAAGATTGGTTCAAGGCGGTTTTCGCTAATTATCAGGGCATGACGGAAACCAGCAACTGCCAGTTGGATGATGTGATTTTGCATGAGTTCACTGTGCTTCAGGCGGGGCTGCGCTTCAATGTCCGTTACTGGATACAACCGATTGACGAGACCCGCGTGCTGACGCTGTTCTTGATGTTCCCGATGACTGATACGGTTCATATGGATACGTATGCGAAGAAGTTGTTCCCCAAGGCGGCGATTTGCGCGGGGTAACAGGTTCGCAATAAGATCATAATGGGGATGGTCTCAGACCATCCCCTACGGAATCGCCTCACCAGATCACTCTACAGGTTGGTTCCCCGATGGTACAACACCACCGACCCTACACATGAATGAAAAAATCAGGATGTAATGGCAACCGACACGGCCTGTGCTGTCCTTAATTCTAAGTGCAGGCAAAAGCTGGATGTGCTAAACTACGGCAATTCATTCGGTGCAGTCAGGTTGCGACATGATTGGTACGCGCATCGGCCCATACGAAATCATTGAAGAAATCGGCAAGGGAGGCATGGCTACGGTTTACCGTGCGCATCAGCCAAACCTTGAACGCGATGTTGCCATTAAGATTATCCATCGGGCGATTGCGCTCGATTCGGTGAGCATGGAACGTTTCCAGCGGGAAGCGCGTCTGCTGACGAAGCTGGTACATCCGCAGCTGCTGCCGATTTACGATTATGACGCGGCGCATGACCCGCCCTACATCGTCATGCGCTACCTTGACAGTGGCACGCTGAAAGATGTGATTGACCGCGGCAAAGTTCCACACGAAGAAATCATCCACATGCTACGGCAGTTGGCGGCAGCGCTGGATTACGCCCACCGCAGCAATGTCATGCTGGATGCCGATGGCAATGCCTTCCTGACAGATTTCGGCATCGCGCGGACAATTGAAAAAGGTCAGGACATGACCCAGAGTGGTTATGCGCTGGGTACACCGGGGTATATGTCGCCGGAACAGGGTATGGGTGTGGATAAGCTCAACAGCCGCGCCGATATTTACTCGCTGGGTGTGATGACCTTCCAGATGCTGACGGGGGAACTGCCCTACAACGGCGAAACACCCCTGAGCATCATATTCAAGCACATCAGCGATCCCATCCCGGATGTGACCAGCTTTGACGATCAGCTTTCACCGGCGGTCAATCGGGTGATGGGGCGGGTGATGGCGAAACAGCCGGAGGAGCGTTACTCAACCGCGACCGAATTTGTCGGTGATCTGGCGGCGGCATTGAATGTGTCGAGTACGGGGGTTCCCGCGTCACTCCAGAAGATCGCCAAGGCCAATATGGATATGGCGGCAGCCAAGCGCGAGCAGCAGCGCATCCAGATTGAGCAGACGATGATGGGGTTTGAAATCAGCCGGCCTGATTTGATCGCCGCGCCGAAGATGACCACTACGGATTCGCTGCCCGATGTGGCAACCGTTATTACTTCCACCGATCAACGTGCCGCGCTCAGAAAGGTATCTTCTCGCTGGCCTCTGGCAGCCGGAGTCGTCACGGCGATTGCGATTATCGCGCTGGTCATTATCGGGCTGCGGGATACGCTCGCGCCGTCCGGTTCATCCACGGGCACGTTGGCGGCGGCGCTGGTGGGCAGCGGCACCCCTTCAGCCATAGAGGAAACCGATACAACCGACGGCGGGGCATCAACTGCTACGGTTCAGGTGGTGGTCTTGCCGAGCGCGACTCATACTGCCCTGCCAACTGCGACATCTACACTGACATCCACACCAGAGCCGACCGAGACACCAACGGCTACACCAAGCCTGACCAGCACCCCGACCGAAACACCGACCCCCACCTTTACACCGACACTTTCCACACCCCAAGCGCGGGCGCTGCGTGCCACGATTATCCGGTCGGGGCCGGGGTCACAATATCCCAAATTGGCGGATGTGACACAGGATATGCAAATTATCATCGTGGGTTCGAGCGAAGATGGGGCATGGCTCAACGTATTACTGCCGGATGGCAGCGATGGTTGGCTGGCGTACAATCCGGTGATGTTCGATTTTCAGGGCGATATTCAGGGTGTGCCGCTGGTGCTTGCGCCCACCGATACGCCGACCTATACACCCTCTCCTACCGAGACTTCGACGAGTACGCCCACTCCCACCCTGACCGCGACACTCACGGCAACTGCCACGCTGACAGCCACGCCTACGCCAACTGATACACCTCTCCCGACCGAAACAGCGGTACTTGAACCGACACTAACCCCGACGCTCTTGCCGTCGCCGACACCCATTCCACCCGGTCGGCTGCCGTTCGTCGCGGATTTTGAAGATCCGAATGCGCTCGGTGGCTGGGATTACGATATGACGGCATGGCAGATGGTCAGCGAGGGCGGCGAAGGTATCTTGATCGGGCAAGGTAAATTAACGCAGCCAATGGTCATATTGGGGCGTGAACAACCGGAATGGCAAGGCGCGGCGGCGCGTAATCTGGTCATCAGCTTCAGTATCAATCTGGATCGCCAGAGCGGCGGGGCGCGCATGATTTTCCGCTGTGCCAATTTGAACGGCTGCAAGAATGGCTACACCGTTCTGGAAATGCTGCCGGGCACATTGATCCTGCGGCGCAACGGTGTCGACAGCGATATTTTCCAACGCGATAACGAACGCCCGCTCAAAACGGTGTCGGCGGCTATCGAAGCCCAGCGCTGGTATGACATCCGCATCTGGGTGGAAGGCAGCCGGATACTGGTATACCTCAACCAGCAGCTTGTGATGTCGGTAGAAGATTTGACCACGCCGCAGTTAGGCGGGGGCGCGGTTATCCTGCAAGCCAACAGTGCCTTCCGTGCGGTGCGCTGGGACAACATCACCATTCAGCGACCGGAAGCCGCCAGCGAACATTTCCAAGT
>JBBSBS010000436.1:0-5608 GCA_038251045.1 Aggregatilineales bacterium | reverse complement strand
ATAGCTAACAATGAGCGGAAGGCTTCATCCTTGCCACTATGAGGTGTAGCTGTTACCAATACTAAGCTGCGGCTCTCCTTTTCAGCCAGTGTGGCAATCAGTTCATAGCGCTGATGACGACCACCCCGTTTATCGCTCGTATGGGCTACGGTGTGGGCTTCATCGACAATGATAAAATCAGGAGCGGTACGCATGAACTCATCACGGCGACGCTCTGATTTGATAAAATCGGTTGACACCACCACAAATGGATAACGTTCAAAGAGCGACTCGCCCATTCGCAAATGGCGTTCGAGGCGGGTGGCGGTACTAGACAGCACCAGTTCGGCTTCAATAAAAAACTTCTCGCGTAATTCGGTTTGCCACTGCTCGGCCAACTGCGGTGGACAGAGCACTGCTAACCGTTCAATCTCGCCTCGATCCAGCAGTTCACGCGCAATAAGCAAGGCTTCAACAGTTTTCCCAATCCCCACATCATCGGCTATTAAGAGCCGCACCGGGTCTTGTTTCAGTGCCATGAGCAGCGGCACGAGCTGGTATGGACGGGGTTCGACGTTGATGCGAGCAAAAGAACGGAAAGGTCCAGCACTGGAACGAAAGCCCAACCGGACGGCAGCGCGGAGTAAGCGAGCAGAACGATAATCGCCAATCTCCTGCGAATTCGGCAAAGCAAAGGTAGCCGATTCCACGCTCTCAAGCTCGGTAAAAATGCCGGTTACCTCGTCGTCAGTGCCACCCAACGGACGCACCATGACAACCTCCTCGGTCGATTCCGGCAAGATTACCCATTCACGTCCACGCACCCGCACCAATGAACCAATAGTAAACGTCATATTCCACCCCCAAAGATGTGTTGGTTACGCTGGAAGATGGCATCCCAATCAGCCCGATAGCCAAAGCGGATTACCTGATAACCGCGATCTTCCATACATTCGGTTTGCTGGGTATCCCGTTGCTGCCGTTTGGCGGCATCATGATGAGAGCCATCGACATAAATCGCTGCATAAATGCCCCCTTTATTGTAGAGAAAATCTGGTCTTGTTTGACAGTCCTCCTCATAAATTTGAATCTGATCAGGCAAACGCAGCCCACAATCATGGAGATAAGTTACCCACTCGCGCTCCAGATCGGACTCACATTGGCCGAGCAGTTGGTTGAGGTAGGAATCACGCGGCTGATCAACAGGGCTTGAGACCGTTTCCGAATTCGCCAGCATCCCCAGAAAATCTCTTATCAGTTGACGATCCAATAAAGCATGTTCACGTTGGTTGCCATAGCTGAGTAGGCAGTCGTAACAAGCTGCTTCGCAGTCTTCGCGGGCATGAACTTCTCGGCGCAGATCTTCGCCAGTATCAGGATCAAAATGACAAATACGCAGTGCCTCACGTGCCACTTGCTTCAATGCCAGCGGATCATCAATCAAGCGGCGCAGCACCCCCGCCCCACCTTCCGCCGCTTCATAAAAAAGCAAGAGATGACGGTTATTTGAATCCGGTAAAGGTTCGACGGCCAGTTCCGAATTTTCGAGCTGGAAGACCGTTTCCAGTGCCCGCTTCAGAGCAGCCTGAAGCGAGGCCATTTCTTCCAGACTCATGCCAACTTGCGGGTCGAACAGTAAGCAGTTGCGGCTGTCATCGACATACGGAATGACGCGACGTGTCCGTGCCGACATTGGCTCTTCTGGTTCATCTTCGATTTGCTCATTCTTTCCCCAGTACCCCCGCTCAATATCCAACACAAAACCATAAACGTATTTATTTTTGCGGCGGGTCCAGCCTAAGTTCATTCGCCACAAAGTAGCTGTAGGGGAATAGGTCAGCTTTGCTAGGTTTTGATCGCCATTGCTAATGACGGCGGTGCGCACATCCGGTTGCCCATCGCGATCACTAAAACGCACGCCTGTCCGAATTTCGTAGCCAAGACGAAGTCGGTTTTCTTCATCGGCATTGATGCGATCTCGGCGCTTGGTGACAACATTTTGAAGTCGCAGCAACGATTGTAAGGGGGCATCGAGCTGTGATCCACAGCGTTGGCACATGTCATAATCGATCCCTGATTTTACCGGATGAATATAGCCGCAGTTCCCGCAAACTTTGAGTTGGGTTGTGAGCGGACCATCTTCATCGGCAGTCACGGGCATAATGACCTGATTAATCAGATAACGTGATCCTTCATGGTAAATAATGGCACGGGGACCAAATTCTGAGATCGCCAGAAAACGGGGACGGGACAAAAACTCATCGCGTTGTTGAACGCGGCGGGCTGGGACAAAGGCTGAAATGGGTAAGCGGGGGAAACTATAACCGGGTAAGAAACCCTCGGTCGCAAAATACCGATAGCTGTAGAAATCCGACTGGGCCAAGCTATCCACTTCAGTCAGCAAATCAATCTGGGAAAGGGCTTCGCGTCGCAGCCGTTCAGCCTGACGTTTGTCTGCAACACTCCGTGTTTGATCCAGACGGATAGCTTCTTGAACCTTGACCTGTTTGAGCGCTGACCAATATAACCCGCGCCAGCGGGCACAGGTGGCATCGAAAGCCTGAACGACATTTTGCAGGGTCACTTCGAGCAGTCCCTCAGCATCGGACAAGTCGGTAACTGTCTGCAAAACACGCTCAGCCCGTTGCAAAGCCGCTTGTTGCGCGGATTTTGATTCAGCCTGCAGTCGAATTTCATCCAGTAGTTGTAGCGATGGCGGTTCGCCGTTCATATCGAGAATTTCTTTGAGGGTATCGTGCAAATCAATGCCAGTTTCAGCGAGCCAGATGGCATGAATATGGGCTCGCAGCAGGTCTTGATTGGTCAAATCTAAGCGCGGTGGGGCTACTGCACCCGAGACCATACGTTCTGGTCGCTTAAAGAAATACTGGTCGTGCGGACTACCGCTAGAACAGTAAGTGAAGACCAGGGCCGGTTGACCACTACGCCCTGCCCGACCACTGCGTTGGGCATAATTGGCTGGTGTTGGCGGCACATTGCGTAAATTGACGACATTCAACTCAGCAATATCGACGCCTAGTTCCATCGTCGGCGAACAATATAAAATCGGTAAGTCACCTATCCGGAAGGCTTCTTCACGTTTCTCGCGCTCCGGGTAAGGGACTTGCGCGGTGTGTTCATGGGCTTCTAACCCCACCAAGGATTGTGCGACATGGCGATAGAAGTTCACAAAAAACGGATTAGGGCGGCCCCCGGCATCCGACTCATTGGGCACCCGAACGGGATCGTGAAAAGCCTGCTTGCCCTCCCCCGCATACCAACGCATGGCAGAGGCAACCAATTGATAGCCGGGAACATCATTGGCATCTTTCGGTTCGAGGACAATCTCAACCAATCCCGCAACTTGCAGCCCTTCCAAAAGCTGGCGGATGATGAGCTGTGTTTCGTCTAGTCCGATCCGTCCATAGCTTTTGATCTGATATTCGGGCAGCGTATTCGGGCGGCGCAGATACATACCAAAGCCACCCCGTGCCGAGACATAGGTGTAGTTACCCCGTCCGTCATCGCCACCTGAAGAACGTGGCAGGAGGATAGAGGCGTATTCCATCCGTTCGTCTTCATCGATTGCCCACGGCTCAACCAACCGGTTGCTGCTTAGTTGCTGAATGCGTTCCTGATGATTACTTTCGAGGTAATCCACCTTGATTGCCAGCTCACGGCGCATGTAATCCAGCAAGACTTTGGCGATACGTGTGCGTGTTTCGGGAGAGGCGGTCACCAGCGCGGGGTGGGAGGCTTGCCATACGTCTTCAGCCGAACAGACAGCCTCTAAATCGGCATAGCCCATTTCGAGGAGGCCGCATTGTTCCAGATTGGGTAAGGCGATACGCCAACCGCGCCGCAGATCCCGGTAAATGCGGTAGCCCAGTACCTGCCTCAGGGCACGCTGTGTCTCCTGAAGGGCTTGAAAGCGAATCTCAGGATTGCTGGCATACAAAGCCAGTGGCAAATTCAGGGCTTCAAAGACTTTCTCGGCAATCACCTCGTGGGATAGTCCTTCATTCCCGGCCAGCTCGACAGCGCGATAGATCGCTCCACGTAGCAGCCCGACTTCAATAAAATCATTAAAATGTCCAGCTTGTAAGGACGCATCCTGACGGTTGTCTGTGAAGCTCAACAACTTCTGGGCATGTTTTTCCAGATCACTCAATTTAAGTGAGCGGATGGCCGACAAACTGAGCAAAGTCGTGGCACTACTACGGCCTTCTGAGCTAAGTGTTGCCAATTTACCAAAATCGCCCTGGCGTGCCGCATAGGAAACACCGCAATTCAGACAAAACATAAAGGGTGTAGCAATATAAACGCAAGCTTGCCCAGTCTCATCCGCCTCGCCATTTCCTAACACCTGCACATGTCGCGGTAACTGTTTACGACGATGACTGCGAATACGCTGTACCCCATTGCGTTCTTCCAACCAATCATCGGGCAAGTATTCGCTGTCAATGATGTCTTGATCCGCCTGCGGCCAGGGTCGATGAGAACCAATATACAGGTAACCGGCTTCACTATCCTCATCTGGCAGTCGATCACTAAAAATACGGGGGGTGACGCGGGTACGCTGCCCCTCTTCGCCTTTTACCAAGCGTACCGAGTAGTATTCTTGACCACATTCCCGGCAGAAACAAAGTGGAAACAAGACACGATTTCGGTCATGAGGTACGTATTGTTGTCCCCGTAAAGTGAGATAACGTTGATCTTCGGGTTGAATCGTCGCATACACCGTATCGCCGGGGCTAATGAATTGGTGCAGGCGGAAGGCGAAGGGAGAAAAACCAGTGGCTGGATTCGGCGCACATTGATAACCTGCGAGCAACCAGCGCTGGATGACTTGAGCGCAAATTTCTACATCAATGCCTGTCACTTTACTCAGTTCAAGTGCTGCCCCGCTCTCCCCTTTAATGCTGCGCGGTTGCTGACGGACAAGGCGACCGTCGATCTCTCGCAAACCAAAGTTATCTTCAATCCATACTGAGAGTGGATGAGCGATAAAGGCCGAGAATTCATTTGGCGCAACGAGGTTCTCACCCTGGGCTACCGCAGCCACTAAATCGTTAACGAAGGTGTCTATATTCGAGTTTGGAAGGGTTGCGCGGCGTAACGTTTCGCCGACAACGTGCTCAGGCTTAACCACCGAACCGAAAAGCTGACTACCCACCACCGCAATTTGGGCTTGTTGTTCCGCGTAAGTGCCTTCGCTGGCGAGGGTTGCCGAAGTACCTACAAACAGGATGGATTGTTCGGCTGTTTTTAATCGGTCAGCCACGCGCCTGACTAAGAGCGCGACGTCAGCACCCTGTCGTCCGCGATAGGTGTGCAGTTCATCCAGCACCAAAAAGCGCAATCCTTTGGCCTTTTCGATGAGCTGACGTTCTCGAGGACGTGTCATGATGAGTTCCAACATGACATAATTGGTCAGTAAGATATCCGGTGGATGAGCAATGATCCGTTGGCGTTCTTCGTTACTCTCCTGCCCCGTGTAACGGGCGAAGGTCACCGGCGATTTACCTGTGGGATAACCTTCTTGCAGAAATTTGCGTAGTTCCCCTTCTTGACTGTTGGCCAGCGCATTCATCGGATAAACGATGATGGCTTGGATGCCTTTACCACT
>JBBSBS010000435.1:0-5626 GCA_038251045.1 Aggregatilineales bacterium | reverse complement strand
TTGAAAGAAGCCAGTGACCTGATGAACACTGTCAAAGCGACGATCAACGATGTGTTTACCCACTCGCAAAACGGCAACCGGCGCGACAAATTGCAAGACAATCTGGGTCGTGTGCTGTACAACGAGACTCGCCGCCGCCCGATGATCTTCACCGTCATCAACGAACATTAAGTTTTGTTTAGACTTCGTAGAGGCTTGCCATGGGCAGGCCTCTTTTATTTTCTCACACCTAGCCTCCTACCCATTCCGCCAGTTTACCCCTGCCCACAAGTTGAATGTCTTTACTAGGCTTCTGTGCGAAGATAACCTCATCAGCTAAACAAACCGCATTGCGCTGATAGTCATCGACTAGAAGCCAATCGCTAATGAAGGAGCAAACAAATGGCAGACGTACTACAAACTTTATCCGATTCAATGGCAGGCGCGGTTGAAACCGTCGGCAAAAGCACCGTAAGAGTTGCCGCCCGCCGCCGGATGCCCGCCACCGGCGTGATCTGGTCAGCCGATGGCATCATCGTCACCTCACATCATGTCGTCGAGCAGGAAGACAACATCAAAATCGGCCTGCCCGACGGCAAAACCGTAAGTGCCAGCCTCGTCGGTCGTGACCCCGGTACGGACATCGCCGTTCTGCGTGCGGATGTTTCTGGCCTTGATGTACCCACATGGGCAGCCGCCGAGTCGGTACGAATCGGTCATCTGGCGCTGGCAGTAGGCCGTCCCGGTGATGATCTGCAAGCCACACTCGGTGTCATCAGCGCCCTGATGCCGCACAAGGACGAAAACAAATACTTCGCCCAAACCGATGTGGTCATGTACCCCGGTTTCTCCGGCGGTCCGTTGGTCAGCACTAGCGGTGAAGTCATCGGCCTCAATTCCTCTGGCCTCATGCGCGGTGTCAGCCTGGCAATCCAAACCCCTACCATTCAGTATGTGGTCGAAAACCTGCTGAAGCATGGCAAGATGCGCCGTGGTTATCTGGGGGTTGGTGTTCAGCCTGCCCGCCTATCTGCCGCCCTTGCCGAGTCGCTCGGACAGAAATCCGGTGCGTTGATTGTGTCGGTCGAAGGGGGCAGTCCTGCCGAAAAAGCCGAACTCTTTATGGGTGATACGATTGTCGCGCTCGGCAACCACACCGTCGGTGATATGGAAGACCTGCTCGCCGCGCTGGGCAGCACCCAGATTGGTGCGACCATCAGCGCCAAGATCGTCCGTGGTGGGCAGGTGCATGAACTCCCCGTCACCATTGGCGAACGTACCTAAACACGAACTTCTAGGTGACCTATCTCTGCATAAAAGCCCCTCCTTGTTTACGGGGAGGAATTTAGGGATAGGTCACTGTAGACTAAGGACAAACTCCATGTCGGATCTCATCCAACAACTCAATGATGCCCTTGCTGACCGGATTGACCATGTACATGAAAGCCTCGTCCAAATCAGTAACGGACGCGGTGCAGGCGCAGGCACAATCTGGCATAGCGACGGCCTTATCATCACCAACGCCCATGTCATTCGTGGGCACAATAACCTCAATGTCACCCTATCTGACGGGCGCAAGTTTCCGGCCTCGGTCATCGCCGCTGATGATCGACTTGATCTCGCCGCCTTGTCGATTAATGCCAACGACTTACCGACCATCGAAACCGGCGACTCGCGCAAACTCAAAGCCGGACAATGGGTCATGGCAGTCGGACATCCGTGGGGTGTACGGGGCGCGGTCACCTCTGGCGTAGTCATCGGCGTGGGCGACCAACTTCCCGAAATGGGGCAGATGCAGCCCGGTCGTGAATGGATCGCCCTCAGTCTGCACATGCGCCCCGGACATTCCGGCGGGCCAGTGGTGGACTCGGAAGGCAAATTGGTCGGCATCAATACCATGATTACTGGCCCCGATGTTGGCTTTGCTATTCCCGCCCATGTCGTCAAAGCCTTCCTCAAAGAAGCCATCGGCGCAAAAGCTGCCGCTACGATCTAAAACCACGCATTCGGTAGGGAAATGCAGGGGCGAGCTAGTGGCTGCCTCTGCATTCTTGCTAACCTCTGATTCGACCTTTCCCTGTAAGAATCTGCATCAAGAAACCATCCTAATTGGTGTCTTGTGCCCAATACCTACACAACTTAACATGTTCTACAAACAAGCTTGGTGGAGATTCATTGATGTCTAGCGTCCTTTCGACTCTGCGTGGCAGCTTTTCGCCATTACGTTTCCCTAATTTCCGCATTTATCTCGGCGGTCAGACTGTTTCGCTGATCGGTACTTGGCTGCAAGTTACGGCTCAAGCGTGGCTGGTGTGGACGATCACAGGTTCCGAAGAAGCCAGTGGTATCGTCGCAATGCTCAGCGCCTTACCCTTTCTTTTGTTTGGCCCCTTCGCAGGTGTACTTGCGGAAAGAGTAGATCGCCGCAAATTACTCATCGGCACCCAGATCGTCGCCATGTTATTGGCATTCGCACTGGCCTTTCTCGTCCAATTTCAACTCGTCCAGATTTGGCATGTGTATCTTCTCAGCTTTTTACTAGGCACTGTCAACTGTGTGGATGTTCCGACACAGCAAACATTCCTCGGTGACCTTTCCGGCACAAGTGAGCTTCGCAAAGCAGTCAACCTTAATGCCATGATCTTGCAAGTCAGCCGCATGATCGGGCCGGCTGTCGCGGGTCTGGTTATCGCCCGCATCGGCATCGCACCCGCCTTTTGGGTGAACGGCATCAGCTTCATTGCGGTCGTCGCCAGCCTTGCCGCCCTGCGTTCCAATCAAGTGAAGACCGAGAAGCGAAAAGTTACGCCCATCAAAGACCTGACTGAAGCCTTGCGGTATCTCAAGACTCAGCCCCGCATTCAAGACCTTTTCATCTTCTCAACAATGGTCGTGTTACTCGTCCTGTCCATCATCCTCAGCCAACTACCCGCCGTTGCCGACAAACTGCTGGGTGGTGATGCCGAAACACTCGGTACTTTACAAGCGGCTTCCGGCGGAGGCGCGTTGATCGCCGTACTGTTCATCATGCCTGTATTCCAAACCTTACGTCGCAGCGGTATTGCGTTGGGTGTGGCGATGGTCTGGATGGGCATCTGGCTATTCGTCTTCTCGACCTCACGTTCGCTGGCGCTGTCCTCAATCGCCCTGTTTTTGAGCAGTATGGGTGCGCCTACGGTAATCGCGACAGCAATGGGATTAGTGCAGTTTATGACACCTGTCGAAATGCGCGCCCGCGTCCTCAGCCTCTTCACCATGATTAGCTTCGGCTTGCAAACTTTTGCGGTATTGATCGTAGGATTTTTAGCCGAACGATTGGGTATCGCCACCACCATTGAAATTAACGCCATCCTACTCATTGTTGCGGCTGCATTGATGCTTATCTTCCGCACCGAACTGCGCCGCTGGGAAATGACCAAACCCGCCGCCGCGCCTGCAATTGCCAGTGAACTGGTCTAGCCCATCTCACATATCATGTTAGGAGAGGTGGGCCGCTGGCCTACCCCATAAAGAAGTCTGTTGCTGCCCATGAACCATACTGATCATGTCAATCTCATTCACGCTGCTATCCCCGACTCCGGTGGGGTATGGGCAGATTTTGGTGCGGGTGCTGGGGCATTTACCCTCGCCCTTGCTGAATGTATTGGCGCATCAGGCAGCATCTACGCTGTCGACAAAGATGCGTCCGCTCTGCGCCAAAATCAGCAGGCCATGAAGTCTGGCTTTCCCAAAACATTGGCTCATTACATCACTGCTGATTTCGTCGAACCGCTCACCCTGCCACCGCTGGATGGGCTGGTCATCGCCAACGCGCTCCACTTCCATAGGCACAAAGAGCCTATCCTGCGCCAGCTCATCAGCTACCTCAAACCCGGTGGGCACTTCATCGTCGTCGAATACAACATTGATAGCGGCAACACATGGGTTCTCTATCCATTCACCTACTCGATGTGGGCAACCCTCGCTGCGTCGGTCGGCCTTGCTGATACCCGCCAGCTTGCCTCCCGTCCCAGCCGATTCCTCCACGAAATCTACAGCGCAGTAAGCCTTAAACCATCCGCTTAACCAACCCAACCAATATTCAACCGCCGTCTATTCCTCCCAATAAAACTGCTGACCATACTTGCCTCTACAGTCCAAACCATTCGGCTTTGACCAAAACCATTACGCGTATCCATTTCAAACACACTGGGTAACGATATCGACCGAATATCAGTTGCCTTAGCTTGAAACAAGGTGTAGATAAATCCTGTGGCGGTTCTGTGAATATTGCCGGCATATCGGTTAGTGGGCAAAGTCAATTTATCCTGTATATGCCCATCTCGGTCGAGCAATAACCAATTGTCTTCAACCGGCGGGTATCCTCTTTGATAATGACTGCGGGTTTTAGTAACCCATTGTCTTAAAATAATCTTTTCTCCGTGTTGCACAAAATAGGCATCACCGTAAGTATCATTCAAGCCAACATAGATGGGCTTGAAAGTCTTTCGTGTAGGGTCAAAAAGTTGCAACGTATTAAACTCTAGGGGTTTCCCGGTGATGCCCATAAATTGATAATCATTGAATGCGACTAATTTCTCACCTGTCCTATCCAAACGATCTTGAACCTCATTCGCTGTATCATCAAGCATCATCATCGAATCATGTGACCACATAAATGTCGCGCCTTTTATAGCGGCATTCAGATAAAGCTCAATCCAACCATCGTCGAACTGTCGTATCGATAAATATTGAGAAGGCTGTTCAGGAAAATTACGCTTCAAACGATCCCAATCGAGTGGTTGTCCGTAAACAATTTTCCCATCTGGAACATGAACAATCTGAAGAAAATAGGGACTATCACTAGTGGCAAAATAAGCAAGCTCATCGCCAGATTGATTGAAATGCAAATCGCTCCCACCTCCATCTTTTTGCATGATAATCTGATTACGAAATAAGTCATAAACAATCAACTGATCTTTGGCAGAAGCCTGCAATGCGGATCGAGAAGTATAGGCTACGTAGCGACCATCGGGGGAAAATTGACTGCGATAATAAACACTGTCATCAAAACGACCAACATAAGGCAGATTGGTAGTGCGCAAAACAGCACCGTTTGAGTCAATCAATGTTAACTGGTTATTCATGACTAACCATGCTTGCCAGTTCGCATCTACCGCCTGAGTCTGCAACGGCCTAAACAGGAGCAGAACGACTATCCACATTAATCGACGCATCAAATTCTCCCACTACTCATCGTGGGTGAAATATAATCTGCCAAGTCGAATCAAACCCGACGCACAACCGCCGGTTGCACACCTCTATTTGATCGAGAACTAAAAAATGATTGAGGTTAACTTCCAAAACAAAATCGCTGCGTGTCAGTAGTTTGATTGCATCTTTGTGTTCAAGTGGCATTTTGTTTCATGACAATCTGCCGTAAAATTAATAGATTTTTTGCTTGGTACTTCTCTATCGACTTTCCCTTACTTTTCCCTTGACTTTTATGTACATCTGTTCTATAATTGAGTTTCAAATCACAGTACAGCAAGAGTCATTCGGCATCAGCTTTTTACTATAAGCGAAACACTTTTATCGTATTCCAGCTTAACAATTTAGTGTCGCCATTGCGGCGATTTTCTCCCGCACATCCGCGGCTGTCATGTCA
>JBBSBS010000434.1:0-5626 GCA_038251045.1 Aggregatilineales bacterium | reverse complement strand
CCCTTCAGCGGGCTGTCGCTGCCTGGCAATCCAAGCGCAACCTACGCCAAGTCAAAGTCGATTGGCAGTTCACCACTGCTGATGCTCGTATCAAACTCAAACGCCTTTACCCATCCATTCATGATTGTTAGACTACTAGTACTATTAGTAACTTTTATTGCTCTGGTCAAATTAATAATTGGTGTAGTGCAAAAGCAAACATACGATCAACTAACAAAACGGATAATGATTGTTTTCAGTGGATTAATAATCCTCCAATGGATCATCGGCATTATATTGCTGATTGCTCTAGGTAGCTTCAGCAGTGGGCAAATATGGAGCCATGCAGGCACAATGACAATCGCAGTCGCTTTTTCTCACCTACATAACCGGTGGAAGAAAGCCGAAGACTCCGTTCACTATCGGATGAGCCTACTCGTTGTAATTGTTGTTTTAGCGTTGGTATTTGTTGGCATAACGCTAGTCAATGGCTGGCAGTAAGAGGATCATTTTGACAACTAAACAGTCAAGTATTGATGAAGAAAAGCTGGACTTCAAAAAGGTCTTGCCTATCTTCATCATCATCCTTGTCGATTTACTCGGTCTTACAATCATTATTCCGCTGTTGCCGATATATGCTGCTTCGTTTGGTGCTGATCCAATCATGATCGGATTACTGGGCACAGCATATCCACTTATGCAGTTCATCGGTGCTCCTTTGCTCGGAGGTCTGTCGGATCGATTTGGCCGCAAACCCATTTTGCTAATTAGTCAAGTTGGGACGTTTCTCGGTTTTCTTGTGCTAGGGTTTGCCAACACAATCATATGGATATTTGTTGCTCGAATCATTGACGGCATTTCTGGAGCCAATATTGCTGTTGCCCAAGCCGCTCTGACCGATTCCACCACCGAAAAAACTCGTGCTCAAGGGCTGGGTTTACTGGGTGCTGCATTCGGAATCGGTTTTATTATCGGGCCGATTATCGCCTTCGTATCGCTCGCACTAAGTCACAACAATTACCATATCCCAGCTTTTGTTGCAGCAGGGTTTTCATTGTTCTCTATTATGCTCACAACATTCTGGTTCAAAGAAACACTACCAAAAGAACAACAGGGTGTCAGCGAGAAGCAAAAGAATACATTTGTTAATATATTCCAGCTACTCGGCAAACCCTTCATAGGACCGCTACTCATATTGATGTTTTGCCAGCAGTTTATCTTTGGTGCGTTTGAATATCTAATCCCATTATTTACCCTTAATCGGCTCGGCATTAATGCATCGGGGAATACCATTGTCTTTGTTTTCGTCGGGATCATAATTGTGCTTGTACAAGGAAAATATATTGGTCCTTGGAGTCGAAAATATGGTGAGCGTAAATTAATTTACGCAGGATTGATCCTAGTTGCTATTGGCCTAGTTTGCTCTGCCATAACCCCGGCTCAGACTCTGCCCGGATATTCGAGAGTCGAAATGATTCGGGAGCTTTCACAGAATACAAATAACACAACAAATGAGGAACTCTCGATTACAATCCCGCAAGACGGTGATAATGGATGGTTAGGTATTGCATGGATACTAGTAGCGATGATTCCAACCGCAATTGGTGGAGGGTTACTATCCCCAAGCATCAATAGTTTGCTCACTAAAAATGCTGGTAATGATATCGGCGGATTACTAGGTGTTAGCGCAGCATTAGTTAGCGCTGCTAATGCCTTAAATCCAGTAATTGGTGGCGCAGTCTTTAAATTACTAGGTTCGACCGCACCATTCCTTATAGGGGGCATATTCATGGGTGTGCTTTATTTTGTGGCAAACCGAACAATAATCAATAACCCACCCCCTATTGAGACTAGACCACTCAGCACATAAAGCAATATATTAATTTAAGGATTAAAGATATCCGATAATCTATAACCGGAATATGAGTGTTTTGAACCTTTTTGCAAAGATGGGGGTAATAGAAAAATATGAAATAATTTTTTTACTAATTTGACCTATGCTGAAGTTGCTGAAGTAAAATTTTTAAGCATGAATCGAGGGTTATTCAACATGCCCAATTTGGATGGCGAACTCAGTGATGCTTGCCTGATTGAACGCGTTCGAGAGAACGATTTGGATGCACTTGGCAGCTTATTTGACCGCTATTACGCCCAAGTATATCGGTCGGCTATTGTCATTACGCAGGACAATGCAGCAGCCGAAGATATTGCCCAAGAATGTTTCTTAAAAATACATCGTTATGCAAACCGAATTGACACGAACCTCCCGCTTATCCCGTGGTTGTATCGTGTGACAGTAAATCTAAGTTATACTTGGATAACAAGGCAGAAAAAACGCACTATCTCCTTAGAAGGCATGGTTGACCGCCTCATTAGCCCAAACTGGTTGTCTCCGGATCATCTGGCTGAACACAGCGAAACACAACGCCAAGTGAGAGACGCAATTGGACAACTAAACCTAAACCAGCGAGTAGTGGTGGCACTTCACTATCTCAGTGGACTCAGTCTGGAAGAAATTGCAGACATTCTAGATTGCCCGCTTGGCACGGTCAAAAGCAGGCTGCATTATGCCCGTGAAAATCTGCGTCGCCAATTAGAAACTCTGGATTTTACCGGTGAGGTTGCCCATGGATATGCGCGATAAATATTTCGACAACTGGATTCAAGATACACTGGACGCAGAAATTACGGTTGGCAAACAGAAGAAGCTCGCTGCATGGGAACAGATTCGTATTAAGGCAGCACTCTCAACCAAGCCATTTTCACCTTTACCTGACTATTGTGAAATAACCGATGTCCAGCTAAATACGGATTCATTTCTCAACAGCATGTGGAAGTTGTTCGTGCGTTTCATTATCCACGAGAATACCTATCACAAAGCACATACCCTTTCGGCTAACCAGTATAAGACGGGACCCAACTATACAGGCGGATTGAGTTTGCACAGTATTGAATTTATGCGTTACCGTTGGGCTTGCTCCGGTTAAAGAGGACAAAAGTACCAGCCAAATCTTAATTCAATGTTGCGTTTGACTACCTATCCGATATGCTGAAGTGCAGTATAATTGAGGTTGCAGTAAATTCGGAAAGGAGTGGTGGCGATATTTTAGGGTGATTACCAATTTTGTTTAGTTGAGCCCTAAGCGCCCATTGACTATGCCCTCTCTGCCACGTGTAATTACAGTAGACCCAACTCAAAATATCTCACGCATCATCCGCAGTGCCGTAGACCTACTTGGAATTTCAATTATTCAAATTGATGCACCTAGTGGTTCGGACGCGCTTGAAGAGCTGCGACGAGGCGGCGCAAATCTCATCGTAACCAGTTGGGAATTGGACGATGAAATGCAAGGATTGATATTGGCGCTAGAAGTAAAACAGATTGCGCCTGACACAGGCGTTTTGATGCTGGCGACAGAAGACGACCCTGAAACGGTAGATGAAGAAACAGGCGGTGAGCAGCCTTTTGTTTATCTGCGTCGTCCGGTTGATGTTCATCAATTATTGCGCGTTTTTATTGCTGGCCTGAAAAACGAGAATATTATTGAAGCCGCCAAGGCGATGGACAATTCCGAATCTAATATCGTCGATCATGGCCCGCTTCCACCCCTGAACCTTCAGAATGCCCGCACGATCATCAAACAAATGCTCATTGATGTAGGCGCAATGGCGATCATCCTTTCGGCACGCAACGGTGAAGTGCTCTTAGAAGATGGCGCACCGGGTTATCTCGACCGTGAACTGCTGACAAAAGCCCTTATTCCTACGGTCATGACCAACATTAATATGTCGGCACTTGTCGGTGGTCAATCCCAAACGCTTCATTTCTATGATGGCGATGATAAAGATGTATTTGTCCTTTCTGTTGGCTTACATCACTTTATGTGCGTGGTATATGACGGTCAAGCTGGTGGGCGGCAATTTGGCAGTATCACCCGTTATGGTCGCCGTGCGGCACAAGACTTAATTGCGCTTTTAGGCGCTTCTGCCTATATGATTAATGAGCCGGAAGTTTCGAAACCTGCGCTGCCGACACCCGTTAGCAAGCGCAAAGCCGCAACCAACGAAGTCCAAAAAGTGGAGTTGGAATTGGCTGTTAAACCCGAAACGCAAGTCACTGAACCAGAACCCGTCAAGCTCGACCCGATTCAGAACTTTGATATGGGGTTATTTGACCAATTAGGCGGTTTAGATTCAACTGATGCTGACGATCTATTCAATATCGACCGTCTGGCAGAAATGGTCAATACGGGCAGTGGTCGCAAGGAAATCTCCTTTGATGAAGCAATTGAGCTGGGTGTACTACCCAATCTGGACGGCGAAGGAAAGCAATAACCCCAATTCCAATTTGCTCAAATAAAGCGGTTGGCTGAACCCCAGCCGCTTTTTCTGTTTGGGAGCCGAAAATTGCACAACACTTAAAGCCATCTATGCCTATATGTCCGTTATAATGGGATTAGGTGGCAAGCGCGCCCAGAGAAAAGGATAAGGCTGTGAGCAAACAACTCCGTTCGGCTAGTCGAGAAAAAGACCCTCTAATCGGTCGCCTCGTCGGTGACTATCGACTAGATGCTTTGATGGCAACAGGTGGCATGGCGCGAATTTATCGTGGTGAAGACACACGACTTGGCAGACCAGCCGCTATAAAAGTTCTGGCTCACGATGATACAAATGACGATGATACGCTAACGAAACGCTTCCAACGAGAAGCCCGTGAACTCGCCAAACTTGAACACCCGAATATCATTACCATTTATCAGTACGGCGAACTCGAAGGTCTGTACTTCCTTGCAATGAAGCTGATTAAAGGGCGTGATCTGGCACAGGAGTTCAAGCGGATTAAGGCCGATGGGCAATCAATGGAAGTCAAGCGGGTGGTGCGCATTTTGATGCAGGTGGCTTCGGCACTGGATTATGCTCATGCCAACGGGGTTATCCACCGCGACGTTAAACCGTCTAATATTCTATTGACTGATGATGACACGGCGATATTGACCGACTTCGGCTTGGTGATGCAATCTTCTACCCAAACCACATTGGGTACTGACTTTGGCACCCCGCGTTATATCGCACCGGAACAGGCAACCGCATCTCATAAGGCACTACCTCAAAGTGATATTTACTCGTTGGCTGTTGTACTATATGAGCTGCTCACGGGAGAGCCACCGTTCACGGGTGATACCCCAATGGAAATTGCACTCAGCCACATAAGTGACCCGCCACCCCCACCGCGCAGCAAAAATCCGAAGATCCCGGTCGCTGTTGAAGAAGATTTACTAAGATCGCTCGATAAAGATCCTGAAAACCGGCATCGTACAGCGGTTGAATTCATGACTGCCATTCAAAATGGTTACGGCATTGATACGCTGGATTTACCGCCGATTACAACGATGCCAGTGCGCCCCCAAACTCTACAGAACGGGAACGGACGGGGCAGCACGCCAACCGAACGCCAATCGATCAAGAGGGTTGGTCAGTCTGGTGGACGACGCAAACTTATGTACGCCGCTGCGCTACTGGTTATTCTTGTTGCTGCGGTCGTGTTTGTAGTAGTATACAACCAAAAAAAAAAGGTTTATGGTGAGCCAGTCAAGTTATATTAAAATAAATACAGTTTAACATTATTCAATTCCACACAAACTGATAT
>JBBSBS010000433.1:0-5632 GCA_038251045.1 Aggregatilineales bacterium | reverse complement strand
GGATACGTATCACATAACAACATCAGTTTTGCTCGTGGAATTGCTAGCAGGTGAGTATCAGGATGCGAGGCACGCGCTGATGCCGATCTTAATCCCTCATCCACCAATGACACCTCGCCAAAAGATTGCCCACGTCGCAGGGTCGCAATCGTATACGAGCCACCGCCATCTTCCTTTTTACCCAGAGTCGCTGGATTAACCTGAATTTCAACCTCACCGTCGGCAATGATGCACAATTCAGTTCCCGGTGTGTTTTCCTCAAATACCAGATCACCTGAGGCGTAGGTTTTATCGGTGCAGATGGATGCGACCAGCTCAAGCTGTGTATTGGAAAGCTCATAAAAAATGTCGGCTTGTTTCAATATCGTTACAAATGACATGCAACACTCCTATGGTTTATCCAACTGTAATGGATAACTTTCCGATAACAGATGTGTATTGTAGCATACATAGACCCGGTGGCAAAAGGTACGTCCGGCGGAAATTTTCACCTGAGTCGCTTTCATCTACATACGACTAGACCCAATTTGAATTGCGCTGATAGTCCAGTGAACAGCCGGTTTAAGGGGTTTAGTAAATTGATACGCTAGAATAAAATCATCTTTGCCGAAAAAACAGGCAGTAATGGGGTGGGATAACAATGAGCGATTTCACTATTGATGAATTAATGTCCGTTTGCATTTCCCGACAGGTTGTTGACGGTGAACTGCTGGCACAGGGAATCAATACGCCCCTGGTGATGGCAGGTTTTATTTTGGCGAAGTGTACCCATGCACCAACCGTTAAATTTACCTCTGCTATCGGTCAAAGCCTCGTGGAAGAATGGTCGCCGCTTGGCGTGGGACGTGTGGAGGATATGTGGCTTTCGAAAGCCCAGATGCACTTCGGTTTCGTGGCTGGTTCTGCCGACCTTCTACCGACCTATGAACTGAAAGAGTTTTTTCGGCCAGCTCAAGTAGACTCGTTCGGTAATTTCAACAATATTGCTTTTGGCAGCGATTACTTTCACCCACGAATGCGTTTACCCGGCACAGGTGGTATACCGGATGTTACAACCTTCTCAAATAAAATCTACCTGTATGTTCCACGACATTCTCGTGTGACGTTTGTAGGGAAGCTAGATTTTGTGAGCGGCTTGGGACATAGTCCGCACCGGAGCCGTGGGGCAGGGGTTCGTTACCTGATTACAGATTTGGGACAGTTTGATTGGCTCAATGGGCGGATGCGCCTCATCAATTTTCATCCCAGTGTAACGGTAGAGCACATCCTTAAGAAAACAGGTTTTGAACTAGAAATTGCACCTGATGTATCTGAAACCCCGGCTCCATCTGCGGAAGAAATCCGTCTCTTGCGTGAATCGATTGATCCTCTGGGCGTTCGTAAGCTCGAAATACTGGGCGGCAGCGCCCGTAAAGAATTGCTAAGTCAAATTCTTACGGCTGAAGGCGCGTTATAGGTCACCACGTTCTCACTTGATGATCCAGTCTTGGATGTTATTGAATCGGCTGCTCTGTGAGCCGATAAAGCCTAGTTGTATACCATCTATTTTTGTAGCCACAGCATACGTATAAAGTGGATAGTAGAGCGGAATTGCAATGGCGCGCGAAATAAAATCCTCTTGGAAGCTGCGATATCGGATAATTCGATTGATGCCGCTGTAATCCCCGCGCGCTCGTTCCAAATCCTCCGCAATTCGTCGGTCATCAACACCACCATAATTTTTACCATCAGGATATTGGTCAGCATCCCAAAACTGATAAACATCCGGGTCAGCGCTCCCCATCATCGAAAGTTCGACGATTGCCGCTCCAAATTCACCTGTATCTAGTCTGTTTTGATAATTGCTTTTGTCTACCGCCTCGACGGTTACATCAATGTTCAGTTGTGACCACTGCGCGGCGATATCGTTGGCTAAACTTACAAGGTTTGGCTCGTCAGGCGTGAGGATACTAAAGCTAAATCGTTTGCCGCTTGAATTGGCGGATCCTTCTGTTTGTGATACTTCACGTTTTCCTAGATTAGACGTATCAAGCAGCTGAATAGAGGCGACCACATCGTGTTTGGGCCACGGTAAGTCGTCCGAATAAGCCCATGAGCCCGGTATTATGGGGCTGTTTGCGAGTATCGCCTCATTTTTCATCACCGCGTTTTTAAGATTACGCTCGACGATTGCATCACGGTTCAAGCTAATTTGCAGTGCCTGTCGGATGCGCTGTTCTCTGAAAAACTTGGTATTGTCATTTGCCCAGTTAAAAATAAGTACACCCAGTGTTGGTTCGACCGTCGTGTGCAAATTAACATTTGATAGATCTAATAAAGTGGCACTTTCCGTTCGGTCGCGGCTGGCTAGGCCATCAACCTCACCGTTCTTCAGTCCGTTAACGGCTTCATCAAATGTCCCATATAATCTAAAACTCACTCGATCCAAAGCGTATCCTGCTTGTCCTTCGGAGCGTTGACGATATACCGGCGCGGCTCGTAAATCGACAATATCTGTTCGGTTATTACTCGTTGATCGTAGTGCTTCTAATTGATATGGACCTGTCCCAATTGGCGATAGATTGAATGGGTGGCTGGCTAAGTTTGCCGCGCTCGTGCCCCTCAAGGCGTGTTCAGGTAATATGCCAATCTGTAACGAGTCTAAGAAACTTCCTAGCGGTTGCGTTAACCGGAACCGGATCAGCTTTGGATCCAATTGCTGAACCTCTACGGTTCGCCAGAACGCACCCAATTCTGCGTCGCCGGGGAAATCACCAGCCTGCAAAATACCCATTGTGTATATGACATCAGCAGCTCCGAACGGAATACCGTCCTGCCACAGCACGCCATCCCGCAGTTCCATCACGTAATCAAGGCCATCGGACGAAATGACCCAGCTTGCTGCCAGTGCGGGTATAGGTTCGCCAAATGCATTGATTTTGACCAACCCCTCAAAAATGAGTGATGTAATGTCATTGTCAACTGGATTTAAACTTGCCAGCAGCGGGTTCAACCGTTGAACATTACCGACGAGCGCTTCTCTATAGGTCGCGATTTCGGCTGTAGCACTTGTATTGGTATCCGGTGTAAGCAAAACGGGCACACTTGTTGGCAAAGGCGTAGCTGAGGCTATTAACTCTGGACGGGCGGTTGCCGTCGCCACTGCCTGCTGAGGAATAGTGTTTTCGTTCAGGCGGCTAATCAGACTAATCCCAAATAGAATGAGTGCCATAATTAGAACCAGAAGTTGCCAGCGGAATCCTCGCAGCATAACGGCCTCTCAAACTTTTAATACAAAAAGGTGCTTTGCAATCATACAAAACACCTTATCTATACCACAAATATCAAGACGAATTATTGATTGAATCAGGTTCGGTTACTGAGCTTTGTTAGCGACCACAGAGAATATGGAGATCGCCAAAAACGCAATCGACAGACCGATTGTAATCTGGAACAAAGTTTTTTCCAGACCACGTCGAGTTCGCGCAATACCGCCGCCCGCGTCGCCACCCAGCAGGTTACCCAGTGCGCCGCCCTTGACTTGGAGCATAATCAGCACAATCAATACAACCGAGATGATAATTGAAGCAATTTGTAAGGCCACCTGCATGGCACACACTCCTGATTGGTTATTCTAAGCGGTCGCAGTATAGCACGCCGCACCCGCCTTGCAAAGTCTGGTTGTCACATCGTATGTGATGCGGCGGTTTGCTGATTAGCCTGCTTTTTCGACGGCTACGGGCGTGGTCAACAATTCGATAGCTTTGTTTAATTGCGGGTCATTGTTGGTGTCGCGGTTTTCTTGTGACCATTCAACAATCACATCCGGCACAACGCCATTCCCATGTATCCAATTGCCATTGGGCGTAAGCCAGCGTGCAATGGTTAGCCGTATACCACCACCGTTGACCAATTGTGCCCACGTTTGCACAGTACCTTTGCCAAATGTCTTTACACCGACCACTGTCGCCCGATGCAAATCTTGAAATGCGCCAGCGACCAATTCAGATGCACTGGCACTATTTTCATCGACCAGAATCGTCAGTGGAACTTCATATCCTGCATATTTACCATTGGCTTCATAAGTCTGTTCATGCCCGTTACCGAAGTCTTCTATCAGCACAGTCCCATCTTTCAGAAACAGACTCGCAACATCAATTGCAGAGGGCAGCAAACCACCCGGATTACCACGCAAATCCAGCACTAGCCCCTTAAGATTTTTGCCGTCCAATTTAGTTAGAGCCTCATTCAATTCTTGGTATGCGTTTGCATCAAAACTGCGTAGCTTGATGTATCCGATATCGTTTTCCAGTGCCTTATATTCGACGACGGGTGTTGTAATCTTGGCGCGTGTAATTTTGAAGTCAAGCAGTTCTTCGCCACGACGGATTGTCAAATTAACAATGGTGCCTTCTTTACCACGGACTAGCCTTACCAGATCAAACTGAGTCGATTGTGTGACATCTTCACCCTCGACCTTCACAAAGACATCGCCGCTCTTCAGTCCAGCGGCTTCTGCTGGCGAACCTTCTAAGACCTGTGCAATGCTGATTTCTTTGCTGTCCTCATTGGTCTGGACTGTCGCACCAATGCCTTCTACCTCACCAGAAATGTTACTGTTAAATAGGGGGAAACTAGCAGCATCCATATAGCCGCTAAATTGGTCTCCCAGTGTGTCAACCATACCCTTAATGGCACCGTCAACCAATTTGCTATTGTCTATCTTGTCTCGGTCAAGATAGCTGCTTTGGATCATGTTGTACACTTGCCAGAAAGGCTCAAATGCTTGTGCTGCATCGGCAGGAGCAGTGGTATCCCCCTGTGCTAGTAGTGAATTTCGTTGGCTACCCAGTACGAAACCCGCTCCAAAGACCACAACAATCGCGAGGCTAATTGATATTGGTTTTATTCGTTCCCAAATCCGTTGCATACCTGTCATCATGAGTGCTCCATTACAATCTCGATCATGTTATGATTATAACGGTTTCTGTTCAGTAACGTGTGAATAGGTCATGAATGAAGATAAGTGGCAATAGGGCTGAAGCCATATTGTTTGGGCTGGCACTTGGCGACTCACTCGGTTATCCGGTTGAGTTTTTACAGCGAGATGCCATCCGCCAAAAATATGGAGCAGGTGGCATTCAACAGCCACCCGATCCTGCTCTTTACTCCGATGATACCCAGATGACTATCGCCTTGACTGAAGGAATCTTGGACGCGGGCATTGATGCCCCGCTTGATACGTTGATGCAAGCCGTTGGTAAGCGATTTGTCGGGTGGGTTCATAGTCCTGAAAATAATCGCGCCCCCGGTAAGACTTGTATCAACGGTGTTCAGCGCTTCGAGTCAGGCGTTGCTTGGCGCGAGTCAGGAATCGTTGAGTCAAAAGGCTGTGGATCAGCTATGCGCGTCGCGACTCTTGGCTATTTGTATCAGCATGATGAACAGCGCCTTCGGGAAGTTGCTATTGCATCATCCCTTATTAGCCATCGTCATCCAACTGCCATTGCTGCCAGCGTTGGTGCTGCCTTTCTCATTAAACTCGCTTTAGACAATGCGCCAGTTGCCAGTTACATGCCCGAACTTTATGAATTTGTGACCGGGATGTCTGATGAATTTGATTTAGCGATTCTTCGTGTAGGTCATGTTTTGG
>JBBSBS010000432.1:0-5651 GCA_038251045.1 Aggregatilineales bacterium | reverse complement strand
CATTAGCCGGAGGGCCACCACACCGGGGAACGCTACTTGAACCAGTCAGCCCTGAAGCCGTATCAACCGACCCTGAAGGCTATGAAAAGGTTTTGCAGGAGTTAAAACGCGGTATTGAGATGGTAACTCACTTGCCAGTTGTCCAAAGTGCAACTCCCGGCTGGATCGGTATGGAGTGCCAGAGTGAGGATATGGCACTCTGGCTTTTACGTGCGATTGTCGTTGAAAACATCAGTCTACGTCGTGAGGATAAGATACTTTATTTTCCAGCGGGGCCAAACTTCCGGCTGGAAAAAGAGATCAAAAATATCATTACCGTTGTTGCCAAAACCAACCACTACTGGCAAGAACATGGAAAATCGCTTGAGAACATAGCATGAGGCAGGCACATGAGTATGTACATAATCGTTTATAACTCACCTTACGCAGGGATGAGGTAAACCAAAGAGATTAAAAACAAAGAACTGTTGGACACCTATAGCGACTATCTCATTAGTGCCTTTGGTCAAACAACCGGAACAGGCTTGGCTGAGTTGTTGGGAGGCAGCGTCAGTCATGATCAGATACAGCGGTTGTTGTCGAAGAAAGAATGGAATGCTGCCGATTTGTGGCAGATGGTGAAACCGTATGTGCGACAAATTCAGCAAGCGGATAGGGTCATCATTATAGACGATAGTATCGCTGAAAAGCCTTACACGGACGAGAATGAGATTGTTTGCTGGCACTAAGACCACAGCCAAGATCGGAGCGTTAAGGGCATCAATATCATGACGTGTTTATATCATGCCAGCGGCTATTCGCCGCCAGTTGGGTTTAGCATTGTCGCGAAAACGGACTACTACATCGATAAAAAAGGAAGGCAAACAAAAACGGCGATCGCCCATCAGCAAAAATGAGTATTATCGAGCATTGTTGACCGCTGCCCAACACAATCACATTCAGTTCAAGTACGTTTTGAGCTATGTGTGGTACAGTGATGCCGAGAATATGATGTTCATCAAGCACGACTTGGGCAAAGGCTTTATCATGCCGCTGAAGGCCAATCGCAAGGTCGCCTTGAACCAAGCAACTAAACGTGACGGTCGATGGATACGGCTCGACCAGTTGACACTTAAAGCCAATACCCCGCTGGAAATCTATCTGGAAAGTGTCGATTTCCCGCTCTTGCTCCTCAAGCAAGTCTTCGCAAACGAAGATGGTAGTACGGGCATTCAGTATTTGGTATCCAGCGATTGCTCCCTGATCGTTGACCAGATGACCACCATCTATCGCAAACGATGGAACGTGGAACCCTACCATAAATTCCTCAAGCAAAATGCGTTGGCCTTACCCCAGTTTAGCGGTTCATCCGCACTTTATGTGAAATTAAGAGGGGGCAAGAACGCGAAGCCTAAGTAAGTCAAATTTAGCGCGTCCATACATCTGCGCTTAATGAACTTGAGACGATTGACTTGCCCTTCAGTTTGCCCGTTACTCCACTGTGTTTCGAGAGCAGCTCGAACAGCTGCATAGTCCTGCCGTAAGCCCATCGCAAAAGTCTGAATTTGGTAGACCGGTTGGTTATCGCTGTCCGCTAACCAATCGTCAAAATATTCAAGAGCACGATTTTTGATCATCGATACAAAACGTTGCACATGGTGATAGGCACTACTCAATGATTCGCTTTGTTGAAGATGAGCCAACAGAATCTGATCTGTCTTGGAGAGCGTTGCCGTATCTCGCACCAGCAACCATGCGAGCTGTTTCGAAGATGACAGACCGGATTTCCTGCTGGATAAGGGTTTTGTTAGGCGCTTTGAAAAAGGGGTGTGTTGTGAGACTTGTGTACGCTGATGGTGAAGCCATTTCATCACTTGCCGATTGGAACCGGGATAGCCTTGTTGCTGAATTTCACGCCACAATTGCTGACCATTCTCGCATCCTGCTTGAACCCGTTGCTGGAGATAGGGCAAATAGGGATCAATCATACTATGACCGAGCCGATGGGGCTTACGCTCAGGGAAGGTGGTGGCGTAAAAATACTTGCGGATAGTGGCTGGACGGCAATGAAACTCATGAGCGAGTTGCGAGATATTCCAACCTTCTTGTCGTTTTTGTTGAATGCGGTGGTAAAAGTCTAGATGTTCATCTCGTTTTTGGTTGGACGCAATGATCTCACCGTTAGTTCGGACAAAAGCAGTACGCTGTAGGTCAAGAATAGCTTGATAATCTGCGAAAATGGGTAAGGTCTGTAGAAAAGCGTCAATCAAGGTGAGGTAGCGCTCAATCATCTGTCGCAAGTTCAGGAGCAAATGCCACCGGTCAGCAACTTGGACCGATTGTGGTGCTCCTTGTCGAATGCCAGCGCTATAGTCGGTTGAGCGATCTCGTGCAACCCATTCGATGGTGGGGTGCGCTGGCAACCAGATTGCTAATGTTTCTGCTGAGTGAGGATGGCAGCAGGTCAACGACCTGATGGGTTTCTAATATGCGCATATCTCAATTCACGTTGCTTACTCGAAGGTTTTGCTATGCTTCTTGAGGCGGATACTCGATCTCAGTTAACGTCTTTTGGATGACCTTCCATGATGCTGGAGTCTCCCATTCAACCGTGACGAGCTGTGCAGGTTTGTTGACATCGACATTAACCACACCCGCAAGTTGCTCAATCTCGCCTTTAACAGTACTGACGCAGCCGTTGCAGGTCATATTCGGCACTTTGAATGTTTTAGTTTCCACGATATTTTCTCCTCTTTATCTATTTGATGTGTCAACTTTACCATTTATCCTGAAGTTGAGAATACGCCATTTGGCGGTATTTGGATAAAGGGCAACTATGTTACTGTAACTAGATTGATATATTCAACCATTAAACAGTAGCGTTCAGAACAGGCAAAACAAGACCCTATGATGAAGCATGCGATATTAGCTTTTTTGTTACTCTTAATCAGTGGCTGTCAGGTACAGCAGGAAAATGCTGAACAGACAGCTACGCCCGTAGCTTCATCTACATTTTCGTCAGCAAAAAAGCAAACGGTCACGTCGCAAATTGTTTTTGTGTCCACCCGCGATGTTAATTTAGGAATTTTTCTCATGAATACGGATGGCTCTAACATTCGCAAACTGACCGACGGTAATGCTGCTAATAGTGAGCCTATATGGTCGCCAGACGGTCAACAAATTACTTTTGTTTCAGACCGTGACGGCAACATGGAAATCTATGTAATGGACGTGGATGGAACGCATATTCGCAGACTTACCGACAATAAAGCGAAGGATAGTAATCCTACATGGTCGCCAGATGGTCAGCAAATTACTTTTGCTTCAGACCGTGACGGCAACATGGAAATCTATGTAATGGATTTGGATGGAACGCATATTCGCAGACTTACTAACGATGCTGCTTGGGATTCTAATCCGAGGTACTCTCCTGATGGTGGAACAATTGCATTTTGGTCCAACCGAGACAAAAATGGAGAAATTTATGCGATGGATGCGGATGGAAGTCATGTGCGTAGATTAACCAATGATTCTGCAAATGATAGTTCACCCGATTGGTCGCCAGATGGGCGTAAAATCGCTTTTTCTTCGGAGCGTGATGGAGGTTATGAAATCTATGTGATGGATGCGGATGGAAGTGATGTACAAAGACTAACCAATAATGATATTTGGGACACCTTTCCGGTATGGTCACCGGACGGGTCACAACTTATTTTTACTTCAGATCCCAGACCAGTCGCCGAAGAGATTATTCCCGAAATCTATGTAATGAATGCTGATGGTAGTAATTTGCGTAGGATAAGTGATGATTCAATGGACGGATTCTTTCCATCATGGCAACGGTAATTAATACAAGTCAATTGGTGCAATGAAAAATATATTTGTCAATGGCAGTAATTGATCGGAGTGTAAATTTTTTGCACCTTCGCGCTTCCGAAGCTTACGTTTGACCTTCCTAGTCGACATCAGTTAACTCAATGACGGAGAAATAACCGAAATATGATGCGTGTATTACTCGCTGAAGATCATAAAATTGTTCGTCAAGGAACCCGCCTCTACCTGGAAGGCATGGGCGTAGAAATTGTGGGGGAGGCTACAACGGGTCGCGAAGCCGTTGATATGGCACGTTCGCTGCAACCTGATGTGATTATCATGGACATCCATATGCCTGAACTTACTGGCATCGAGGCAACAAGACGGATTCTGCACGAGAACAAGGATATACGAATTCTTGTTCTCACAGCGTACGATGACCCGGTTTATGTTCACGCATTGTTAGATGCTGGTGCTGACGGTTTTGTACTGAAAACGGCGGAATTATCGGAGCTTTATCAAGCGCTGATTGAAGTTTCAAATGGACATACAGCTTTTGATCCACACGTCATTGAAAAGGCTAATCAAAGTCATCAGCCGTTAGTTGAAGGTTTGACTGAAAGAGAAAACGCAGTGCTGACACAAGCAGCACATGGTTTGACCAATAAGGAAATAGGCAAGTCTCTATTTATCTCAGACCGCACCGTTCAAGGGCATCTCCAGAATATCTACCAAAAACTTGGTGTTGGTACCCGTACCGAAGCCGTTACAATGGGTCTAGGAAGAGGTTTAATACATCTTAATGAGGACACACCGCTATGACTGAACCATTATGGTTATGCGCGTTTCTTCTTATCCTGCTATTTGTAGTCAATAGTTGGCTCATCTGGCGTGTATTGGGTCCGCTGCGCCGGTTGGCTCGGCAGGCTGAGAGTCTTACCCACGGGGATTTCGAGTCACTTGAATTGTCATGTGGTGGTATTTCTGAAATTGATGCGCTGCGTCGTTCGATGATGGCGATGGTAGGGCATGTGCGCCGTTCACAGGAACAAAGTCTCGTTTACGCAGGCGTGTTAACAAACGGTCAGGAAGCCGAGCGGAGCCGAATTGCCCGCGAATTACATGATGAAACCGTACAACTGTTCATCGCCATTGCTCAAGAAACGGATCTCACGCGCTCATTGGTTGAGAAGCAGCCTGCGAAAGCTATTGAAATGCTGAAGACTATACGGGCACAATCAACTGATGCAGTGGTTAATTTACGTCGTCTTATTGCCGATTTGCGACCGCCCGCGCTGGAAGAACTCGGATTGATCGCTGCCTTAAAAATGTTGGCAGAAAATCCGTCTCAAGCCGTAATCAGTGTCGAGGTAGAAGGAATTGAACGTCGCCTAAAAGAACAATACGAACTCGCTCTATTTCGCTGTGCTCAGGAAGCCGTCCATAACGCCCAACGTCACAGCGCAGCGAGTGAAATTACAGTCAAAGTAATCTACCAAGAGAATCAGATTTTACTCACTATTGCGGATAATGGAACGGGGTTTAACGTACCATCAGATTTTAGCTGTTTAGGTTCTAACGGGCATTATGGGTTACTTGGAATCCATGAACGGGTTCAAAGTTTAAACGGTACGCTTCAAATTCATAGTCCACAGGCCAAAGGGACACAAATCAAAATCACAATCCCATCTGTGGAAGAGCCACAACCAGACAATATAGTCCGTGACCCTGTTTGTAATGCGTTGATACAGCCTCATCAAGCTTACGGGCATATTCTACATGAAGGCGAACCCTACTATTTTTGTTGTCCAGTCTGCCAGGGAGCTTTCCAGAATAACCCTTCATTTTATGTCGCGAGT
>JBBSBS010000431.1:0-5686 GCA_038251045.1 Aggregatilineales bacterium | reverse complement strand
GGAACGTCCGGTAGGGGATGACGGTGACAGCGAGTTTGGCGATTTTATTGAAGACCAGGATTCGCCAAGTCCCGTGGAATCCGCCACACAACATTTGCTGCAAGAAACCATCGAAGAAGTCTTGAGCGAACTCACACCACGCCAGAGCCACATCTTGCGACTGCGCTTTGGATTGGGTGGTGGTGAACCGCACACGCTCGAAGAAATCGCGAATAAGTTTGGCTTGAGCCGTGAACGTATCCGGCAGCTAGAAAAAGAAGCACTTCGCAGCCTGCGCCACCCACGATTAGCATTAAATTTGCGTGATTATCTGGGATAGATTTGCGATACACACAATTTAATAGATAAATAGGATCGGACATCAAATTGATGTCCGGTTTTCATTTATAGTGTGTGATATTGACCGAACACATACTGCGGGGCAAGGTAATTCTGAGCGTGGGCGTAGGCCATCAGTTCATCACGAAATTTAGGATGGGCGATATTTACGAGCGCCTGTACCCGTTCGCGGATGGAGCGTCCATAAAGATCAGCTACGCCATATTCAGTCACAACGTAATGAACATCGTTACGGGTGGTCGTGACACCCGCACCCGGTTTTAGCGCAGTCGTGATTCGACTTATGGTGTCATTCTTGGCAGTACTTGCGAGCGCGATGAACGACTTTCCACCTTTGCTTCGTGACGCACCTCTTACAAAATCTACCTGCCCCCCGACACCGGAATAGAACTGCGTCCCAATGCTATCGGCGCAAACTTGACCCGTTAAATCAACCTCTAATGCGGAATTGATAGAAATCATCCGGTCATTTTTGGCAATGATGAATGGATCATTGACGTACTCGGTCGGGTGAAGCTCAAAAACAGGGTTGTCGTGAATATAGCGATACAAATCACGTGTGCCTAATACAAAGCCTGCTACAACTTTACCCGGGTGCAACGTTTTAGATGCATTCGTAATGACACCAGCTTCGATCATTTCCATAACGCCGTCAGAGAATAGTTCAGTGTGAATACCTAGATTTTTGTGGTCGGTCAAACGGCGCAGTACGGCATCAGGAATTCCACCAATCCCTGTTTGGAGAGTCGCCGCATCGGGGATTAGCTCGGCAATATATGAAGCAATTTTGTCCTGAACTGGCGACGGGGGTTCGGCATGAATTTCGGGTAGTTGGTAATTAACCTCAATGAAATGGTCAATCTGACTGACATGAATGAAACTGTCACCCAACGTGCGCGGCATATTGGGGTTAATTTCAGCGATGACCAATCCGGCAGTTTCGGCGGCGCTCTTGGTCACACCAACTTCAACTCCATACGAACAATAACCGTGTTCGTCGGGCGGACTCACATGGATAACGGCAACATCTAGTAATAAGCGGCCTGTGGTAAATAGATTTGGGATGTCCGATAAAAATACAGGTGTGAAATCCGCCAAGCCTGCATTTACCGCTGAACGAACCTTGCTGCTTATGAACAAGCTGTTGATACGAACGTGGCCTTCCATTGCAGGAGTCATATAGTCGCCTGCACCAAGATCCAGTAACTGAACAACCTCAACTCCCTGAAGCTGGTTGCATTGTTCACAAAGCGCCGCCATAAATCGCTGGGGTGTGGAGCAATTGCCGGTTAAGAAGACGCGCTGACCGGACTGCACTTTTGAGGCAGCAGCTTCCGAGGTAATGATTTTTTGTTTCCAGTTCATGGTTTTTGCCTTGTTGCATCGACGTGGTAATTACAGTGTATTGGGATGCAAAGAGTAAGCGTAGTGAGAAAAGCACTAATGGGATGGTGACAATTATTACTACGGCGAAAAAGCTAAGCAGCATAGACTAAGGATGTAAGATAAATGAAAACGGGAAGGGGCAAGACAATGTTAAAGCATGTACTCGTTCCGCTAGATGGTTCACAGTTAGCACAGGAAGCCATTGAATACGCTCTGGATATTGTTTCCCCAGATGGCAAAATTACCCTCGTATGTGCGGTCGATATGCCGGATATGCTGGTTTACGGTTATTACCCACCTGTGACTGCACCGGATTATGAAGCAACCAAGAACGAATTGCTGCCATATGCGAAGAACTATGTCGAAGGGATAGTCAAAGATCTGGCACACTATGGCATAACGATCCAGCATCAGGTCCAGATCGGTGATCCGGCGACGGTCATCACAGAAGCAGCAGAGAAGTTGAATGTTGATGCCATCGTCATGTCAACACATGGACGGTCAGGTATAAGCCGCTTCTTATTCGGGAGTGTGACGAACAAAGTACTGGAAGCGAAAATTTGCCCAGTGTTTGTCGTCCCAAGCAAAGGCAAAGCGGCGGCGGCAAAACCCCCTAAAAAAGATGCTGAGCCTGTGAATTGATTTCATAGTGCAGGTATAAAAACACCCTCGCCATTATCATCGACGAGGGTGTTTTTGTTTACTGACTGATAAGGCTCATTCAGCCGACGGGGGAACCAATTCGCGGATATTGTGCTTGACCGCATAGCCCGCTGCCTCGGCGCGATTTGCCACGTTCATCTTGGAAAGAACGCTGCTAACATAATTACGCACCGTTCCTTCACCGAGGTACATCTTCATAGCAATTTGCCTGTTAGTGAGACCATCAGCGACCAGCGCCAAAACGATGAGTTCTTGTGACGTGAGTGTGGAAAATGCCGCTGCATTTTGGGCATCACCCGCTTTACGCATTTCGGTAAATACGGCGGTGGTCATGGATGGGTCGAGCATGCCTTCTCCACGGCTAACGCGATCAACCGCCAAAACAAGTTCGTTGTCACCAATCCGCTTGAGTACATAACCGGATGCACCGGCCTGAATGGCAGCAAAGAGCAGTTCGTCTTCGGCATAACTTGTTAAGATGATCACCCGACAGCCGGGAACGGTTGCAACAATTTGCCGGCAAGCCTCTATACCAGAAACACCGGGCATCCGAACATCCAGAACAGCAACATCCGGATGAAATTCCTGAGCCTTCGCGATGGCTTCTTCACCCGTGCCCGCTTCAGCAATGACACGGAAGCGTCCCTGCCCCTGCCGTTCTAGCAATGCGCGCAGCCCTGCACGTACAACAGAGTGATCATCTGCAATCAGAATATTTACCGAGTTGGTCATGTGCCCTGCCTTTAACCATGTAACATAGAACATTCATGGATAGAATAGACGTAATGTTATGACTATACGAGAACAAAATCATTATGCAAAGTGACACCTATCCAGGAAAACGTAATACATCTGTCATTTTATCGCAACTTAAGGATATTGCATCTGCGGTTATGTATGCAGCGGAAGCGGATAAACTGGAAAATGTTCTGGAACGTATCGCACAGGTGTCTTTACAATTGGTGAATGCGCAATATTCGGCATTGGGTGTACCGGATGGCAAAGGTGGGCTGCGTTTTTTTAAGGTTGCGGGACTAACTAAGGAACAGTCGGCGCACCTGACTCATTTACCGACGGGCAATGGACTCATTGGCGCAATTATGAAAGACCGCAAGAGTCTCCGCATCGCTAAAATGCAGGATGACTCGCGCTCATCAGGATTTTGCGGAACACATCCACCAATGACCAGCTTACTGGGTGTACCAATCCAAATTGGGATGCAACTTTTTGGCACGCTCTACTTATGTGACCGGCTCGATGGGCAAGATTTTGATGAAGAAGATGAATGGGTCGTCGAAACGCTGGCCGGTTATGCAGCGGTTGCAATCGCTAGTTCCCAACTTAATGAGCAGCAAAGCCATCTAGCGCTTTTGGAGGAGCGTGAGCGCATCGGGATGGAACTTCATGACGGCATCATACAGTCGTTGTATGGGTTAGGAATGCATCTGGATTTGATGCGGGATTCAGGCGGGGCATCGGCTGCCGAATTGAGTGAAACCATCAAAAGTTTAAACGGTGTTATAGAAGACATCCGACACTACATCACTGATTTGCATGGTGGGAGTCAAAACATAAAAACGGTTCACACTTCGTTGGTCGAACTTCTAGAAAAGCTCTATGTTCCAGATAGTATACAAATAATTCTTGACGCACCAGAAACATCCCCTCTGTTTACCCCAGCCGTATTTGAGGCAATTATGCAAATGGTTAATGAGGCAATCAGTAACGCTATTCGCCATGCAGATGCCGATACAATCCATATTCGTGCTGCGCTGGTGGAGCATGATTTTGAATTTCACGTGCAAGACAACGGTAAGGGCTTTAATACCGGAAACATGGCACATGCCGAGGGATTAGGCTTACGCAATTTACAACACCGGGCGGCACTGCATGGTGGAAGAATCGAAATACACTCTACGCTGGGAGAAGGAACCCGATTAAGCATCATTACGCCAATACGCGCATTTTGACGAGTAGTGGACATTCCTCATTTGAAAGGGGTTATGTTTGGCAGTAGGTGTAATGCACCACAGGGCGTAATGTAAAAGCATGGTTAATGTAAGAGGTGTAATCATGCTCAACGAAACAACTGTTAGTCAGTGGATGAGCCAACCTGTCGTGACCATACGCCCTGAGGCGGCAATTGGTGCAGCACAGCAAATGATGAAGAAATACAATATCCGAAGATTGGTGGTTGTAAATGAACACAATCAGATGGTGGGTATTGTAACCTATGGCGATGTGCGCGAGGCCAATCCCTCCGACGCGACTACACTGAGTATTTGGGAAATCAATTATCTCTGGTCACAACTTACGATTGCAAGAATCATGACTCATGAGGTCGTCACGATTAATGTTGACCAAAAAATTGTTGATGCGGCAACTTTAATGCTCAAGCATAAAATTAGTGGGGTGCCGGTTATAAATCATACGGGTGATCTGGTTGGCATATTGACCGAATCGGACATCTTCAGAATGATTGTGGAATCCGAAACAGCGGCGACGGTGTAAACCCTTAAACCGCAGCAAAGCGATTAGTTATTTTATTTTGAGTGTAAAGGTGTGGGTGACATGAATGTATCCGACATAATGACCGAGCGCCCAGCCACCGTCCGGTTACACAGTACCCTCCACGAAGTCTTGGATTTAATGGAGCAGCTTGGCTGTCATCATATGCCCGTCCTTAACACGGAAAACCATCTAATCGGCATTATTAGTGATCGCGACTGTCGATTGGCAATGAATTCCCCCTATATTATGCGCGAACGCTGGCAGGACGAGGAATTGGTCGACCATCTATATGCGCGGATGATCATGAATCCTGCGCCGGTCGTCATTGCCCCTGATGCCGATGCGGAAGATGCGGCGCGGCTGATGTTGGCGCGCCGCATTAGCTGCTTACCCGTTATGCGGGATGAAACGCTGGTGGGTATTGTCACGCGATCTGACATAGTGATTGCCTTCATCGGTCGCGAAGAACGAATCTCAAACAAGCCTAGTTGAACTTTTTCAGTACGTAACCTCCACATCCCCTATCCTCCCGCAGTGCTTAATCCGTTTACGACGACTCCGTCACGACTGATGTGGTCATTTCTGCCGGATCATCAATCAAACGACCACCACGCACCGTTGCTCCGATTACAATACCTGCTGTCACCAATATCATATTTTTGAGAATGTACTGGCCTTCCAGTGTGGGAACAATCGGGAAGCGCGTCCATGTTTCGGCAGGAAACAAGACCAGCGGCGTGACAGTGCCTAACATCTGTACGAACAACAGTAACAACGTGACCCGCAT
>JBBSBS010000430.1:0-5687 GCA_038251045.1 Aggregatilineales bacterium | reverse complement strand
GTTGGTAAGGGGGATTTTCGGGGTCGATTTTCCATGACGGATCACGCCAGTCGAGATAAAAACCGATGTCAAAACCGATGTCTAGCCACGGTGCTAAATGCTGTAAATGTCGCAAATGCCAATCCGCGCCGCTGCTGACGATGACACGATCACCGAGGGGTTCAACCAGACGAATGAGACGACGTAAGTATTCATCACTGGTTGAGGGATAGACGGCTTTGTAGTCTAGTTGGAGGCGCGTTGTGCCGGGTGCGGCAAGGTAGGCGGCTACAACCTCACTTAATAGGGCAGGCGGATGGTTAGTGGCGACACCGTTGTGTTTGATTTGATAGGTTTTTGCGCGTTCGGGTGAACATTCGCCAACCTTGCCTTCTCCGGTTGTTTCCGATTCTAGATCAGGATCATGAACCAGTAGAAAATCGTCACCGGCAAGGGGTGTAATATCAATTTCGATTATGGCGGCGTTGTCTTTTAGGCATAATTCTATTGCTCGCAATGAGTTTGGTGGATTGGAGGCCGAATCAAGCGCTGCCATGTGATGAACGATTTGAAATGTCACGAGACAGTATCCTTATTAAGGAGGAAGATGGCACTTATTGTATCGCTTTTCGGTTAAATAGCAGTATTTGTAAGGTAAAATCATTTAATGTATATTTAATATACCGTCGAAAACTCTTAACATAAAATTAGCAGTTTTTTAAATTGATGTATACGGAATGACGGTATTCTCGCAGACATCAGAACTAAAATTGGAGGCCAGTGATGCGGTATTTAAGACTTTTGTTAGCGACTTTGGTTTTGTTGATGGTGACAGCGGCAACTGTTGTTGCTCAGGACGCACCCAAGGATATATTTGTTTACACGGACTCGGATACAAACATCAGCGATTGGTGGACCAATACACTTATTCCGGCGTTTGAAGCGGAACACCCAGAATATAATGTTGTGTTGACCATTGTGCGCGGCGTAGGCGGTGGCAACACGGATATTGCTAACCGTGCGCTGGCAGCGTTGGGCACGGGCGATGACCCTCAGGTTGATTACTTTGAAACGATTAGTGTCGATGAAGCTAAGGAATGGGTTGATCAGAAATTATTCCTCGAAATTACCGAGGATAATGTCCCCAATATTGCCAATGTGATCGACGCAACAAATCGTCTGCCGCAGGAAATTCCATATCGCGGTTCACAGGTGCTGCTGGCTTACAACAGTGAATTTGTGGCAGAGGACGAAGTGCCGACCACATATGCTGAATTAATAGAATGGATAAAGGCACATCCCGGTCAATTTGTTTACAATCGCCCTGACAAGGGCGGCAGCGGTGCGGCAATGGTCACACGTGCTATTTTCGAAGTCACAGGCAAAGACCCCTCATTGTTTGTACCGGGCGAATCGAAGAAAGAATTGATTGACCAATTCCCGAAGGCGTGGGAATTGTTGAGCAGCGTTCACAGCGACATTTATGAAGAAGGGGCTTATCCGGCAGGCAATACCCCCGTGCTGGAACTCTTCGCTAACGGCTCGGTGAACATGATTACGGCTTGGTCAGATCAGGCACTACAGGCTATTCACAAGGAACTGCTGCCAGAAGCTACTAAGCTGGCACAACTTCAAGATTTGCCATTTACCGGTGGATATGCTTATTCCGGTATTCCTTCTAACTCAACCAATCAAGAAGGTGCGTTGGCACTAGCTGACTTCGTTTTGACCCCCGCTATGCAGGAGTCAATCGTCAATGTGATTGGTGGTTTCCCTGCTGTAGCCTGGTCTGATCTTCCTGAAGAACTTCAGACTCAGTTTACGGATGTGATTACCGATACCGTACCGACGTGGCCCGGTGGCGATTATGGCGCGACAATGGTCGAGGGTTGGTATAACAACGTCGCAACCAACATCGATCCCGCAAGCTAATCACTTTCGGTTCCGGATATTAGATACTGCCGGGAATGTGACTCATATTCACGTTCCCGGTTTGAGCATTTGATATGATGTATACACATTGCATGTAAAGGGCAACCAGCGGGTTAGCTGTGGCGAAGCCATATCCATTACTTGTAGATTCATAAAAGCTAGATGTAAATTCTGTACTGTGATTCTTTAGCATTAGCAGTTGTTAACTATTTATGACACCTTTACCGACATCATCCGCGACTGAGAATCCAGCGCGGCGGTCTTTTCGCCGTTCGCTGCTGCCGTATGTGATGATTGCGCCGCCTCTCCTATTGATGGGACTGCTGATTTTTCTTCCGGCGTTGCAATCCATTGTCCGAACGCTGCTGGTTGATGTTAACGGTCAATCGGGGCTGTCGGTGTCACGATATGCGGCGTTCTTTAATGACTCGATCAGTGTGTCGAATCTGATTTTCACTTTTCAGATCGTACTGCTGACATTGTTTACAATTTTCCTCGTGTGTTTTCCGCTGTCGCTGTATTTACGGTTTGCCAAAGGGCGCATCGCCGGTGCAGTACAAATCTTGGTGCTGTTCCCGTTGTTTGTACCGGGCATTATCTTATGTTATGCACTCATCCGGTTTCTGGGTACACGCGGCACGTTGGAGAGCATTTTGAGCGTTGTAGGAATTACCGGCTACCGGACACCTTACCTGAAACCAGAGGCAATTGTTATTGGTTTGGTGTGGGAGTCGATTCCATTTACGGTGCTGGTGCTCACGGCAGGGTTGGGACAAATCAGCGACTCGTTGATTGAGTGCGCGCGAGATGTGGGGGCAGGGAATTGGACGATATTCCGACGCATCATTTTGCCATTGATTATTCGCCCGCTGCTGATTGTGTTCTCGCTCAATTTTCTGGGTATTTTCGGCAGCTATACGATTCCATATTTATTAGGTCCGGCTGCGCCGCAGATGATGGGTGTGTATATGCAGCAGACTTTCGGGCAATACCGGCGACCTGATGATGCCGAAACACAGGCGGTTATTACCTTTATCATTTGTTCGTTGGTCGGCCTGCTCTATGTGCGTACTGTAGCCAAACAGCGAATCCAGCAGGAGGAATCTGATTGAGCGCATTAACTCCTTCGCTGCCTGTACCTGATACGTTTTGGGAGCGTACGCGGCGCAGTTTTGTAACTATGATCCGGCGGGACGGATTTGGCCTGATTGCACTAATCGTACTGATATTGGTGATTCTGGGGCCATTGTATTCTGTGGTGCTGTGGGCATTTGCAGAAAAGTGGAAGTATCCTGCACTCATTCCGACACAATTTGGCTTTAGTTATTGGCACGAAACTTTTTCAAGAGCCGATATTGCTTCCGCACTGCCGTTTAGTATCGTGCTGTCCATTACGGTTACAGCACTCTCGGCAATCATTTGTTTGCCGGCGTCTTATGCATTTGCACGGTTAAAGTTTCGGGGCCGGCAACTGCTGCTGTTGTCGTTTTTGGCGACGAATGCGTTCCCTCGATTTGGATTGTACGTCAGCATAGCGGTGATCTTTTTTCGGCTGAATCTGATTGGAACCGTGCCGGGTGTCATCATGATTCAGTTGGTGAATACGCTGCTGCTGATGATCTGGATTCCAACGGCGGCTTTCCAAGGGGTTGACCGATCATTGGAAGAGGCAGCGCTCGATGTGGGTGCATCGCCCTTACGCGTATTTATACAGATTACTTTACCGATGGTCATGCCTGCTTTGAGCGCAGCGGTATTGCTTACTTTTGTAAACACATTTTATGAGGCACAGGGCGCACTGATCATTGGTTTGCCGCGCGTAGTAACCATGCCGGTATTGATGTATTCACTCATCAACAGCCAACTTGTGACGCAATACGGTGCGATTGTCTCGTTTGTATTGTGGTTACCCTCCTTGCTGCTGCTGATTGTGGCACAGCGACTCCTTCGTGGCGGCTATCTTACAGCAGGTTTTGGGGTGTAATTTATGGCAACGCTTGATATTGTTCATTTGACTAAGCGCTTTGGAAATGTAGCAGCGGTTGATGATGTCGCTTTCACGGTTAATGACAACGAGTTCATGTGTATATTGGGGCCATCGGGTTGTGGTAAATCCACCTTGCTGCGGATGATCGCGGGGTTCGAGGCTCAGACGACCGGTGATATTCAGATTGACCGCGAATCGATTGCAATGCTGCCAGCCAATAAGCGCCCGACAGCGATGGTTTTTCAAAAGTATACGTTGTGGCCGCATATGACAGTTTACGACAATATTGCTTTTGGGTTGGGTTTGCGGAAGTTGTCCCGCGAAGTCATCCAACAGAAGGTCAGTGATTCGCTGACACTGGTTGGTCTTTCGGGATATGAGGCGCGATTCCCGGCACAGCTTTCCGGCGGGCAGCAGCAGCGCGTGGCGCTAGCGCGGGCCATTGTACTTGAACCCAAAATTCTCTTGTTGGATGAGCCATTTTCAAGTTTAGACGCAATTTTGCGGGTGCGGCTGCGCGAGGAGTTAAAACGGATTCAACGCCGCCTGAAGATAACTGCTATTTTTGTGACACACGATCAGGAAGAGGCCTTATCGCTGGCTGACCGAATTGCGGTGATGAGTGGTGGTCAGATTGAGCAATTGGATCATCCCAGTACGATTTATTCCAACCCACAGAGTTTGTTCGTAGCGGATTTTATCGGCGCGATGAATTTGCTGAAGGCCACCGCACAAGATGGTAAGCTGCGGCTTGGCGAGACTATACTCACACCACCTGAGGGAATAGCAGTAGGGGATGAGTTGACCGTGGCGCTGCGCCCTGAAGATCTGGTTATCGTTCCGGATACGCATGTAGGGGCAGAGGCTGTGTGGAAGGCTCGTGTCGATCAAGTGATGGATCTTGGTCATTACCGCAAGGTGTTGGTTGATGTGCCGCAGCTAGGTGAGTTGAAAATATTTGTCTCAAAAGCGGTGAACCTCAACGAAGGCGACAGTATTTCATTAGCTCCCATGCGTTATCTGGTATATCAAGGAAAAAACGCGCCGATTGAAGTGAATCATCTCGCTCAATAGGTGCTGCTGATATTTGTTCCAGCAGCACCCAGCAGTACATAAGCCCGAACTTATTCCTTGTTGTCGGGTTCCAGTTTCAATGCCGCCGAATTGATGCAGTAGCGCAGACCGGTTGTGTCCCGTGGGCCATCATCAAAGACATGCCCAAGATGCGAGCCGCACTGGTTGCAAAGTACCTCGACGCGCTTCATGCCATGACTCATATCGGTTATGAGTTCGACGTTACCTTTGTCGATAACATCCCAAAAGCTAGGCCAGCCAGAGCGCGAGTCAAACTTGGTATCGGACGCAAATAGCGGCTGGTGGCAAGCGGCACAAAGATACATGCCCTGTGTTTTTGTGTGGACGTATTCACCCGTAAATGGGCGTTCGGTGGCATGTTGGCGTAAGACGGCGTACTGATCGGACGTTAGTTGTTCACGCCATTCATTTTCGGACTTGAGGATCTTTTCGGTCATGTTCACATCCTTCTAACCATAGGGAATAATTGCTTGACAGTGTAGCACTATGAGATTACAGAAGGATTAACCCAATCTAGGAAACGCATAGAGATTGTGTGATGAAAAAGATTATAACGAATGTAGGCTTTACTCTGATTGCTAGTCGCGAAATCTTCCCTCAGAACCTCACCCCCTAGCCCCCTCTCCGTGTACAGAGAGGGAGAACTGAGGGGCGAAAACACGGCAACGGATAACGAACTGGCAATCAAGATAGG
>JBBSBS010000429.1:0-5691 GCA_038251045.1 Aggregatilineales bacterium | reverse complement strand
TGTCATCTCGCATATAATCAGTTGCCAAAATGTAGCGTCCTTCTGGCGAACCACAGGATTGCCTGATCACTAGATTACTCTTGATCCGGATTTCTTCCGGTGAAGGGTTTTCTCCCTTCAACTGCTTTAGAAGATGTTTGGCGGCTACTTGGCCCATTTCGAATAGTGGAAGCTGGACGGTGGTAATGGTTGGGTTGGAGACCTTTGCAAACTCATCATCATCATAGCCAACCACTGCGATGTCATCTGGAACTCGTAACCCTTTATCCTGTATAGCCCGGATGGCTCCAAAGGCCATTTGGTCATTAGCGGCCACGATTGCAGTTGGGAGAGGATGAGCAGACAGAATTTCCTGAGCCGCCTTGTAGCCGCTTGGTACATGCCAATCTCCCCTGCGGATGGTGTTGTCGTCCGGCTCAAGTCCTGCGGCTTCTAGCGCACGGAGATAGTTCGTGAAGCGATCGTACGAAGACCAGAAACTAATCGGACCGCTAATGTAGCCAATTCGTTTATGCCCCATTTGGATCAAATGATTAACAGCCAGCATCGAGTTATAAGGTTCATCCGGAATTACACTGTGCATATGGGATTCATGGAATAAGCGGTGAACAAAGGCATACGGCTTATCGCTGAGCATTCCATCATTTTCGGCGATTGAGCGCCACGTTTCGACAAAGATAAAGCCGTCAACTGAGTGGCCCAGCAAATCTTGTACCACTTTAGTCTGTGAATAACTCTCCCATGAGATGTTAACTACAACACAAAAATAACCGCTGTCGTGTAAAACATCTTGCAGACCGCGAATAATTGTCGGGGCAAAGAATGAGCTAAAGTTTTCGAGGATCACACCAATGATGAAAGACCGGTCTGTTCGTAGACTGCGTGCTGCCCTGTTGACGGAGTAGCCCAGTTTTTTGGCTTCTCTCAGGATACGGTCGCGTGTCTCGGTGTTTACTGGATAGGTACTTTTGCTTAAAACACGGGATACCGTTGCAATAGATACTCCAGCGGCTTCGGCCACGTCTTTAATCGTCGACACTATAAACAACCTAGTAAGTGAAATAGTAAACGTTTTCTACTGCTAATAGAGATAACAGAAAACGTTTACTTTGTCAAATTCACTCTATCCGCAGGGTAATAAATCAAATCTGGTTAGGTGCCCAATACCAAGGTGAAATTGAGGTGAAGATTATGCGTCGTGTACTGAGATCCCTAAAACCCCTCGCATTGCGATCAAGTAGAGGCTTTAAAGAGTTTTTGCATCCCATGCGGTTTTTCTGAAAAAATCATATTCCCACGGTTTATTCTGGTGCTATCGTTGGTAATCGCATTGCAAGAATCAGAACATCGGCATTGTATCGATGCATTCTTACAATTGATTTAGATCCCCTAGAGACTTCTGGCATTATGACTCGTCGAGAATTTAAATCTAAGGCGACGATATGAAAATCAGATATATCTATTGCAAGCTCAATATCAAAACTATAGGGCGAGTAGATTGCTATCTTACTTGTGTCGGCATTCGTTGCAACTCTAATTTCCGGGGCATTATTCAGAACGATGTTCGCAGGATTCAAGTCATATAGCTGATACATCTCAAAAATCCAGCGTGCAAAGGACACGTCCCAACCTCCGTCAAATTCCAGTGCAACATCCCAATCGTAGGGTTCAAATGACCGTTTTTTGTTCAAAAAATTCATACCGTGGCGGTGGAAACTCCATACTCCGTGTGCTCCATAGGTTATTCCCATCTTTGCGCCCGACAACAGACTTTGCCATGTTGCTTTGCGGATGTCAAAGGCATTGAAGCGTGTTTTTTCGCCTCCCCGTCCATGCCCTTCGTAGCAAGGTTCACTGTTGACGACCGGATGTTTAACAGGGTATTTAAAGAATTTTTCAGCCAGCACATACGGCTGGTCTTGTCCTCGCGCGTTATGACCGGACTGGTACATATAAAAATCAACGGCGTCCATGAAGTAACGGGGTAAATCACCTTTGGGGTGGAGATGCATGGTGGTCAACGCATTGGGGCATACAGCCTTTACTGCTTCAAGGGCAGCCATGTAATACGGTTCTTCCTCGGCAGACTCAAAGCGTGTATCACCACTGATAAAAAAGACGGGGTCATACTGCTTAAAGCGCTCGGCTACATAAGTAGCGAATGGTTTGACAGCCTCAAAAGGCATGACCGAAGCAACGGGACTATTTTCCGAACAACGGGTTTCTGGCACGTAACTGCACCACAAGACACCCAATACAGGCACAAAACCCTGTTGAACTGCCATAGCGACCATCGCGTCCGCTTTATCAAAATAGGACTCGTTGTAAGCACTAAAATCCCAGTTACCCTTCGCATCTGTAAGAAAAGGATCGATGTTCTCAGGCGACATACTGGTGTCGTGAGTGATGGGTAGAATACTTATTTGTAGGGCGGTGAATCCCTGTAACTTGCGATAGGCCAGATAGCGCGGCCAGTCACTTAAGGGCAAATTGCTAAATGCCATCCAGGCGGTGTCAGCCAGATAAAAGAAGGGCCTACCATCTTTTACAAGATAATCATTGGTACTCGAAATTTCCAAACCCGTCATTAATCCAACTCCTAAGGTTTACATTTTCTGAAAACGTACTGCGATGTAAGGTTTACCGGGCAGCTGAGCAGTGAATTCTCCTAATAAGTTCTGTCCCCATGGCGTTACAGTCATTGCCCAAGTATCAATAATCTCACCCGTGTAATGATTGTTTAAGGGGAGGGTAAAGGTCATTTCAGCAGGTTGCTTGATGCCAAAATAAATGAGAAAGTAGGCATCTCCCTTGCATGCAGCGGGATATTCCGGGTATGCAACATCACTAACGGGTTCCAGCCCCTGTGCAGGGCCTGCTTCCATAATTTGACGCAAGAATGCAATTCGTTCAGGACTTTGCCCATGTAATACACCGCCCTTCGACCACCAGAGAATGTCTTCCGGGTGTAAATAAGTTTCGCCGTGGCCAACATAACCACCCCGGACAGTGCCCTCCCAAAAACGGTGTGTCATTTCTTGGGCAGTAATATTGCCCCATCCTTTTGGGTTGTTTCCTTCATAACAACACTCATCGACAACAACAGGTTTTCTGAATTGATTGCGCCAGTGTTCAGTTGATGGTAGATCGGAATGCTGGATACTTTGATGGGTAACCCACGGTTTACCGTGATCGTAGAATCCTCGGCAGTTGTGAATGGATCGAAGATGTTGGTATGGATCATTCTCCTGAACAACACGGAAGAACCGATCCCAATCTGCCATGGACTTTTGGCGCATAAGATCGAATTCGTTTGCCATCGACCACCAGACGTTACGATAGGCAGACAGACGTGCAACGACGTAGCGGAGGTAAAGATCATCCGTTTCCCTATCCATTGTGGCAAATCCCCAGCGATCATAGGGGTGAAAGAGAATGATGTCTGCTTCGATGCCGAGTGCTAGTAAATCGCCCACACGTTGCTCCAGATGATGAAAGTAATCGGGATTGAAGCGCGTAAAATCCCAGCTACCATTCTCGGTTCGCTCGAAGGGGTAATATAGCGGCTCATTCTTGTTATAAAGATAGTCTTTGGGGAATACACACATACGCAATTTATTGAATGGTGCAGTTCTTAACGTGTCGAGTGTTTGTGTTTCAAGTTCGTCGCCCTGATGATTCCAGACGTAACAGGTGGTTCCAACCTGATAGAAAGGCGTTCCATCCGTATAGGCGAAGTGAAAGGTGTTCTCGACACGAACTGGCCCATGATTGTCAGGCAATGCGGGACTGCAAATAAAGCTTCCGGTAATGCCGTCTAATTCGTCCAAATTGCTGATCGTCCGATAGCGCCATTCGCCAACGGTATCGGGCATGAAACGGACACGATATAATCCATTACCATCATAAAAGCCGTTGACTTCAATACTTCGGTGCTGAAAAGTGAACACGGCGCTTAGGGTAACATCAAGAAACGGGTTGCCACTTTTCGATCCCGCAAGTTCAAGTTCAAACTGACTCCAGACTTCAAGATGATTATTCATCTAGGTTCAATCCTAATTTGGTCTTCGCAACATGTGAACGTAAGTAATTAGCCTTTAACTGCTCCTGCAACAAGCCCCGAAACGAAGTAACGCTGGAACAACAGATAGACGATGATAACGGGCAAAATAGCCATCAAAATTGCGGCGTTCAGTTGGGTATAGTTGTTGCCAAATTGCCCTGTAAACGCCTGTAACGACAGTGGAATGGTCCACGCGTTCTGACGCTGTAAAATCACCAGAGCGATGCCAAACTCGTTCCAAGTAGACACAAAATCAAGAATGAACAAAGCTGCTAAGGCAGGGGTGGCCAGTGGCAAAATAACGCGCCAGTACACACCAAAACTCGACGCCCCATCTAGCCGAGCAGCTTCGTCAAGCTCAACTGGAATCCCACGAAAATAGCCGCGTAAAATGAAAACGTGGTAAGGAACACCGAAGGCGATATAGGGCAAAAGAATCCCAGCATATTTGTTGAGAAGACCTAAACTCAGAATCAGGCGAAACAGCGGACCAAGTGCCACTTGTACGGGAATCATCGTTCCCATCACGAGCAGTACAAACAAGACTTTTTGAAAGCGAAAGCGCATTCGCGCCAGCGCAAAGGCAGCCAAAGATGAAATAAAAAGGCCAATGGGAACCTTGGTAAACGTAATAATGGCACTGTTTATGAAAGCTGTTGACAACTTGGCTTTGCTCCAAGCATTTGAAAAGTTTTCCCATGCAATCGTCGTCGGTAGGCCGAACGCGCCAGTTTTGATCAAATCAGGACGCGTTTTCATAGCGGTCAATGCGATAAATATGAAGGGCGCGACCCAAATAATGGCGACAACGACTAGCGATATCCACAGGGCAATGATGACTGGGTCGACTTGGCGCAGACGTCTAGTCAGGTTAGGTATCATTGCGTGTCTTCCCCGCGAGAAGTCCAGATGATGTATGGAATGATGATGACCAATGTGATGACAAGTAAAACAACTGCAATTGCCATGCCGTTCCCAAAATTATGCAGCCCGAAGGACTGGGTATAACTCCACAATGCCAACACTTGTGTCGATTGTGCTGGCCCTCCAGACGTCATACCGACAATCAAATCAAATACTTTGAGTGAATTGATGATAGTAAGGACAATAACCACAATAAATGTCTCACGTAGCGAAGGCAGGGTGATGTTGCGAAATACCTGTACGCCATTGGCACCATCTACACGGGCTGACTCCTTTAATTCTTCAGGGACACCTTGCAACCCTGCCAGAAATAAGACCATTGCGACACCGCTAGATTGCCACACGAAAGCAACAAAAATTGAGTACAGCGCGATGTTAGGGTTGCCAAGCCAGTCCTGGATCAAATATCCAAGTCCGAGGCTATTAAGCGCAGCGTTCACGAGACCCAGCAGCGGGTTATACATCCATGACCAAATCGTGGCGACAGCTATAGAAGCGATAATCGCAGGTAGATAAAATATGGCACGAAAGGTTGTTTTTCCGAACAAACGTTGATTAACCGCTAAGGCTAACAGCAGTCCAAGTAGCGTCGGAATAAATAGGGACAATACTACCCAGATTAAGCTGTTTTTTACGGCAGTCCAAAATACGGGATCCTGGGTAAAGATTTGCATGTAATTCTGGAAGCCTACGAAATTGCGATC
>JBBSBS010000428.1:0-5694 GCA_038251045.1 Aggregatilineales bacterium | reverse complement strand
TTGCGAGTTCTCGACGGTGGCGCTGGCGGCGATATTGGGGACAAGTTCTTCCAGCACAAGACTATTGGCTTCGAGCATATCAGTTGGCTTGCCCGTATCAATCCACCAGCCTTTATGCACATGTGGGAAAACACGGTGTCCGGCATCGACTAACCACTGGAGGGCATCAGTAATTTCAAGTTCGCCTCGCTTGGACGGTTGGATGCTGTTGACCGCGTCCCAGATATGCGGGTCAAACATATAAATGCCAACCAGCGCCAGATTACTCGGCGGGTCTTTGGGCTTCTCGATGAGTTGTTCAATGCTGCCGTCAGGTCGCAGTTTGGCGACACCATAGGCGGTCGGGTTTTCGACTTCTTTAAGCACAATTTGGCTGTTCCAATCGCTGCTGGCGAAGTCGCTGATGAGTTGATTGATGCCACCCTGAATGACGTTATCGCCGAGGAACATCACGAAGCGATCATCACCGAGGAACGGACGGGATATTTTAACCGCGTGGGCAAGACCATCCGGGCTTTCCTGCGGGATGTAAGTGATTTTCACACCGTGTTTGCTGCCGTCACCGATGACTTCTTGAATCTGTGGGCCGGTTTGACCAATAACGATGCCAATTTCATCCACACCTGCATCGCGAATCGACTCGATTACCCGCACCAGAACAGGCTTATTGGCAACCGGAATCAACTGCTTGGCATTGGTATAGGTTAAGGGATACAGACGGGTTCCCTTGCCACCGCTTAGAATCAGTCCCTTCATGTGCTTCGTACCTCATTTTCTTTAGTGGACATGGATAGGGGCGCAACACGTCGCGCCCCTACAAAAACATCATTCTCTATTATTATCCAATTCGACCTTGCAAGAGGCCAAAGATTACGATGATGACCACAATTACCAGCAATCCCCATAGGTATCCTGTACCGCCAGTCATGGGGGGCATAGCCTGACGCGAAGGCTTGTTCTTAGGTAGCTTTTCCCAGACGGTCTGCGCCTCGGAATCAACCGTCAGCTTAGATTTCGACATTATGCTTGACTGTCTCTGATCGTGGGCTGTAGTAGCGTTTGAGCCAACCACAAAGTCCATCAAGACCGGGGAACAACACGCGCTCGGTAATGTTAATCAGATCCAGTTTGTCGCGCACTTCCCACTTGAGAGCTGCCGGGATAATGATGCGTTGGTAGAGATCAGGTTTATCAGCCAGCCATTGGTCGAGCGTCGCTTTCGGGCTCGACATGGTGGAAAAGAGTGCATATTGGTTAGTAATGCGGTCATCGAGTGCCGGTGGGTCGAAAAAGATGGCAAACGGTTCTTGCGAAAGATTGTCGAAATCTTGCAAGGTTCGGGATACACGGCTCAGCATATCAACCTGAAAGAAATTGGCGGATTGGTCACGTAACACCGAGCGTACTTTCGGTGGCATCCACTGTTGGATTTTTCGAACATCCACGCACCAGATTGCGCCATCGACCACGATTTTTTCGAGGTTGATTGTGGCAAAGTGCATCGCTACGTAAGCTGAGTTCGTCCAGTCGAGCAAACGCGTCGGCAAGCCGTGATGCTGGGCAACAGCCAACCAATTCCATACCGAGTCGCCGGGGCTGGTATCGCGATGCGCATATTTCTTGAAGTTACGCAGCAGCGCTTGTTCGAGTTGATCGTAAGGGCCGCCGAGCCGAATGAGGCTGGTTTTCAGATCATGGTCGATGTCAGAAAGGCCGCGAAAAGCAAACGGTGTTCGGTAACGGCCTAAGTCCTGATTCCATGCGTTATTGAATATAACCTCGTTGAGTTCTGCCCAATTGCTGACCCGAATATCCTTTGGGGTTTGCATGTCTTCGCCTACTTGTATTCACTACCAACACTCTCCTGCGGGGCATTGGTGAGGACAGCACCGAGTATACGCACATGGACGCGTCCTAATGCTTCACGGGCGCGGGTCGTGTGATCACGGCGCGTATGTCCGGCACGAATGACCAACAGCACCCCGTCCACCTTTGCGCCTAATAATGCCGCATCAGTGGCTGCCAGTACGGGAGGGGCATCAAACAATACATAATTTGCGCGGGCTTTAAGCACCCCGATCAGCGCGTTCATACGTTGGCTGCTCAGAATATCAGCCGGGTTGGGTGGCAGCGGCCCTGACGGCAAAATCTGTAACCCGTCTATCTCGGTATTAGCGAGCGGTGGAGTCGACATAGCACCGTCTTCGATCATCATGGTGGTTAACCCGCGTTCATTGGAGATACCCCATATGTCATGTTGCGAGGGCTTGCGCAGATCGCAATCCACCAGAATGGTCTTGTTGCCGCTTTGGGCAAATGTGACCGCCAGATTGGCTAGCGTAGTGCTTTTGTCGTCACTTTGAGCTGTTGAACTGAGCAGCAGCGTGTGCAGTGGGTTTTCAACACTGCTAAACATCAGGTTCGTGCGCAGGCTGCGGAAGGCTTCGGCAGCGGGGGCGCGGGGATCAGTCAGCGTAATCAGATTTACAGTGGGCATATTTACTACCTATTCATGAGCCAGGAAAAGATGAATGCATGATGTTTTGGTCGCGCATTCAGTTCAATTATGTTTGCTGGAAATGCGAAATGGAGATGATTAATCGCCTCCACCTGAAATTGACAGTCGTGCCTAACTGGACTCGGGTACAGTTGCCAGTACCGGAATGTCCATGATGCGTTCCAGATCATCACGGCGGCGGATGACACTGCTTTCTAGATACTCCAGCACAAAGATAATCAACGCGCCGAGAATGATACCGAGTACCGCCCCGGCTGCCGCGTTAATCGTAGGACGCGGGCGATCTAGGCTGTAAGTTGGATTATCCTGAAGCAGGGCATTCACTTGGTCAGCCCGCTGCACTTTCTGGTTTTCGGCATTGCGGAACTGGACAAGCTGTTCTCCCCATGCTTTGGCGACACGGTTTGCCATCTCACCATCCGGCAAGTCCACCGAAATTTTCACCGAAAGCGTAAGTGAGTCCGGCACAACCTTGACCAGATCGCTAAGTGCCTTAGGGGTCATATCCAGTTGAAGCTGGTCAATAACTTTGGCAGCAGTAAAAGAACTTTGCAGATATAGACTGTAGTTTTGGAGCAACTCTTTGCTTGAAAGTGTGAGGCCATTATCACTGCGGGCAGGTTGAATGAGCACAACCTGAATCGAGCGGTAAATCGGCTGCTGTTGTTTGGCGAGGTAATAAGCTGCGCCCGCCGCCAGTACGGCTAACAATACCATTATCCAGGCGCGCCGGATGAAGATACGCCCATAGTCAAGTAAGTTCATAAATCAAGAAACTCCCGGATTCAAGCGCTAAGCTATTAGCCCTTGGCACATGATGAACGCTAACAACCATTTGCCACAAACACATCGCTTGCATAAAACGTTGAGATTGTACCACGTCCTATGCCATCCTGTAGGGCGTATTCCCACCGTTTGGTCGGTGATTTTCCCGTAGCCTTGGGTATTAGATTAGCCTGATCGTCTCAAAATGGGTATCTTCAAATCGCGAAGCAATCTCCGAAAGCGTGATTTTTTCGATAGGGTGCAGATACGCCGGTGCGACTTCCGCAAGTGGCAGCACGACATGGGCGAAGCGTAGTATATCAGGGTCAGGCACGCGCCACGGCTTTTCACCGTATTCAAATACCTCCTCGTTCCAAAGCGAAATATCAAGGTCAATCGTACGCGGCGCATTCTTATTCTTCGGGTCGCGTACACGCTTCAATTCCTGCTCGATCCAATCCAAAACCGTATGTTTAAGCGTTTCAGGCTCTAAGGATGTTGTCATGCACAACGCGAGATTGAGGAATTCTGCTTGATCGCTAAATCCCTGTGGAGGGGTGCGGTATGCATGAGAAACCGCAGTTATCGTGCCGCGCTCCTCAAGCAGTTCGATAGCCCGTTTAAGATTTGTTTCCGGTTCGATATTTGAACCCATTGAGACATAGACGATGGAGGTACTATTTGAAGTCATCAGGTGTTCGTTCAATGACCACGCCGACACTATCCGCAAAACGCAGCGCACCGGGCTTGTGTACACGTACCTGTACCCACGGTGCCCCGTGTTCTACGACGACAATACCAGCAACGGCGGTCGCTAGTTTTTCGACCAGTGCGTAGTGCGACTCTTCGACATGCTTGATGATGGCTTTTGTCACAGTTCGATAATTAAAAGCATCATCGGGGTTATCCGTTTCGCCTGCACGTCGCATATCGCTTCCGATCCGTAAGGTTATAATCACATCCTGTTTGTCTTTAAGTTCGTGCGGGCTGAAGCCGATCATACAACGTAGCCGAAGATGATCAATTTCAATAATATCTAATGCGTTTGACACAAATCGAACTCCTATTTCCTAATGAGGTAAGTGTAACAAACCACATCCCATCAGGACTATACACAAGTTCTAGGGGTTATGTTTAGTATTTGATATGAAAACCCATAGTATTTGCTGAATTTCGGCTTTTTGGAGGGGTAAATAACTTATAATTTTTCCTGTTCAAGAGTTAGGCAAAAAAGGGACAGTATGTACACAAAACGTGTTGTTGCACCAAAGGTAAATGTACCGGTAGCGGATACAGACATTGATAATAAGATGAAATCCGAAGATTTTATGCGGATTTTTGAATTAGGCTTACCACCAGTGGACGGCGAAAGCATTGAACATGCCACGACCGAAATTTTGATGGCTGTCGGTGAAGACCCGAACCGTGAAGGTTTACTGAACACACCCCACCGCGTTGCCAAAATGTATTCGGAACTGTTGAGTGGCTACCGAACCGACCCCATCAAACTCATCAATAATGCCATTTTCGATGTGGAATATGATGATATGGTCATTGTGAAGGACATTGAGTTCAGCAGCTTGTGCGAACATCATATGCTGCCATTTATTGGTCATGCCCATGTCGCTTATATCCCGCGTGGCAAAGTCATTGGCCTGTCAAAAATTCCGCGTATTGTGGATATGTTCGCCAGTCGTTTGCAGGTGCAGGAACGCATGACGCGCCAGATCGCCAACTTTATCAATGAAGTGCTTGATCCGCTTGGTGTAGCAGTAGTGGTCGATGGCAAACACATGTGCTCGATGATTCGCGGCGTAGAAAAGCATGATGCCAGCATGACCACCAGTACTATGCTTGGGGCGTTCCGCTCAAACCAATCAACACGTAATGAGTTTATGGCGCATTTAGGGCGGGTACAAATTAACTCTGGAATCTAAGGTTAAGATTACCCGCACCAATGGATATATGCTTAGGTTCTGCCGTCGATTTGGCAGCACAGTTGCTTGACCATCAACGTACACATGTTGTGCAAAAAGGTTTGTAAACTCTTACCGATTTCGGTTGACATTTAATGAATTTTTGTTCTATAGTGGGCGTGGAAACTGGTCAGATGGGGTGTGATAGGTCACAGCAAATTGCATTATCGTAGGCGAGGGTCTCACACCTTCCTGTCTTGTATCACGCGCCTTGCAACCGCCATGATGCGTGTGCTATCGGATCCCATTTTGAGGAAACTCCCGTGTCATTTCTTGCTGCCCCATTTAACACGAATCCAGCAGCAAATACAGCAGCCGCAGACACTTATGGCAAAGCGGTGGCATTGACCGGACTTCCCGCGGCATTTGTGTCATTTCAGCGGACTTGACCGACCCTCCCGCCGCCCCAAAATGTCCAGTTGGCGGCATTACGCG
>JBBSBS010000427.1:0-5723 GCA_038251045.1 Aggregatilineales bacterium | reverse complement strand
GCACATCCTCGATGATTTTTTGTAACTGGCGGTGTTCGGCTTCACTGCGCTTTTCATGGATGTATCCGGCTACAAAGTGCGTTCCTTTGGGCAGGTGTATATTCCGCAGCGGTTGGTAATAGGCTGCGTCCAACGGGGGTGGGTCAGCCGCTTCTGCCAGCGGATAATGTACGTACAGCAGTTGATGAGTCGCGGGCCAACCAGCCACCATACTATTCGAGAAATGCACCAGCTTATTCAACGTCTTGGCGTGAACCAACGCGATATTATTCAAATCACCGAGGCAGATATGCACCCCGAACTGTGCCGTAGGCGTGATTTTCTTGACCAGTCCGAAGATACTCCGCAGCGCCAACCCCACCAGCATATCCGGTAATTTATAAGCCATCGCCAGCTCACCCGGAACCTCGATTTGGATGACGACATCATCGCCGCCGATTTTAATAATCTCGTTAATCTCATAAGCCAGCCGCCGGTTGAAAGCATCCGAATAACGCAGCGCGTCTATCGGGCTCATCATGCTAAAGCTGATGCCCAATCCGGTTGGAATCCCCACCTGAAACTTCAGATCAGGTATCCCCTTCTCATCGCGTAACTGCTTGAAAATCGGATAGCTGTGTTTGAAATAATCGTCGTAACCGAACTTCAGATACTTATCCATCTCCGCTGGCGAACGGCGCGGCTTCAAGCGCTGCACATCGCCGTAATCTTTGGGGAAGCCGTTGCTATCATTGACCGGCTGCTTGACGACCTGCCAATTTTCGGTGTCCTTTGAACACAGGTTGATGGCGGTCATCACCCACGCCGAACGGCTGCCATTGGGGAATTCGGCGGTCTTTTCACCAATTTCACCATCCGGCAGCGCCAGCAGCGAAGAACCCAGTGTATCCAGCGCCAGCCGCATGGCAGCTTCTTCATTTTCGAACGGCATACTTCCTACCAGCAGTGTTTGTCGGTTCGCCATAGCACACTTCCTTAAAATATTTTCGCCCAGAATATATTGCACGTCACCTGAATATGCAACTGATTATGTCGTTTGTGAACATCATATCTTTGCCCTGCTCAATCCCGTAATATACGTGTTGATGAGAACATCAATATTAACAACCTATAATCTCACAAAATGACTGATGAGGCCGGCGCACGCGCCCTGCCCCACCTAAAGGAATCAACACCATGCAGCAAACACCCGACCGAACCCAAACCACCCCCGTTCCCGGCCTGCACCCCGCCGCCGAGATGGGCACGGTGACCCTCAAGGTTGCCGATCTGGCACGGTCGATTGATTTTTATACCCGCGTCATCGGCCTTGAGGTTTTCCAGCAGGCCGACCACGCGGCGGTACTCGGTGCCGGTGACTGCCCTATCCTGCTGCTCGAAGAAGTCACAGGCGCACCCCGCCCCGCCCGCAGTGCCACCGGCTTATATCACGCCGCCATTGTCCTGCCCACCCGCCATGCGCTGGCGGTTAAGGTGCAGCAGCTTGCCAGCATCAATTACCCCTTCGGTTATGGTGACCATCTGGTCAGCGAAGCCTTTTATCTCGATGACCCCGATGGCAACGGCTTGGAATTATATTGGGATCGCCCCCGTTCCCAATGGAAATGGAACAACGGTGTGGTGCAAATGGCAACCGACCCCATTGATTTCGACAGCCTGTTTGCCGAAATTCCGTCCGGTGATCCAGCCCTAAAAAATCCCGCCATGCCCGCCGGAACCAAACTGGGACACATGCATTTGCGCGTCGGCAATATCGCCAACGCCCGCGCTTTCTATCATGATGTCTTGGGTTTTGATATTGTTATGCAAATGCCGACCGCCCTTTTCATCTCAGCCGGTGGTTATCATCACCACATCGGCATGAATGTCTGGGAAAGCAACGGTGGCAAACCCGCGCCCGAACAATCCACCGGCTTGCGCGAATTCAGCATTTCCCTGCCCGACCGCACCGAACTTGACCGCCTGACACAGCAAATCGAAGCCGCCGCTATTCCCGTCGAGCATCTGGGCGACTCGGCACTCATCAGCGACCCGTGGCAAAACCGCATCAAACTGGTTTTGCAGCAGTCACTCGTCCGTCAATAAGTTGAAGAAGTGTTGAATTTGCATTAAGGTCGGTTGACACCCTATATCAATAGGCGGATAATGTAATTGAAGGTTTGTAGTAGTAGAGAGGCAGAGTCCTTTGACGGATTTGACCGAACAATTACATAGACCGGTAGGTAACCTGTTGAACAAACAGGCATGAAAACTCTGATGGGTTTTCGAAACAAAGCAAATGTTTGAAACCACTCTCGCGCTGACCAAGTCGGCGCGATTGTCTTTTATAGCGAGTATGCGTCGCCTTCTCCCAATCCTCTGTGTCTCTGCGGTTCAAATGGCATTTCGGCTCAAAACGGTTCACATCGGCTCTGTCTTTTGTGGCTCTCGCGTGCTAAAATCGCTCCCCTTTTGTCTCTAACATTTCGATAACTGTCCGAAATATCACCTATTGCGAGGACTATTCATGCGTTTAGGAATCGATTTTGGAACGACCAATTCGGCGGCGGCCATTTACGACGGCAAAGCCCTTCACCCCATTCAAATTTTCGCGCCGGAAGCCTCGGCAATCCTGCCCTCTCTGCTCTATGTGGATCGTGAACATCAAGCCAAAATGGGTCTGGAAGCCAGCGCCGAATATGTCCAGCGCGAAACCGGACGCGCCGTTCGCTGGCGCAGCCGCAAAGCCGGAACCCTCGAATACTGGGTAGCCTCCACCGGCAGCAGCCCCATCCTCGTGACCGAAAGTATCTTTGTGACTTACGACGATGCCGCTTACGGGCGCTTGATGCAATCCATCAAAACCGGGTTACGCAACGAACTTTACGGCGGAACCCAGATCTTCGACCGCTACTACACCCTCGATGAACTGATCGCCCTTGTCCTCGGCAAGCTGAAAACCGCCGCCGAAAACCAGCTCAACCAACCCTGTGATGAAGTCGTCATCGGCAGACCTGTTAAATTCTCCGAGAAAGAATGGGTATCCAACCGCGCCGAAGAAATCGTCTACAAAGCCGCACGTATGGCAGGCTTCAAGGACATCAGCTTTCAGGCCGAGCCGATTGGTGCGCTCTATGTCTACCACACGGCGGCTGCCGAACGGGCGCGGGTGCTGGTCTTTGACTTCGGCGGTGGTACGCTCGACCTGACGATAGCCGAGGTCGGCGGTGGCATCACCCCCCATGTGCTGGCGACGCGCGGTGTGCTGGTCGGCGGCGATGATCTCGACCGGCGCATCATGCAGTCGCTGCTCAAATACTTCGGTGAAGACCCCAACCGTAACCTGCGCCTGCCGCCGGATTTCGTGGATGCCCTCGACAACTGGCAAACCATGCCCGAACTCTCCCGCCCGCACAACGAAGACATCCTGCGCAATCTGCGCCGCGCCAGCAAACAACCCAAAACGATTGATGCCCTGCGCTCACTGGTAACCCTCAACCTCGGTTACAGTCTCTTTACCGAGATTGAACGTGTCAAAAAAGAACTCTCTACCAATATGGCGAGCGTCCTCAAATTCCAGCACGACAACATCCGCATCTACGAACACATCACCCGCTGGCAGTTCGAAAGCATGATCCGCGCCGAAATCAAACAGGTCAAGGACGGCCTGCAAGATGTCTTGGACGAAGCGGGCATGACCGGCGACCAGATTGATGTCGTGCTGCGAACAGGCGGTTCGTCACTGGTTCCGGCCTTTGTCAAGCTGCTGGCAGATCAATTCGGCGCGGAGAAAATTCAGGACATGGACCCGCTGGTTTCGGTGGTCGGCGGCCTCAGCATCATCGCTCAGGAAGATGGCGGCCTACGCGGCAGTTATCGCGGTAAATATGTCGAACGTCCTGATGACCTCATTCAATCGGTCAGCAACACCGGCTCTATCCGCTATAAAACCTACATGATGGGCGTGAATATGCCCTGCTATGTCGATCAAGAAACCATCTTGCGCCGCATTCCGGTAGATCTCAGCGGCTTTCCCGCCATCATGCCCGCTTATACCGACCGCGACCAAACCGCCGATGACTTCCTGCATGTTCACCTGCTGCATCCATCGCGCGTCTACATCGCCTATGGCACAGGCGCAGCCACCCTCCCCCACTGGCTGCGGACGTTTACCCCGCTGGATGACATGACGATTGAAATTGACGACGAGTGGCATGGTGTCCGCCGCCTGAATATCTACCGTCAAGACTTCCCCGCTGGCGAGATGATACTCGGCGGCAACGCGGCTTCCGGCGCGAAAGGCAAACTGGAAGCCGCCTATCTGGTTATCTTCGAGAAAAAAGTAGAATAACCGTCACCTAATCATTCAACCGTCCATAATTCCATTTACAGGCCAGCAGCGGTGTCAGCTTATTTTTGACCCCGCGCCCCAACGACACCACCTGACTTACCACCGTCTGCTTCTTGCCCAGACGGATGCTCATAAAATCGTTGGTGAAGACCACATATGCCCCGTTGAGGTTGGCATCCGGCGGCAGCGGCACTTCGCAGTAATATTCTTGCTGCGATGGATACCGGCTTCTAGCAAGCGACAGCAGAATGATGCACCGTTCCCGCGTGATGCTAATCTGAACATCCTCCGCTTCATACCCGTGCATCGGGGCCATAATCTCGCTCGACTGTGTATTCTGCTTAAACACATACCCCAGTTCTTGCGGCGCATAATTACGGTCTGCCCAGCGCTCAATCGGGCTGATGAAAGTCGCGCTCTGGACTTCCAATGGTCGGCTGCTAACACGCCGCAGTCGTATAGAGCTGGAGCTGTGCGCAAAATTTGTTTGGTTATTTGGAAAGCTTGAACTCATTTTTCTCCTCTTTTGCAGTTGAGCAGGACTCCACTAATGTCGCCTTCACGTGACTTATCGATAAATTAATCTTATCCATATAATAAACGTTTTGGAGTACCATTTGGTTCCATCATTGTTCAGGTCACGGTAGATTATGACAGGTCGTAAAAGTTCTTTATCCACCCCATTGCATCATCGCATCGTAGGGGCGCACGGCTGTACGCCCTCTTTTCCTGCCTTGCACATTATAGAACTTGCGTTCTTAATCAATCCGCTGTAAAATGAATCTTGTTATAAAAACGGCTGCCATATCTACAAGGGGATGTCCACAATGTTTCGCAAGATCAACGCAGCAGTATTATTCGTAGAAAATCTGGAGAAATGCACCACCTTTTACCGCGATACACTCGGCTTCGAGGCCACCTTTAGCGACGACGTTTCGGTTGCCTTCCGCTTTGAGGATCAAGACTTTATGCTGTTGAAGCATTCTGCCGCTGCCAACATGATTAACGAGGAAGCGCTGTCGCTGCACAACGGAGCCGGACATAACATCCTTCTGTGCGTGGGTGTGGATGATGTCGATGCGGTTTACAAATCGCTCACGGACAAAGGCGTGCCCTTTATCAAGCCGCCCATCAGTCAGGCATGGGGACGGCGCACCACCTACTTTGCCGACCCCGAAGGCAACCTCTGGGAAATCTACCAGATGCTTACCCCCTAACCGTCCTCATCTCGTAGGGGGCACATCTGTGTGCCCTCTTCCTATGCGCTCAAAAGTATTAAGTTTCTAAAAAATAGTCAAAACCTAGACATTTATGGGTCAAGAATTCATAAATGCTCATGTTTGATACGCACTCTGGCGCATAAAATAAAGTAAACAACAGTACATGAGGATCG
>JBBSBS010000426.1:0-5749 GCA_038251045.1 Aggregatilineales bacterium | reverse complement strand
CTTCAGGGCTGAGTTCTTTCTCGCCCTTGGGAGTAATCTTACCGACCAGAATATCATTCGGGCCGACTACCGCACCCACGCGCACAATACCGAATTCGTCCAGATCCTTGAGGGCATCTTCACCGACATTCGGAATGTCATAAGTGATTTCTTCTGGCCCTAGCTTGGTGTCGCGGGCTTCGAGTTCGTGCTTCTCAATATGGATGCTGGTGAACTTATCGTTCCGCAGCATTTCTTCGTTGATGAGCAGCGCATCTTCGTAATTACCACCGTCCCATGAAAGGAACGCACCCAGCACATCATGACCCAGAGCCAGATGTCCGTGATCGGTTGACGAACTGTCGGCAATTACATCGCCCTTCTTGACATACTGTCCCTTGAACACAACCGGACGCTGATCAATACAGGTCGATTGGTTGGAACGGTTGAATTTACGCAGACGGTAAATGTGTTCGCTGCCATTTTCTTCGCGCAGGATAATACGGTCACCCTGTACGCTGATGACTTCGCCGTTGCGGTCGGATACCAGTACCTGACCGCTGTCATATGCAGCTTGGCTTTCCATACCGGTGCTGACAATCGGCACATCCGGCTTCAGCAGAGGCACTGCTTGACGCTGCATATTCGAACCCATCAGAGCACGGTTAGCATCATCATGTTCAAGGAACGGGATCAACGCGGCGCTGATGCCCACGATTTGACGCGGTGCAACATCCATATAGTCGATGCGGCGTGAAGACATCAACAGGAACTTCTGGTTATAGCGCGACGAAACACGCTCATTGGCGAACTGGTTCAGTTCATCCAACGGCGCATTGGCCTGTGCCACAACAAAATGATCTTCATTGTCCGCCGAAAGATAAACACTTTCCTTGCTGACGAATGGCATCACTGGCACTTTCTCGATGCCAGCTTTCTGCAACTTCGCTGCCAGCGCCTTGTCGATAATCGCACCATCTTCGGCGATCACCTTCCCATTTTCGCCTTCAATATCCTCGCGCAGCGTGCGTCCGATCAGATTTTCATCGTCGGGGGCAAGGAACTTGGTAACAATGCGGTAGGGTGTCTCGACGAAGCCATATTCGTTCACACGGGCATAACTGGCAAGACGACCAATCAAACCGATGTTCGGACCTTCAGGGGTTTCAATCGGGCAAATGCGTCCATAATGGCTGTGATGCACATCACGGACATCAAAGCCGGCACGTTCACGCCGCAGACCACCGGGGCCGAGTGCGGAAAGTGTACGCTTGTGCGTCAGTTCTGCCAGCGGGTTGGTTTGTTCCATGAACTGCGAAAGCTGTGACGAGCCAAAGAATTCGCGGATGGCTGCCACAACCGGACGAATGTTCACCAGTGTGACTGGCGACAGGTTGTCCGATTCGCGGATGGACATACGCTCTTTAACTACACGCTCGGTACGGCGCAGGCCAACGCGCAGCTTATTCTGAATCAGTTCACCGACCGTCTTTACACGGCGGTTGCCCAGATGGTCGATGTCGTCTTTTCCGGCCTGACCATTGTTGATCATAATCATGCGTTCGACCAACTTAACAATGTCGGCCTTGGTCACAATACGAACGCGGCGTGGAATAAGCGTATCAAGCTGCAAACGTTGGTTCAGCTTGTACCGACCGACACGCTCCAAGTCATAACGGCGCTGGTCAAAAAGCTGGCTGATCAGATATTCACGGGCATTATCCAGCGTTGGCGGGTCGCCCGGTCGCATACGACGATAGAATTCCAGCAGCGCGGCCTCGGCAACCGTTTGTTCCTTCTTCAATTCCCAAACCGGTTCCATCTTCAGCGTTGCCGCCAGATATTGATGGTCAGGGTTGGTGTCTACAGCCGCATACAGCGACATCAGTTCTTCGTCACTACCGGTCTTGATGGGTGACCAGTCTTCCGGCATCCCGTCGGATACTGCTGCCAATGCACGCAGCAAAATCGTTACAGGAATCGTGCGCTTACGGTTGAACTTGATCGTCAGGTAATCCGTCTTGCGCGTTTCAAATTCCATCCATGCCCCGCGATCCGGGATCAGCTTGGAATTGGAGAGCAAACGACCGGTGGTTCGGTCTTCGTCGGCATCAAAGTACACACCGGGCGAACGAATTAGCTGGCTGACAACCACACGTTCGGTACCGTTAATGATAAACGTACCCTTATCGGTCATCAGGGGGAAATCTCCCATGAAGATGTCCGAAATGAGCACTTCATCTCCGGCCTCACGGTTGACCAATGCCACCCGCAAATACAGCGGCGCGGAGTACGACATATCGCGCTCGAGGCAAACTTCTTGGCTGTATTTGGGTTCTTCGAACCAGTACTTCAAACCCAGTTCTTGAGACTCTTTGCTCGTACCCGGTAAATACAGTTTCAGGTTATGGTTAAAGCTCTCAATCGGGCTGATTTCATCAAACAGTTCTGCCAAACCATTTTCTTGGAACCATTTGAACGATTGGAGTTGCACCTCGATCAGCGACGGCAGCGCCTGCACATCAGCCGTGCGGGCATAATTCTTAACATTCTTAAGTCGGTCCAATTAGCACTCCTTAGAATTCCAACCACTTCATGAGGACGTTGAGAATCAAAATGTTCCGATTATGGAACCTGTGTTAAACGAATTGTTTTGGGGCGATGACATTTTCACCGATTGTCTTTTGCTTTAACGGTCAAAAATGTGCCAAACATGAAAATTGCGCGAATGACAATTGTATTGAAATGCACGATGCTTGTCAATACATTGGGGGACTAATTTATGAGAAGTTGATCCAAATACTGTGTTCTAACACTGCTCCCGTGCAACTATTCTTAACACTACCTACAAACCTTAAGACTATCTTCTGCATTGAGCCAAAATCTCAATACTTAATGTGCCCGTTCGATGCGCACGCTGCCATCATGTAAACCACGCCGCACCTCATTTGTGTCGAGGTCAACAATGCCCCGACCTGCGATTGAGATGCTGGTGCGGTCAACATTGACCACATAACCCTGCGCCAGAATCCGTTCATCCTGATATATTTTGACGACTTCGCCCACACGTGGCATTCTGTTTTCCTGAACACGTCGCGATAAGCTCATACGACTAATCCCGTAATAACCATAAAGCTGGAAATTTCTCAAATGACTGGTGACCAAAAACCGCACACCACTATATCACTTCATATGACAAACCCCATAGAGTGGTTGCGTCGGCTACAATCGACTGTGTGCCCACAATCAAAATGGTTCCAGCTTCGCCAACCTGTGCCTTGGCCTGTTCGACTGCCGCCGCCAGAGGTTTCATATAACGAACATCACCGTTATAGTCTTTCGCCGCTGCGACTGCCTCCTCTTCTGGCAGCCAATGAAGTATCGGGTTACGGTCAGTTTCCGTCAAGATCACCGATTGGCTGACGGCTCCCAATGCGGCATATACCCCGCGATAATCTTTGTCATTAGGGACAGCGATAATCGACACGACGGGCGGCTTCAAATCCTCAGCAACACTATCCACCAGCAGTTGCGCCGACTCGGCATTGATTGCACCATCCAGATACACGGTTGGGCTTTCCTGTAACTTCTGGCAGCGCCCCGGCCATTTTACATCCGAAAGCCCCGCCCGAATCGCCGTAATGTATTCGTCCGAACCATGATGCACCCCGCGCAGCCGCCCGTGCATGTTACCCGCCGCAATGACCGCCAATGTCGCGTTGGCAATCTGGTAACGCCCCATCAACGACAGCGTCACCACGCTGTAGCGCCCCATATCAATCTGAATGCCGTCCTCGTTTGTTCCGACGTACATCCCCATATCGCGCTCGGCAATCCAATTGAACTCTGTGCCAACGGCATCAGCTTCGGCTTGCAGCACATTTAACACCGCTAACGACTGGGGCAAACTATAGGCATAACTATAGGGTTTAATAATCCCGGCCTTATGCCATGCAATCCGGTCTATTGTTGGCCCAAGGTAATCCGGATGCTCCATCATAATCGGCGTGAACAGCGACAGCTTATTCGGCACGATGGCGATGTCGTCATAGCGCCCGCCGCGTCCCACTTCCAGTACCGCCGCCTTGACACCACACTCGTCAAACCAGCTTAGTGCGATTGCCAGGAATATACCCTGCGGGCTGAAATATTTTTCACCGCTGAGGGTCGCCTCAATCGCGTCAATCTCCGGCGCGAATGTGTCCAACAACCGCAAGAAATCAGCTTCCGGTATGATCCGTCCGTCAACACGGATACGCTCGCGCCAAGTGACCAGATGCGGGCTGGTAATCGTCCCAACGCGATGCCCCAGATGTTGCAGCAGTTTGGATGTAATAACGGTGGTCGAGCCTTTGCCTTTGCTGCCCGTCACCACCGCATACTCGCGTTGTGCCGCCAACAAGTTATGCGCCATCAACAAGCGTCGAGTCGGGCCAACATCGCGTGTTTGCTCGTCAAATCCGCGCTGCTGACCACGCAGCTTGCGCATCGACCGAAATATATAAGTGACTGCTTCCGCTTCATTTTGAAATCGCATACCAAAACCACTTTCGGACTATAATCAACCGCAATCAATTCTAATTCTGTGGATTTTTACAGATTATGCCATATCGTATTTTGACGTTATTCATCGCCATTGTGTTACTCGTATCTTCGGGCATCCGCGCCAACGATGATAACACGCTGGTGGTCGCATGGCTCGAAAACGACCATCTAATGATTTGGAGAACTGGTGACGAATCTCCAACGCAATATACGGAGGCGAATCTGTGGCAGCCCGTAATCTCGTCGGATGGTCAATTTGTCGTCGTAAGCACTGCAACCTCCGGCGCGTTGTGGCTGGCAGCACCCACTGATGCCGACCTTATTGAACTCATCCCTAACCAAGCCTTATTCACGACCGATGATCCAAAGTACCTACGCATTGATCATCTTCAACGCGGGGCAAACAATACGTTCTATTTCACAACGTCCAATCACCCCTCTCACTATACCTTTTACAACCATGATCTCTGGTCAGTTGATGCCGCAGCCCGAACATTCAAACAGCTGTTGCCATCGCAACAAGCCGGACTCTTTAATCTCAGTCCAGACAACCAGCATATCGCCATCATTCAATCCGGTGGCTATGACAAAGTAGATGGTCAGGTTACGCTGGCTGATAATAACGGTCAAAACAGTCAGGACATCATGAACTTTCCGGCGGTCAGTACCGCATCGGACTACGACTTCTATCCGCAATCATTTTGGGAATCAGATAGCACGGCCTTCAACCTTGCCCTGCCTGAGAAAGACCTCGTCTACAACGATGATACCGCTATGACAACACTCTGGCGCTTTGGATTAGATGGTTCGAAGACCCAACGTGGAACCATACAAGCCACCTTTTTTGGGCTTCCTCAGTGGTCGGGTGATGGAAAGTATATCCTCTACCTCCGTCACAAGGGTGAAATTACCGCCAACCAATTTGAATTAGTAGTCGCCTCTGGTGATGGAGCAAACCCGACTGTATATGCGTCGGGTGCAGCAGGCAACATTGGCCTTCCGCAATGGCTGCCCAATAGCCAGCAGTTCATCTACTCGCAGGGCGAATTGGGTGATTATTGGCTCGGTCAGCCCGATCACCCCGCGCAATCGCTGCCGGGAAAAATATTCAACCCACATTTTGTAGACAGCACAACCTATGTCTACACGACAACTGCTAAGGATGCTTTTGAACTGCGCTATGCGGAAATCGGTACTGCGTCTTCCACCCTGATTACTACGGTCG
>JBBSBS010000425.1:0-5767 GCA_038251045.1 Aggregatilineales bacterium | reverse complement strand
AATTATCTACAGGTGACGCAGGATGCCCAAGATCGGCGAGCATCGGTGGTGAAAGCGACTGATGCCGGATGGCGCTTTTTTGCGGAAGCCTGCGCCATCAAAAACGAGATTGAGGCTGAATATACCGCGCTGGTTGGCACGGATCAGATGGCAATTTTTACGGCTGTGCTTGAAACGTTGGCCGCATACAATCCACAAAACGCCGATACGAGCAGTTTCCCCGGCCCGGAAGCGCTGTCATGACTTATTTGTCGCGGGTCAAGGCAAATCCACTAAGGAACTGCTTTCGGAGCACGATAAATAAGAGCAAGGGTGGCAGGCTGGCGATGACAGTGCCGAGCATCATCGGCCCGTAGCTGTCACCGGTTTCGTTACCGTCCGCTAATGAGGCGATTCCGACCTGAATAAGTTGTAATTCCGGTTTGCGGATGACGATATAGGGCCAAATGATAGGAATGAGTACGACAAATGCCAAAAGAGCTTTCATTTTCCGCATCGCAATATGCTCCTTACCGGACAGGTCATAAGCGTACGGAACGTTTGTTAAGCATCGTTACGGGGATATTTAAGGTAAGACGTAAACTAGTTTGTTTTTCGGTTAAGTGTTATTGATGAATATTCGTGGGCTACGGGTCGAAATCTGTCAACTTCTGACAAATTAAGTATGGACAAATTTGCCAATGAAAGAGGTTTCGGCAATATCGAAAATAGGGTAATATTTCTAAGCGTTCAGGGTGGTAAAAACCCTAAATGATTCCTTTTAAAGATTAGTGGAGGCTTTTGAATGAAGAACAAGCGCAGTATTTTGATTTTGATGATGCTGGCAATTACGCTGATCAGCATTGTACCCGCGTTTACTGTTTCAGCTCAGGACAGCCTGATTGAAAATTTGTGCCTTGTAACCGATCTGGGCAAGATCAACGATGGTACTTTTAACCAGTTTGCTTATGAAGGTGGCAAGAAGGCCGCTGATGAATTTGGTCTCAATTACAAGTATATTGAATCCGTTGCCATCACTGATTATGGCAAAAACCTTGATACCTGCTTGAGCGAAGGCTTTAAGGCAATCGTAACCGTCGGCTTTTTGATGGCAGATGCGACTAAAGAAGCTGCCATTGCGAACCCCGATGTTTACTTCATTGGTGTTGACCAATTCGTTGGTGCAGATGCAGACGGCAAAGCTGCCCCCAGCAATTATGTTGGTTTGCAGTTCCGTGAAGATCAGGGTGGTTTCCTCGCTGGTGCATTAGCCGCCCAGATGTCCAAGAGTGGAACGATTGCCGGTGTGTATGGCATCGACATTCCCCCGGTACGCAAGTTCCGTAACGGCTTTGAGAACGGTGCTAAGTTTATTAACCCCGACATCAAAGTCCTCGGTACTTACAACGACAGCTTTACCAAGCCAGATGTTGGTGGTGCCAATGCCAACCAGTTCATTGGTGAAGGCGCAGATGTCATCCTCGGTGCGGGTGGCCCGACCGGTACCGGTGGTATCTTGACCGCAGCAGCAGCCGGTGTATATGTGATTGGTGTTGACCAAGATGAATACATGACCTCGTTTGGTGCTGGTGCTTCACCTGGTTCCGATAAAATTATTACCAGCGCCATCAAGCGCGTTGACCAAGCTGTGTATCTGGCAGTGCAGGCTCTGGTTGACGGCGGTGCAGACTTCGCTGGTGGTACTAACATGATCCTTTCGGCTAACAATGCTGGTATCGGTTTCGCTCCGGCGCATGACTCGGATGTTCCTGCCGAAGTAACCGAAAAGATGAATGAAATCCTCATCGGCTTGAAGAATGGGTGGGTTCAAACAGGTGTCGATCCGGCTTCTGGCGATCTGCTGCCAGCAGTTGACTGCATGCCCGCTTCCAGCTAGTTTGTAAGCGAAATATCAGGTCAGTAACCGTAAGAGGTCGGGCAAACACCCGACCTCTTTGCGTTTATGGACGAAGGCTGGTAGTTTCTGGTGATAGGACTATGCAAGTGGGGAAACCCACAATATAAAACTGTGAATTTATAAAGGTTTATCTCTTGAGCATGTGGCATTTTCTTCAAAAATATCTTGGGGTTATTCTAATCATTTTTTTGAGTTTCAGTGTTTTTGGCTCTAGGATGCTGGCACAAGACCAGCCCGAAATCCGGATCGAACTGACGGTTACGACCAAGACGGCGAAAGTGGGCGAAACAGTTGGTTACAGGATATCGATTACGAACAGCGGATCCAGTGATTTAACGAATGTCAAGTTGAATGTGCCGCGTCTTGGCATTGTTGATTCAGCCATTTATGGCGGGCGGGTGAGCCGTGGGGCTGTCGGCATTATTCAGGGGACATTTACTATCCTGCCCAGTGATTTACCGGGTCCACTGACCATTGTGGCGATTGTGCGGTCTGATCAAACCGGTTCCCCCAGCGCCACGGCGACCATTACCATTAACGGAACCTATGCAACCCCTGAAATTGATCCCATCTACATTGGTCAAACGGTCAACTGGCAGCCGATTCGTGCGTGTGATCGCAAGTGTGTGCGCTGGCAGTTGTACCAAACTAACGAGACGGGCGACTGGGAGATTTTCCGGCTGGATAGCGAAGATTCAGAAGTGGATTCTCATGTGAACATCTCGGACGGTGTCGGGAAAAATATAGATGATATTGCGCCGAGTCGTTCGCCAAACGGTGAGTGGGTGACATTCGCCAGCAATCGGGATGGCAATTGGGAAATTTATATTGCTCGCAGCGATGGCTCATCGCTGCAACGCGTGACGGAAAACGACCAAGCCAGCGATCTTAATCCGATATGGGGGCCGAACAATCTCATTGTTTATCAGTCCAACCGTGAAGGTAATTGGAAGCTGTACCTTTTTGATACTGTGACCGGACTTGAAACCCGATTGACTGACTCGGCAGCGGATGATGTCAACCCGACATGGGCACCAGATGGTATTCATATTGCCTTCCAGACGAATCGGGATAATCGGTGGCAAATTTATGACATACAACCGCAAACCGGATTGCTAAATCACCTGAGTAATGGTGACCGCAACGATTACGAACCGGTTTATTCACCTGATGGCAAAAATATTGCCCTGCGTACCGTATTGGATGGCAAGACATCAAGCAATATTGCAATTATGGGAGAGCGCGGTGGCAGCATTATTCCGGTTACAAATTTTGAGGGTCACGCCAGCCATCCCAGTTGGTCGGCAGACAGCCAACTACTGGCCTATCAATCAGATGTGGACGGTGACGAGGAGATATATCTTTTCGAGTTGGAGACAGGCAACACCCGCCAGCTTACAAACAATAAGGTGAGTGACACCGCACCTGCGTTTTTGTGTGAGGGTACAACCCTGCTGTTTAACTCGGATGTCGGCGGGAAAATGGATATTTATCAGATGGATGTGAGTAAGGCTAATCAACCGGCAGCACAACAGTTTACATCGGGTGATGGCGATAACCTGTATCCACAAGATGGCGGCATGACGGAATTGAGCAGCGGCGCAGTGAATAATTATGTACCAGAGATTGCTGACAACCGCCCATCATATCCGGTCATATCACTTAGTCGTGGCGCAATTGAACCTCTTTTCCCGCGTATGACCATCTGGAGTCCTGTGAATGCCTGCGAAAATATTTGTCCGGCGTGGTCTATTTATACGGGGAAAGTAGGCAACAATTGGGCTATTTTTAGGCAGGGTACGGTTGATGCCGAGCCAATTAACCTCGCTAGAATTACCAATGGCAATATTGTCACGACACCGGATAACCTGATGCCTACCGTTTCGCCCAATGGCGAATGGGTGGTTTTTACGAGCAATCGTGATAAGTATTGGGAACTGTATATGGCAAGCACGGACGGTCAAGTGCTGCCACGTCGCATGACATTCACCAAGGGGATTGAGCGTAATCCGGTGTGGTCACCAGCGGGGCAAAGTATCCTTTATGAATCAAACCGTGACGGTAATTGGGAATTGTATCAAATGGATATTAGCAGCGGGCAGGAAATACGACTGACCTATAACGATGCTGACGAAACCAATGCCCGTTGGTCACCGGATGCGTCGAGGATCGTTTTCCAGAGTAACCGCACTAAACGTTCCCAAATTTATCTACTTGATTTGCAGACCAACCTCATTGCCAATGTGAGTAATGGTGCAGGTGAAGACAGCCAACCCGTATTTGCGGCAGACGGACGGCATATTGCTTTTCGGTCTGTCCAACCAAACACTTCCAATGGGGTTATTGTGGTGAAAGATGTTGATGACGGCAGCACCAGTGTGATCTCTGACCCTGCCGGAAATGCATCATTCCCAACGTGGGCGAACAGCGGGCTACTGCTGGCTTACCAATCGCAGCAAAATACCAATTGGACGATAAATGTGTATGATGCAGCGACCCAGCAAAACACCCAACCGATTAGCAGTCAATTTAATGCCTTTGCACCAGCATGGCACTGCGATGGAAACACGTTGTTCCTCAACATCGGTAGGGATGAGTCGAGCAATATTTATGTACTTGACACCCCGTTTGCTAATTCTCCGCCGATTGATTCGCTCGATAAGCTGGTCAGGTTGAGTGACTCACCCGATAGCAAGATTTATGCGCCGTATATCAGCATGGATGGGAATGATTGGCAGCAAACCACCCAAAGCCAATAGGTTAAGAATATTTGGCACAAGCGCGTAACTAGGATATTGTACGCGCTTGCCTTTGTCGGCAACCATGATGCTGAATATTCGATAGCGGGTGAGCATCCGTTCAGATCAACGACCGTAAACAAATGAAAAGGTGTTCCCCACAATTGACCAACCCCAATGACCTTGTCGTTATCGCCAGCACAACAGTCTAGTCATGCCAAATTATATCCAGCGTGTCTTGCACCCTGATTGGTATCACGGACATCATAAGCAACCACCATTTTTCGAGGGCTGGTATTTCAAATTGGTGGATGCCAGCGAACAGCGGCGTTATGCGGTAATCCCCGGCATATTCTTGAGCAAAGAGCGCGAGAAGCATCATGCTTTTGTGCAGGTGCTGGATGGGCAAACCGGTGCATCAGCCTACTTTACCTATCCACCGGAGCAGTTTAGTGCGGCGGAAAATGACTTTAATGTAAAGATCGGCCCGAACCGCTTCCGCCGCGAGTCGATTCAACTCAATTTAGAGGGTGATCAGCTTGCGTTGAAGGGTGAACTGCACTTTGAAAATACTGTGCCGTATCCGGTAAGCTGGACAGTTCCCGGCATCATGGGGCCGTTCGGTTGGCTGACGTTCATGGAGTGCTATCACGGTGTGGTCAGCCTTGACCACAGTATAAGCGGGACGCTGAAGTTGGATAATCAACATATGGATTTCAACGGCGGGCGTGGTTATATCGAGAAAGACTGGGGACAGTCTTTTCCGGCGGCGTGGATCTGGATGCAAAGTAACCACTTCGAACAGGTGGGAACGTGCCTTACGGCTTCTATCGCCGTTATTCCGTTTAAGGTGCTGAAGTTCCCCGGTCATATCGTCAGCCTGTGGCATGAGCAGCAGCTTTATGTGTTCGCGACCTATAACGGTGCAAAAGTGGAAAAGCTCAACGTGAATGATACAACGGTAGAGTGGGTGCTGCGGAGTGGCAATCATCGGCTGGAAATCCGGGCGACGCGGGCGCAGGGTGGTTTACTGCATGAACCCAACCGTCAAGAAATGCACCGCCGTGTCGAGGAAACCCTGAAAGCAACGGTAGATGTACGCCTTTCGGAAATTAGCAGCGGGCCTGAGCTT
>JBBSBS010000424.1:0-5782 GCA_038251045.1 Aggregatilineales bacterium | reverse complement strand
CACTCATGTCATCGGCGAGATACTTGACATAGATTTTGTAGTCACCCAATACGGTTGGGGTTTCGTAGCGTCCGGTGGATGCCAGATGTGAATGTACCAACCGACCATCTTCATAGCATAGATGCGCTGATCTGCGGTCGAGACAAGGATAGACTTGCCACTGCTAGACGGCGCGGCGGGCGCGTTTTCCTGCGTGGGTTCATATAAACCGGCTGCCGGAATGATTAGCTCCTGCCCGATGTAGAGTAAATCCGGGTTGGAGATGTTATTGAGGTCAAGAATGTCCTGCATATCCACACCATATTCGCGGGCGATCAGCGCCAATTCCTGACCGGCCTCGACAATATGGGTGGTTCGGGCGCTGGTATCAACCCCACGCTCGTTGGTTGCGGGCGGGTCAACGATTATCATATCGAGTTCAAGAATACCGTCGGCTAACTCACCGGCTGCATCCGCCTGCAAACGACTGAGGGTAACAGGGATTTCCATAGCGCGACCCTGCTGCGGTGGGTTACCGGGAACCGCCGCGATATTGACTTGATTGCTAAGGGTAAAGAGTGCATCCTGAGTTTTGACGAGATCAACGGTCAAGCGCGGCAGCAGTTTGCTTTGAGCAGAGGCTTTTTTGAGCGCCGCCAGCGTGCCATCGACATCGACCTGTATGCCCAGATCAGCCCATGACAACTGCCAACTGCGGTCACCGTCGGTTAGGGTGATGGGGCGAGATGCCCATTGGGTAAGTTGGCTTTTGGCAGCATCAAATGACTCGCCGCCGACTGGGAGACCAGCAATGCTGACACCGGATGCCACACCGCGATTACTGAGCAAGCCAACCATCAACAGGACAGCGATAAGGGCGGAAATGGCAGCACCTACCGCGCTGATTCCGCCGACCACCAGCCACGGCAGCCAACGGCGTGATCCAACAGGACGCAGCGCAGGGGGTTTGCGGCGGGATGAGGCTGTGGAGACAGGACGAGATTGAGCCATGATTTTGAGTTCTCTGTCTATGTGTATCAATATAGTGTATTACGATTCGTATTTTGTTTGTGCAGCGGCTACCTGACGGACTTTATACGCCAAGGTTTGAAAATGGTTTGTATACGTGTTTCATCAGCTGCCCGTGTTCTTGACATGCTCGTTAAAAAAGACCACCGACAAGATCAAGGCGTTGTCGCGGTTGGTGGCAATGTTGTGATCGTCGTTGGGATACAAAAAAAGTTCAGATGAGCCGCCTGCTGCCTTAATTTGCTCGTCCAGCATGACCGAATAGCTGTAGGGCACGGTGGTATCCCCTGTACCGTGATGAATTTGTATCGGGCCGGATAAGTCTGTCAGGTAGGCATTTGCAGACATGGCATCCCAAAAAGCCGGATTTTGTTCGGGTGTGCCGTTCTGATCTATTAAGGCACTGCGCCAACTTGGGCGGCTGTTGGTGCCTGTGCCACCGAACCAACTGATAAATAATTCACGGTAAGAAGCAACAACACCTGCCCAGATGACAGCCGCTTTGATATTTTGATTCGCCACCATCGCCCGCAGCGTGATATAGCCACCCATCGAATGCCCCCACATGCCGATGCGGTTGGGGTCAGCATCGGGATAGCGACGGGCAGATGCCAGTGCGTTGAGCACATCAACGACATAACCGGGGTCGCCATAAATAGAGGTCGAGCGGCCTTCGGATGACCCATGCCCGCGATAATCCGACTTGACGACCATGTAACCATTACGGGCAAAGGCATCGACATAAGCAATATAACGTTCGGTGGTGCGGTATTGGTCGGGCGGGATATAGCCGTGGTTAAATATAACCACCGGATAACCTGTCGCTGGCTTCTGCTCCCACGGGACAGTGAGTAAGGCGTATATTTTGAGGCCGTCGGATAAGTACGACACGATGTAGCGGTTGTAATTGGAACCGGATTCAAGGGTTTGCTCGATGATGAAATCACTGCCCTCGTAGGTACGGGAACGCAGATAATCAATGCTAAGGGGAACACCGGCTAGTTCGCCATTGGATATGACACTAACAGCAACGGGAATGTCATCAGTGGCAGAAATAGAAGTTGTGGGTGAAATAACCGAGTCAAAATCAGATTGGGTTGTAACAGGCGTTTCAGTGCCTGAGAAGCAACCGGATAGGCTAGTGAGTAAGAGTAGTGAAATCAGGCCGAATGTATATTTAAAGCGCAGCATTCCTTTTGCCAGAAATTGCCAGAAAAGATAAAACAACCTCTTAATTTTAGCGGCGGTTGAGTGTTCAAACACCCCTAAAGCATGGGGGATAATGACATCAATAAAAAAGACTTCCGAGCATGGAAGTCTTTATCGACAAGAACGATACGAACCGGGGAACTCTAACTACTGACAGTCAAAGATAAATGTATACGGTTTGCCATCTGGCTGGTTAGCGTTGAGCTGGCACTCACCGGAAGTTAGGGCATACAATGTCGAACCATACAGCGCACCGGACTTTGACCCAATCTTCTGGTTTTGCCCGGTCTGCTTCGCGGTTTCCAAAGCTGCGGCAATCTCGGCCTTAGTCACGCTGAATTCGATAAGCCCACGCTGTGATGTGCGGTCGAATTCGACGACATTAAAACCATCTTTGGTGGGGAATACAAAGCTGGTCGCACCTAAGTCACGACGGTTCAAACGTCCATCCATGATGCCCAACACCTTCGTGCAAGCTCCCTCAAGGTCAACATTGGTCACGGATGCGTCGCCGAATGTATCAGTATACCCTTCCGGAACTACCACTACCGCGCCGGCGACCACAGTTTGCAGCAAATTAACGCGGTCATCCTCCGTGAGAACAAAGACAGTAACCTGTGTATTTCCGGCAACCGCATTGAAATCAAAGTAAATCAAATCGGCGGAAAAATAGTTGAAAATGGCATAGATATACAGACCAGAGTCATCGGTCATGGCTTGCAAACGGTAACAATCACCCGCCGCAGATGCGGGTCTATAGGTGAAACCTGCCATTCCGAAACCCACGACTGCAATTACTAAAACCCATAATGGCCGGAATAAACGCGACATCAAATCACACTCCATGATTAGAAGCATCGAACTATAAAAACATCTCATATCTCTACTATAGAGCTAGTATTGATTTTAAACATGGGGGACTTGTAAAGATTGTGGTGTCTTATTACAGCCGTCGCACGAATGAGTCGCGGTTATTGAGGAAGTCACGGGTTAAATTGACGTGTTCAAGATCGTCATAGGCAACGGGTGCAACCGGCGACTGGTCGAAATCGAGGATAACCGCATCGGGAAAAGCCATGAGAATCGGTGAATGGGTGGCGATGATGAATTGGGCGTTGTGCTGTCCGACCATCTCTTTTAGAAGCGCCAAGAAGCCTAATTGACGGAGCGGTGACAGCGGCGCTTCCGGTTCATCCAGCAGATAGAGGTCGTTGGGAACAAAACGGGCTTTGAAAAAGGTGAAGAAACTCTCTCCATGTGAGCGCTCATCAAGGTCACCATCGTACTGCGTGCGCAAAGCATGAAGCTGCCCCATGTGTGCCATCCGTGCCAGACCCTGTGCGAAAGTTGAGCGGTCTTTGTATTCTTCGTCAATCTCGCGCACGTCCTGTTCCAACTCCTGCCGGATGCGTGCCAAACGCTTGGCATAACCGAAGTAATCCTCCGCGCGCAGGAAGAAACCATTTCGGGTGCGCTTGCTCCATGACAGTTTGAGCACTTTTGCCAGTTGGCGAACATTTGCCAGTGATGAGTCACGATCCAATTCATCACTACCGACGGCGATGGAATTGGCAGCACTGGCAAGCGCCTCTAAAAAAGTGGATTTACCTGACCCATTTTCGCCCACCAGAAAGGTAACGGGTGTGGTGAATTTAAGATTGGGCAGCGAGCGAATGACCGGTACAGAAAATGGAAATTGGTCGGCCTCAGCCGGGGGAATACGCGTCAGGCTGACGGATTGGAGATGAATCAAGCAAATACCTCATGATAGCGGACGCTTTCAACTGTATATCATTAACCATACCGCAAGCCTGCATAAAAGCATAACAAATGGTCGGGTTTATTTTTATGAATGTGCGCTAGCCGCAAATAATAAGACCGATGCTGCATGAGTGCTGCACCGGCCTTATCAGATGTAGACATCAGAAAATAGATTATGCGGTAACAGTAATCGTTAGGCTGGTGCTGGCTGTGCCCCCCGCACCGTTGACAATTAACGTCACCAAATATGTTCCGGGTGCGGCGAACGTATAAACAGGATTGGCTTCCACGCTGCCGCCCAGCCCATCACCAAAGTCCCATGTATAACCGGTTACGTCCGTGGCAGTGCTGGTAAACTGCACAATGAGCGGTGCAGAGCCAGTCAGGGTATCCGCACTAATGACTATGGTGGGCAGCGGGAGCGGAGTAGTTTCCGGAGTTGGTTCAATAGTGGGCATATCTGTGGGTTCGGGTGTAGCCGTTGGCATCAGTGTTGGTTCAGTCGGCGGTGGCTCGGTGGGAAGATCCTCCGCAGTGGGTATCTGTGTGGGTTCGGGTGTAGCCGTTGGCATCTGCGTTGGTTCAGTCGGCGGTGGCTCGGTGGGAAGTGTCTCGACCGTCGCCTCTGGCATAAGAGTCGGTGCAGGCACCACGATAGATCCGGCATTTAGTGGGAGTGCCTGCTGTGGGATAGTGGCAATCGCTGACACTTGGTATACGACGACCAGCCGGGGTGCTAACGCCGGATTGGCATCATAACTGGTAAAGAATTTGCGCCCCCACTGGCTTCCCGTTCCTCGTACGATTACGCTTAAGCTGTTTCCACTTTGCCAATCGCCCCGCGCGATAATTTCTTGAATAACCGGGGTTATATCTCCTAACGGGTTCCAATTATTCGTCACCCAAGGAATATTGTTGTGCTGCGTCACCCTTGCTGCGGTCAACGGACGCTGCGAGGGCCGGTCATTCCGCTTGTAGGTCGAACTATTGCTTACCGCGTCTGCCGCATACTCGACATCTACATTAATCCAACCACCGTAGGGCGAATACACTTCAATGTAAGCTTGGCTTATGACCGCACTTTGCGGGATGTTTATGCCATTGAAGCGCAAGCCGAGAAAGTCGTTTTTCACAGAATACCCATTCCCAATCCACAGAGTTTGGCTTCGGGACTCAAAGCTGTCTCCATCCTCATTCACATCGTCTGAGGATTGGGAAACCTGATAGGTGACGGTAAATTCTCCCGGAGTGCCAACAGGATTCACGGTCACGATTACGGTTGCATTAGCGCTGCCGCCGGAAGGATCGCTCGCGGTGTAGGTGAAAGTGTCAATGCCGCTGAAACCGCTGTTGGGCGTGTACAGGACGTTACCGCCGTTGTTGATAACGCCGCCGTTGGTAGGCTGCGTCACACTGCTGACGATGAGCGCATCACCGTCTATGTCACTGTCGTTTGCTAGCACATCAATGGTGACCGCTATGCCCTCATCAGTGATAGCAGTATCATCACTACTCACAGGTAAATCATTGATCGCGTTGACTGTGACCGTCACCGCCGCTGTGCCGATTCCGCCGTTACCATCGCTGACCGTGTAGGTAAAGTTATCCACACCGTTGAAGTTCAGGTTGGGTGTGTAAGTTACGTCGGTTCCGTTCGTCGTCACTGTGCCGTTGATGGGCTGCATCAGGCTTGCAACAACAAGGGAGTCGCCATCCACATCGGTATCATTGCTTAGAACGTTGATGGTGACTGAAGTATCTTCATCGGTTGCCGCCAGATCATCCTGTGCAACGGGCGCATTGT
>JBBSBS010000423.1:0-5784 GCA_038251045.1 Aggregatilineales bacterium | reverse complement strand
ATATTGATGCCCATACTCCATGCATATTCTTCCCCGAGCAACAATCCATTTAGTGGTTTGCTCATTACAAGAGCCGCCACCAAACCAAGTGCAACTATCGGCAGCATGATGAACAGTTGATCCCACGTGACACCACTATAGCTACCGAATGTCCAACTGATGTAGGCTTGAATACGTTCAGGGATACTAAAGTAGAGGAGCAAACTGACTACTGATCCAGTCATATAGCTGAATAACAAGCCGAGGATGAGCAGCGTCATGCCATTCGCAACGCGATGGGCGACCATGAGCACGATAATCATCACGATGCCAGCACCAAGACTTGCAGCTGCTGCAAGTCCTAGATCGCCAAGAATGCTTAGCCCAGTCAAGAATGTCGTTGTAACCGAACCAAAGGTTAATACGACGACGGCAACGCCCAAACTCGCTCCCGAACTGATGCCAAGAATAAATGGATCCGCCAAAGGGTTGCGAAACAAGGTCTGCATCAGCAATCCACTGACACCTAAGGCTGCACCCGCCAAAACAGCAGTTATGGCTTGCGGAAGACGGTAATCAATAATAATGGTTTGCCATACAGCTTTACTGGCTTCCCCACCCAGTAATACCTGTATGACTTCAGTTATTGGGATGGCAACTGATCCAAACATGAGTTTTACTAGAAAAACAAACAGGAGAATCCCCATCAACCCTAAGCCAATTGCAAGTTTTGCATTGATCAATGGTATCGTGCGTGTACTGGAATCATTGCCTATTACATATTTACTGACTGCCCCTTGTGCCATCATCATTTCCTTATTTCATACTGATCGTTATATCGATGTGGCTGGGAAATCATAAATATTTCCCAGCCGTTGTTTTGGTTATTTTGCTTCCAGCGGTCGGTAGTAAATCAGTGCATGATCTGGCAGCAGTTCCGGATGGAAAATTTTGATGAGATCCGCCAAGATGATTTCGGGATGAGCAGCACCACTTTCGAAATAATCGCTGCCCCCATTGGTATTCATTCGCGCGTTATTATTCCAAAGATGGTTTTCTTTCACCGCACGGAAACTGGCAAACCGTGAGTCATCCGCCAATATGTCCGCCTGAGTTGACCAAAACTGATTAACATTTACCCAATATTCGGCATCACTGCCGCGATCTAAAACAACTTCAAAATCAAGTGGAATACTCGTACCGGTTTCGCCTGCAAAAACAAAGTCTCCACCGGCATCCTTAATCAATTTTGCGATCGTGCTGTCGCCGGCTGGCATGTACCAAGTACCATCGTATGGGCTGGCAGTAATCACTGTAGGGCGAGTTTTAACATTCGCTGTCAGTGTCACCAAACTCGTATATTCCTTTGCCACGTTATTAAAGGTCACATTGGCTTTCGCCTCTGTGTTGAAGAAAAGGGAGATATATTTACCCCACTCCGCCTGTCCAAGAGGTGATGTATCTGCATAATCAGAATTCAGCACTGCTGGGATATTAGCGTCACTAAGCTGGATATGGGTTGTGCCTCCGGCATAAAATTCTTGTGCCATGACGAGATCGGGTTCCAAACTGAGCAGGGTCTCAAAATTGATTTCACCACCAGTACCGCCACCACCAATCTCTTTGACTTTGCCGTCTTTGACTGAATTGATGACTGCTTCATTGTTCGTAAACAAAGTGGTGTCGACACCGATAAGTCTGTCGAGTACATTTTGTTCTGTCAGATGAGGCAGTATGCTAGTTGACATGCTGACAAAACGCTTGATTGGCACTTCAAAAGTTGGCAACTTATCGTAGCCTTCAGGTCTAGGTGTACCACATTGGACAAGGACATACTTCATCTCAGTTTCTGCACCAGTCCAAGGCAGCATAGACACCACCTTATAATGTTTAAAATACTTCACCGAGAAATTCTTGGCGTATTCCACCGTTACTTTATCGGGAAAATAATCGACCGTTGCATCGTATTTATCGACACAGCCATCCGTTAAATTGGATAGGTTGATGGTATCCTGAGCAACCACATTGACAACAAAGCCAGCCATCAGGCATAGCACAACGAGTGTAATTAAGCGTTTCATCGCAAGTTCCTTTTCTAGATATAAACAAATAGCCCGCTGGAGAGCGGGCTTCACGCAAACAATGGTCTTTTACGTAAACTTGTCGCCCTTTTTCCACGAAGGTCGTACACAAGCTAATCATGAAGCTGGGTTTTCGGACTTCGGTTCATTGAACCGTTACCGTTGCGGGACAGCGCCGGACTTGCACCGGACTTCCCCCACACTTCAGGAATAGTGGTATATATTTCTTGTCTTATTATCGAATTTCCATGATGTCCTTAGTCTAAAAATTTCATTGGTTGGGATATTAAATAGCATTGAGTGGAAAATTAGATGTCTGATAGATCTCGCCACTTTTGTCGATAATTAGCGCATCAACATCAGATAGTTGATTCACTAATGCCAGCCCGCGCTGCCTTCCCATAACCACGAGTGAGGTTGCGAGTGCATCAGCATCACAGGCGGTCAGTGCCACGACACTGGCACTCGACACTTCAAGCGGTGAAAGACCGCTCTTTGGATCAAGAATATGATGCAGACGATGGTCGGAAGTAAAGGTGTTTAGGTAATCGCCCGAAGTTGCCAAGGCTACGCCGCTTAGATGGGTTACAAATTGTTGTTCGCGATTTGTGTTTGGTTGCTGAATCGCAATTTGCCAGGGACGTTCTGCTGGTCGTCCTTTTGTGCTCATGTCGCCGCCCAATTCAACGAGAACATTATCAAATCCGTGTTCATGCAGAACTGATGCACCTTGATCGAGGATGTAACCTTTGCCGATTCCGTCTAGTGTGACAGCCATACCCTGCCGCTTAAAACGAACGCTGTCTTGGCTAATTTCTATCGCCTGATAGTTAACGTATTCCAGAACGGACTCGACCTCATCAGAAGAAGGAATTTCCCCTATCCGGGCATAATCCCGATAAAGTCGGTGTAAAGGCTCAATAGTTATATCAAATGCACCCTTGGTCAGATTTCCATAATCAACTGCCCGCGTTAAGACCTCTATCAGGGCAGGATGGGCACTACTTACAGAACCCATGCCATTAAGTTGGCTCAGTTGACTATCTTCACGAAAATGGCTAAGAATAGCTTCCAAGGCTTGCATATGATCAAACGTGGCGCTAACAGCAGCATGGGCTTGTGCCGGGTTATCGCTGATGACGGTCAAGTTGGCGACACTTCCCATGAGGAGACGTGTTTCTTTGAAGGCTTCAAATGCCTTCGCTTTTCTCGTATCACTCGCTAAACCGAAGCCTCCGGCAATCAACAAGCCCGCTGAGGCTGTAATGCTAAGGAATTGGCGACGCGATAGAGTTGTTGATGGAGATTTCAAGTTTACTGCTCCAAATTTAGGATCAATGCTCAGGGGTTGCTGTCGCATTGATACCGGGAACGGTACTGACTACAGAATTTTCTTTTTGACCCGGATTCTCATCTTGATTGACTGAACCTTCTGCCCGTTGTGTCTGAATATAAGGTGCCAGTGTACGTGTACTCTTTGGCGTCGCTTGAGAAATCTGACCAGTATTGGTCGATTCGTTAAACGCTATCGCAACGGTTAGGATAACTGCAATCACGCAAATGCCAACATACGCAATTAAGATGGGTTTTCGGATGTCGGCACCGCTGCGCCGTTTCTTTGATGCCATATACTTTTCCCAAACCGGCGAACTTCACCGATGTAATCAACTACTGGATCTAACGGGCAGATGTAGTTGCAGAATGGACGATAAACAATCAACGATCCAAACAGGATCAATGCCAACAGTAACCACTGAGGCCATGAGCCTTTTAAGTCAAATAGCGTTCCGAATGGCTCAAAACTGACTGTCCCCGGCTGTCGCAGTGCCAACCCTAAAACAATGGCTGAAAATGAAAGCACCCGCTGTAACCACCGCAGTTTGTTATAGATTTCGCGTGGCTGATAGGGTTTCGCGCCTTACAATGACCCAAGCAGTTCCTGAGCAGCGCCAAACGGGCAGAACCACGAGCAGTACGGATTCTTGCCTTGTATAGTAGTGACTACTAAAATGCCCCCGAGCAAAATGAACCAATACAGGTTGTTGTGCCAATCCGGCCAATAGCCAGACAGTAATGTAATGACATTCGCCAAAGTAAACGGTTTATTCAGAACAAAACCTAGCACAACAAGACCCGTCAACAGAACGATCCAGCGCCCATATTTCTTGACACGCGGCTGATGCTTAAGGCGGTGTAGAAAAAAGCTAACAATGAACAGGGCTAACAATGTCACTTCTGGAACGCCGAACTTGATGCTTTCTTGAAGGGGCGGGATGACAGCATTCGGGATAGCATTCGCAGCAATATCCCTTACAGCGGCACGAATGCTCTGAGCGACAGCCTCAGACGATAAAGTGGCTCCGCTGACACCATCAATATCACTGCTAAGGTTGAATTGGCTGGTGTAGTCGTCACCAGTGAATTGGTTGTAATAATTGTGAATTTCCAATTGGTGGAAAAAGTTCGGTGTTTCGCGATTGTTGATAACTTTCACACCGATGATGCTGCCAGCAGGATCAGTACCAACCATCAAGGTCAGTGGACCGCCATAGCCTGTATCACTACCTGACATGGCATAACCTATGATAACTTCTTTGCCTGCCGTGTCCGCTGCATAGCCGATAAACAGACCTTTATCACGGCTTTCAACTCGCTCCGCCTTTGGCAGGACATTACGCGCGACATCTGCGTAATCACTGCTTCCTACATTAAAGTGTCCAATTAACCAGGCCACCACGAGAATGAGGAAAGCCGCGAATGTGACCCCGATGGGACTCGAACCTTATCAAGCAACAAAAACCATTAGCCCACTTTTCCATATCTTATTGTATTCAATTTGGATATAAAGAGCCTCGAACATTGCCGTATGAGAACAATATTTCAAGAGCAATGAGCAAGGAAAGGTACATATCGATAGTAATCGACAATCCAACTGAGCAGATCAGATAATTTAGGAATGGCTTGACTGTAATTGAGATTCACGCTGAATCGAGGTGGATTTTGCCTCTACCTGCTCATCCTCTCAAATTCGATTTTGATGACCGCTGTCAGACCGTCATGGTACTAACCCATGATGGGGCATTTAATCGGCTGTCTTTAGTCAATGGCGAAATGGTTTAGCCAGAAGCAATTGTTGCTACGGTTGAACCGCCGAAGGGCTCGGATAGCAAAGCACATCCAACCTTCACAAGCAGCAGCAATCTGATTTATGTGATTTCACCCACTGAAAATAGGCTGCTCGAAGTGATCTCAGCCAATCTGAAGGTACAGCGAACACTTGGCTTAAATCATAGACCGCAGTTCATTACTTATTTATGTGAAAAAACCACGGCATAACGGATTTGCCCAAATTAGTAGGCAACACCCTTGATAAATATGATGACTGAGGTTTTCTTCTATTTTTCGCCCGTGTTGTCAAATGCAGCTAACACAAGGTGTCCGCGTAGCACATCCTTAAAATTGGTAACGCTATGGTTCTGCACTTCGAAGCCGAATATTGCGTTCTCCGGAGTTTCTAATGGTTGATAAAAGCCGCATATTTTCCTGTGATATAAGACTCTCCATTCCCACAGGCATAATCATCTTTTGCTGGTTTTGACCAGAATGTCCAATTTTCTGCGAGAGCCCGAATGATATAGCCAGCTGGATTCTTGCTGTCTTGGTCTTTTGTGTGCTGAACAACTTCGGCGACTCGTTTGTAACCATGTTTTTCGATGAGTTGCTT
>JBBSBS010000422.1:0-5790 GCA_038251045.1 Aggregatilineales bacterium | reverse complement strand
CACCTTATTCGCCTATGCCTTCTCGCCGGATGGAGCCAAACTGGTTGGCCTGAATAATGAGCAAATCGTTGGCTGGAACATGATTACCGGGCAGCTTTTATTCAACACCGCCCGTCTGGATGCCGCCCAAATTTACTACGGCGCGGATAAAAACGAGTTGTACACAGTCGATGGCATCGGGCAGGTTCGTATTTACGAAACGAATGATGGCAAAATAGTCAAAACCTTAAATGGGCAGCCCGCTTTCAACGGGTCATCCGCCTATTATGCTGATGATGGCTTATTAGCACTTGCCGGCGCAGATGGCTCGGTCAAAGTTTGGGATGTTGCCGCCCGACAATCACTCGTCACCATTCAGGCGCACAGCTTACCCATCACCGCCATAGCTTTTTCCGCCGATGGTCAGCGGCTAGCCACCGTCAGCGATGACAAAACCGTCAAAGTCTGGGATTGGCGGAACCGTCAGGCGGTCAGCGAAATCAAATCTGCCGCTCTAAAAGTGACCTTTTCGCCGGATGACAGCCAACTCGCACTTGGCGATGACCGTCAAATCACACTCTGGAATCCGCAAACCGCCGCCCTCATAACCACACTGACGACCGGGCCACGCGCCGTCCTCGATTTGCTCGTTTACTCACCCGACGGGCAATATATCGTCAACGGCGGCAGCATCCAAACCTTGACCGTATGGGATACCAAAACAGGGAAACTGGTCAACACCCTCCCCGGCGCGGGTGGCGACAACAACGATGTCGCTTTCTCGCAGGACGGCACACTCTTGGTTACATCCGTCCTCGGTGGCGATGTCATCCTATGGGATGTAAGCAAAATGCGTGAAGAAACCCTGACTTATGCTGCGCTCAATGTCGGCACACGCCAGATTCTCTATGCCGACTGGTCACCGGATGGCTTCGCCCTTTTGTTAGTAGATGCCACAGGGCCGCTGCAAATCTGGGGTATACCTGCGCCGCCTGCCGCCGAATCAACACCTACCCCCTAACCCACTTACAACAAAAAAGACGCTTCTCGGAGCGTCTTTCTGCTTTTCACTTCCATGTGTACTGCCTTATGCCGTACGGGTCTGGTTGACCTCAATCGCTGCCTTAACCGTCTCAATCAACACTTCCGGCAAAAATGGCTTCGTCAGGTAACGGAACACCCGTGATTGCAGCTTGCCAATCAATTTATTCGCCGGATCATCAAAAGCGGTCAGCATAATAATCGGGAAAGTGGTATCCCCGTGCTTCTGCTTGATATATTCCAGCACCGTCCAACCGGTCATATCCGGCATCCCAATATCCAGCAGCATCACATCCGGCGTGTACATCTCAAGGTAATCGAGCGCGGCACGCCCATTTTCCGCGTGCAAAATGTCTTGAATACCCGCACGGCGCAGCGAAATCTGCATCAGTTGCGCAGCGTCTAAAGTATCCTCAACAATCATAACAAGGGGTGATTCAAGGGTCATAACTACATCCTAATCACGAAATGGTACGCATAATCTCATTAGTATACGCTCAGAACACCTTTTTTTGACGCACCCTTTACATGATTGGGGAAAAATTCATAAGATGCATTGAGGGCAATATCTACTTGAGCCAGAATACATTTCCGACCACTTCATTGGGTAAATGAGTACTTCCAAATTCTGATAATACGTGGATTTGACCACCAATGTCATTACGGAAATATTCTGAGAGACAAATCAAGCCACTATGATCCGTGCGAGACATCGTTCGTCCCGCAAATGGGCGGTCAAATGTTACAATCACGAGTCCTCGTTCGGTTGCATATGGAAGATGTTCTAAATCATCATCCTTGTCAATCATACCAACCTCAATTGCCATAATGACTTCGTGTCCTTGTGATCTCAGTGCATTGGCAACCTTATGACGCATATGCTCATCAAAATACAACCCTATCATGTTTTATGGTTTCTTTTTGCCGTGTATCTCATACATTTCATCGAAGAGTTGTTGTTCTTCCCTATCCTGAAGGTCGATTTCTTCTTTATGTTCGCGATAGTAAAGAATCGCCGCTAACACAGCTTCCACAGTCAATCCGAAATCAGCCGCTAATTCTGGTATCTGCCATTGATCAGCTTGTTCATTAGCTGCAATCATAGAAACCAGCAATCTTCGCCCACGAATATGAGGCCGCTTTCCATAAAACTTGAAATCAATGTATTTCTGTATGGTGTCGGAATCCAAAGCAGCACTATCTAGTTCCCACACATCATCCACAAATGTTTCGCGTCCGGCTATTTTCCCGCTTCTTCCATGAACAATCACTTCAGCGTGCTTTTGCAAGGCTATTTCCTTCGCTATAGAAATCGCCTCATTTTGAGTTTTCCCACGAGCGATTTCCGTGCTGCTGCCTTCGCGGATGACAACCCACCCATCCGATTTACGCACTACATGATGATTATATCCACCCAAATTGGGCGCATTAGACGCTTGTTTTTCACTTTTTTCAGTTGGAGCATTTTGTTTAGCTGGCATTTTAGTGCCTCACACTTTCGGTTACTCCAGAATATTTTACAACATTATCATTGCCCCATGACAAAATGTGCATTTTTATAGGTAATCGTTTGTTTTTACAAACCAGCCAAACTCATCACCAACCATCCACCAACCCGCTTAACATTCCCGCTCCCTCAAAATGGTTAGCGCCGACATCGCTTAAGAGTTACCAAATGTCCGACCAAATGGTCACCCTTAACGCCCTCACATCGAATATCATATCTATGGGGCGGGTTGTAGCGGCGACCTGCTAGGTCGCCCGTATTGCCCACCCACGCACCTTAACATCGCATCATCTTGGCAACTCTAGTGGCACAAAATCCACCTTTGCCATTGCCGAATTTGCTACCAAATTTGCCGCCACCATCTGCTTTGACGGACGACTATTTGTTGTAACAACAACATCAATAGCATCATTTCTCCCTCAAACAGGCGCGTGAACCCTAAAAAGGTTGCAACAACTGCAACAGTTGTGTCGTTTCCGACGACGACGACGACGACACAAAACGGTATTTGTATTGGCTAGTGACTGCCGCCACCAAACAAAAAAAGGCGCTTTCACACCTCTTTCAAAATTCGTATTGACCAACGACTGACGACTGAACTTAGTTGATGGCCTCTTGTCGTCCTGCCGCTTCCATCACCGTGCTTGCCAGTGTCTTTAAATCCGTCGGCTTAGTGCAGTATCGGAAAACCTGCTGTTGAAATTTACCCACCAGCTTATTCGCCGGATCATTGAACGCCGTCAGCACAATCACCGGAAAACTCGCCTCCGGATAGCGCACCTTGATTTCGTCCAAAACTGCCCAGCCATTCATACCCGGCATCCCAATATCTAGCAGCATCACATCCGGCATCCGTTCATTCAGGTAATCCAACGCCGCGTAACCATTATGCACATAATCAACCTCAAGACCGGAACGTTGAAGTGAAGCCTGCACCAATTCTCCATATTCCACAGTGTCATCAACGATCAGGATATTGGGTTGCATAATAATCTCCACCAAGCCTGTAATAAAAAGAATTAGTCTTAGTATATCCAGCCTTTTCCGCTAAAGCATTGATTTTTGTGAAAAATTTACGAAATTAACAACTCTTCATTATTGATTGACAGTTGCTCTTACATTCCTGGTGAACTGCTGCCCTCCGATGCCCAAAATAACCATGAAACAAGGGTAATACTTACCCTCGCGAATTCGTCAGTAGCTTACACCGTTTTCAATTAACGAGGCTCACTCTCTATGACACTCCCGCTATCCATATTGGACGTAACACCCATCCCATCGGGTTCAACCAGTTCCCAAGCCCTCCGTAACACCATTGATCTGGCACGCTTTGCCGACCAGCGCGGCTACACCCGTTACTGGCTGGCTGAACACCACAACTCCGGTGGCATCGCCAGCACCACCCCCGAAATCATGATCGGGCAAATCGCCCACGAAACCAGCCATATGCGCGTCGGTTCGGGTGGAGTCATGCTCCACAACCACGCCCCGCTTAAAGTCGCTGAATCATTTCAGATGTTGGAAGCCCTCTATCCCGAACGTATAGACCTCGGCATCGGTCGCGCCCCCGGCACCGATATGATGACCGCGCTTGCCCTCCGCCGCTCACAGGAAAACCTGAACGCCGACGACTTCCCCCAGCAGCTAGGCGAACTACTGGCCTTTTCCAACGGAGCGTTTCCGGCTAATCACCCCTTCCGCACCGTCACCGCCTATCCCAACGATGTCCACCTACCGCCGATCTGGCTGCTGGGGTCAAGCGGTTTTAGTTCGCAGCTTTCCGCCGAACTCGGCATGGGCTTTGCCTTCGCCCATCACATCAATGGCAGCGCCGCTATTCCGGCAATGAACATTTATCGGGACAGCTTCGAACCCTCGGCATCATTCACCCAACCGCACGCCATCCTCGCCGTCTCCATCATCTGCGCTGATACCGACGAGGAAGCCGAAGATCTGGCGCTCTCGGTACAATATGCCTTCCTGCGCATCCAAAGCGGACGTTCCGGGCCGCTTGCCAGCCCCGCCGAAGTCAAAGCCGCCCAACTCAGCGCCCTCGAACGCGCCCAGATGAGCGGCCTGCGTGATAAACATTTCGTCGGCAGTCCGGTAACCATTCGCGATCAAATCATGCCCCTCATCGAAAAAACCAAAGCCGACGAGTTGATGATTCTGTCGATGATCCACGACCCTGAAGCCCGTAGACATTCGTATGATCTGCTGGCAGGACTCTTTGAGGTAAAACCAGCAACCGCTGAACCAGCCCACTAAAATCCCGTGTTCACTGCCTCGCTGTTGATATGAAATAACCATTTCGGTCGGGGTGCACGATGGTGTACCCTGTTGAGGGAAATCTCTACTAGGCATGGCGGGCTTCACATCCTGAATACACCAAATCTTGTTTCCTCACTCTGCTGATTCAGGCAGGCGCTCAACGCCAACCCCAGCACCCGCCTCGTCTCAGCCGGATCGAGAATGCCATCGTCCCACAAACGTCCTGTCGAATAATATGGGCTGCCCTCGATCTCATAACGGTCAATGATCGGCTGCTTAAAAGCCTCCTGCTCATCCACCGTCATATCCGGCTTACCCTGCCGTTTCAGTTGATCGCGCTTGACCGTTAAAAGCACGTTCGCCGCCTGTTCCCCACCCATCACACTAATGCGAGCGTTGGGCCACATCCACAGGAAGCGCGGCGCATACGCCCGTCCGCACATCCCATAATTACCCGCCCCGAAACTCCCACCGATGATAACCGTCAGCTTGGGCACACCCGCGTTCGCCACCGCATGTACCATCTTCGCCCCGTCTTTAGCGATGCCCCGCTGCTCATATTCCTTGCCCACCATGAATCCGGTGATGTTCTGAAGGAACAACAACGGAATATTTCGGGCGCAGCACAACTCGATGAAGTGCGCTCCCTTCAGTGCGCTCTCACCAAACAACACACCGTTGTTCGCGATGATTCCCACCGGATACCCCTCGATGCGCGCAAATCCCGTCACCAATGTTGTCCCATAGTTGGCCTTAAACTCGCGCAGCTTACTCCCGTCCACCAACCGCGCGATCACCTCGTGCACATCGTAACTCTCACGGAAACTGGTCGGCACAATACCGTAAAGCTCCTCCGCGTCATATAAAGGCGCTTCCGGTGGAGCAATATCCATCTCCACCTGCTTACGCCGGTTGAGCGTCGCCACAATATCGCGTACCAGTTCCAGCGCGTGCTCATCATCCTCGGCATAATGATCCGCCACCCCCGATTG
>JBBSBS010000421.1:0-5816 GCA_038251045.1 Aggregatilineales bacterium | reverse complement strand
ATAATGGGTTACTCTTTGGTCGGAGTTTTCCTCAATCATGAGTTACCATCCTTTTTTTATCAATATGTCTGAATCAGTTCATATACTAAAGAGTAATTCACAGAAAGGTAAGCAAACAATGTCTGCCGAACCACTTTCTAATCGGTTTCCAAGCTTCCCCCCTCAACCCAAACCCTTTCACATGACGGACGCAGTTTTTCAAAATGGACTTTGGGTATTTTGGTTGACAGCCGAAGAAACCGCACTGCTATACATTAATGCTTTAAATTGTGTTTTGCCATTTGCGGGGTCGCCACTTTTTCGCCGCCCCGGTGGGCGCGTCTTGGTCAGCATTAATCCACGTTATGACCATCTGGAAGCATGGACGTGGATACACGCTCTTTTAGAAGCTGAAACACAAGCTGTAGATTTGGCAGATGGCTGGGAAGAAGCCATTAATTACGCCTGCGAACATCAGGGAATTGATGACGCATAAAATAGCTTAAATAAATTGATCTCAAGTGGACATTAATACGGGAGTGTGGTTATTCATTCCCGTATTAATTCACGGTTCGTGACTTTAACTTTTAGTGGGCACTGGCGTTTTTTTATTTTTGCCAGCGTATTGAACATCGCCTTTAAGAATCTGGCGCAGCCGGAATAAATCGGTTCGCGCCGTTAAGTCCAGACTGATCGGTGTGACAGAGACTTTATGCTCATGCAGGACCACATACACATCCGAGTCCGGTTCTGCCTGTGACGGATCCGCGTCAAAGTGATAACCGAGTCGTCCTATGTCCGAAAGCGTCGCCCGTTCTGGACGTGTAGGCCAGAATACCCGTCGTCGTGAAAGACGTGTAGTACGCCATTCAGTTTTAGCTGTAGCGCCGGATGGTATTTCGATTTTCAGAACATCCACATCATCCGGACGTTCCGTATGGTCGAGCAGCCACTTGCCAAATTGCAACCCGAACTCGGCTGCTGGGCCAAAGTCCACATCTGTTGAATAAGTCAGGTGCAAATCTTGTGGCATTTGCTGCGAGATAGCGATGGCCGGTATACCGAGGCTTGCCGCTTCTAATGCCGCGCCCACCGTCCCCGAAATCGTTACCCCGTTACCCGTATTCTCGCCGTAATTAATGCCGGATACCACCAATGACGGCAGTCTGTCAGATAACTCCAACACCCCATGCTGTACTGCCTGCGCAGGGGTACCATCTACCGCGTATGCTTTGTAAGGATAGCTCTTGCCATTTTTAGGCAGCTCATAGGGATAGATGCGCCCCTCACTGGTGCTCGGTAAGCTGCGTCCCATCCCTGATTGTTGCTCGCGTGGCGCGACAATCAGAATATCACCAACCTCAGCGAATACACTGGCTATGGCCCATAGACCGGGCGAAGCGATTCCGTCGTCATTGGTGAATAGTATAAGAGGTCGTTCGCTCATAATATCGACTACTTTCATGCAATGTTCCCAGATTTGGGTAACATAATGATAATCCCATGTTCATCTAAACACGGATTAATTAAGAGCATATCAAGACTTTACGCGATAATTGCTTAAAATTTAGTTAAGATAGATCGTAATAAAGAACGTATCCTGCGCCATAGCTAAGGTCGGAACTCCAAATTGGACATATAATTTGAAACTTTAGGTTGTTCGGACCAGATGCAGCACGAGTATCTATTTTGTGCGGCGATCATACTGGCATTCGACCCCTAGAGTTTGTGCCACATGCAATCCGGCCATTTGCAAATCACTCTGCGCATTGTAAAGCGTCAGCGGAGTCACACTTTCTTCGACATCATTTGGATCGGGGACAATATCTTCTTCCACCGCGTTAGGTTGCTGTAGTAAGTTTCTAAAGCTGCCATCTTTCAGATACAGGTTAAGCTCACCGTGGTAAATATTGCGCTTCTTGCCTTTACGGTTGGTGATTTCACTCACATAAACTGCGCTGATCTGTTCCGTATGAACTTGCCATGAGCGCTTTTTGCCTCGCAGCCCCGTGACACCCATGTTATCAATAACCACGCGGTTTGGCCTATTGAAAAGCTCATACAGTGTGTACAAAAACATTCCTAGGATGAACACCCCTACAACGATCCCTAAGTATGGCAGAAATTCCGGCTTCGGCAGCGCAATTGCGCCTTGAAGTGTAACCAGACTCAGTACAAAGTAAGCCACCACCAGCAGTGCGTACCATGCCAATCGAAGCAAATGTTGCCGTGTCCACTGGGATGAACGCACCAATTGCAGTGCCGATTGTCGCTTCATCGTCCATTGGTCAAATTCGATGGGCAGCGTCCGCAAAGGTGGCGGGGGTACGTTCGTTTCCCGCCCGGTGATTGCTGACCTGTCAGGCTCAATCAGGTTGAAAGGGCGATCAAGCGTCCGTGCCAGCGCCCGTCCCGCATCAGAGGCCACATCGCTAAATACGGTTGTCTCTTGATCAGGCCAACGTGCCAGTTCGCACCATCGGCTGCCCCGTTGTTCTGAAAGTTCTGGCTCCAACAGCAAACCCAGATGCCAGCATTCATCTTCCGGTGACCACCCCAAAACGATTCGTTGGATGTCTCCAATAGATAGAATACCGCCTTTTGGAAGCTTTCTTTTGCTGCCAAAAATCTCGATATAGTGTACCGGCTTCCCTTTTTCTGCATCGAGCAAGGTGCGTTCCTGCCCATTACTGGTGCTCAATAGCCGCCAGTGGTCAATATTATGCTCAATCGTCAAGTTGCCAGCAGCAGAAATTCGATCCATCCGGTTATTCGCTTTGCTTGTCGTTAATCACTAATAAGAGGGTTCAGTTTACCGCGCACTCTCCGCACTGGCTAGACTAATCTTCTCAGGTTCTAATGTAGAAATGCGGAGGTCGTGATTAATTTCCGGCCTCCGCAGTCGTTTTATGTTTCCCTGTCGGGTGGTGCTTTCGAACTACTGGCGAAACTTACAGCCGTCGCCCCGTGAAATAGCGGGTCAATAAATCCTTGCGCACGAACAAGAAGATCAGCAGTGCCGCCAAAAATCCGGTAACGTGTGCCGCATGATTAACCCCGCCCAGAGTGCCTTCACCCGGTTGCAAGAAGGGTAGCAAGGATGAAATAAACTCTTGACCGAGGAAAAAGATCAGCAGTAAGAACCCCGGCAGCTTGATCGTCCAGCGCCACCACGGCGCATCTTGTACCGATTTCACACCCACCAGCTTCAATACTGCGACCGTTGGCACACGCAGGATAATACCAATGCCCCAGAAGCACGTAATCATCGCGCCGGGGAACAATACTAAATACGCCCCCATTACACCTGCAATCGCACCGCTTGCCCCAATACTGGGGATGTCAGTATGGGTAGTATTGAAAACTTCCGAGCCAATCCCTGCGATCATCCCTGCGATCAGATAATAAGCTAGAAACCGCCATGACCCACAGGCATCCTCTACGCGCCGTCCAAATGTCCACAGGTAAATCATGTTGCCGATCAAATGCCACATATCCCCGTGCATAAACATGCTGGTGAATGCCGAAAATGCCCCAATCCCTAACCCATCCCGCATGAAGATGCCCCGATAACCATACGTCCATGTTTGCGCAACATAATTGTTAAGTCGTGCAATACCCTCTAGCGGATCACTTTTCAATAATGCCGAACCCTGATACAAATCAGGTGCTTGTGCCACCATAAAGATCATGGAGTTAGCCACAATCAGTAGAATCGTCATAATCGGGATCGTCCGGTAGCGCACATTCCCACTGTCGCTTAACGGGGTCGGCGTTAAAAACGATTGCAGAAATAACGTTATGATCAGGTATAGCATAAAGTCTAGTAGCAGAAACATGGCTGGTTTGCCTCAGTCTCGCCGCGCGGCGTTAGTTATCTGTTATGAAATCTTCCAGTGTTGGAATGTAGAACGGCTTGGGCGTTGGATTACGCAAGAGAGCCAATGCCGTGCTAAACACAAGCACGAATGCACCCACCAACAGGAGTACGCCCACCACTCCGAACAGAATGCGTATCGCAATGGGGATAATCGGTAGTTCGCTGGGTTCTTCTTCCGGTTCGCCCATCACCGCCTCGACAGCATCCTTCGCTTTTGGTTTTGGCGGCTTTGCAGCCGGTGTGGTGCCGCCTAGCCAACTTGCCAGCGGTTTTTGTTGGGGTGATGATGCCGCTGTCACCAGTAGGTATCCCCCAATGATGCTCATGGCAATACCGCCCACGCGGCCAATACCCAATTGCATCAGGTTCAAGCCTGCGTCTTGAAAAGCCATCAGCAAATATAAGAAACCGACACCAATTGCCTCACGTATCGCTAGTCCGATGCTGCCCCGTTCCCTGTCGCTCATATGCGGCATAAATTCGGTCAGCTTTTTGTCGGCGAGTTGGCCTTCTTTGCTCCGGCTGCCTAGTTGTGCCGCTTCTTCATAATAGGTCGCTGCTTCTTTTCGCAGCCCAAGATCTTCTGCCAACTGCGCGCGCCGGAAGAGAATCTTTTGGTTCTTTGGATAATTCGGTAAGGCTAGGTCAAGTGCTTGTAATGCCTTTTGTGGCATATTCTCGACAAAATGATCAACCACGCCCATGACAGTCTTTTCGCCTGCATCTGGCAGTTGCACCAATTTCAAACGCAAGTCATCAGCCTCGCCGTCATGTCCTTGATACTTCGCAATATCAATCGCCGTCAGGAAGATTGACGGATGTGTAGTGCCATCGTTGATCGCATTCCACACCAGTTCTCGCGCATCATCAATGTATTTCAACCGCGAAAGATACCGCACCGCGTTGCTTAACGCCGCTTCGTTATCAACTTCGATTTCCAGCACCCGCACCCATTGTTCAATCGCTTCCTCAATCTTGTTCTTATTGAGTAATGACTGCGCTTGGCTCAGGTAATTTTTGATGTTGGCACTTTCTGCAGTTGAAAGTGTAATTTTGTTGCGCCGAATCGGCTCGACAGGGCTCGGTTCAACTTCAGCTTCAGCTTCGCCGTACATCGCACGTAAATCTTTTAGTCCGCCGTTGCTGGTGGATCTATTGGTGATCGCTGCGGTTTCACTGGTTGCCCGCTTCACTGCTGATTGCCCATCGCTCGCTGGTGTCAGTACCGCTGAAAGGTCAGGGGTCAGCCCCATGTCCTCCATATCTGCGCTGACATTAGGTGTCAGCGTATAAGGGACAGCCGCCTCCATCTCATCTGTGGAGACTCGCAGATCATTCCAGTCGTATCGACTGCTGGCTTCTGCTGGTGGTGTTTCGGGATGCATTTCAGCAGTTGGCTGACTCACTGTGGCAGAAGTAAACACCGCAGACTTACCGATGCCTGTATTAGTTGTGGCATCAGGATTCAATTTGCCGATGAGTGCCTTGGTTTGTTCATTACTTGGGTTGAGTTTCAACGCCCGTTCGAGACATTGTACCTTCTTCGCGGGTTCAGTCATCGTTCGCGAAAGCCATAGCCATGCCATCTCGTTTTTCGGCTCGATCTTCAAAGATTGCATCAGCAGCTCTCGCCCTTTTGCAGCATCTTTGTGATCGCGTATGGCGACGACCCCTTCCTGAAATAGGGTTTTCGCATCCATCAAATTACCCTCTCCCACAAAATCATAAGCACTTGTTAATAACGATTGTATTATAAAACGTTCATTTGCATCCCAACCCTTCAGAAATTAGATCTCCTGTGAATTTATTGGAATGTCTTCGCGCGTTGAACAGGGCAGCACAAACTATGTGCTAACTATTTTCAAATACCGATGGTTTTTCAGTGGATTGTATCGGCTGCTTTCACCACATAAGTTAGAATCTACTAACCCTAAATTAGCGTAAGCGGAGGGTATTT
>JBBSBS010000420.1:0-5820 GCA_038251045.1 Aggregatilineales bacterium | reverse complement strand
GATGCCCAATATTTCAGCCTTTGTCATTAGCTATTATGGGGTCCTTAAGGCAGGAGGCGTTGTAGCAGCAACCAACCCAACCTATCCAGCCGACAAAATGCAGTTCCAGATAAATGATTGTGATGCCAACATTGTTATTGTTATGAGCCTGTTTTACAACGCGATCAAACAAATCCAGCCAAAAACTAAAGTGAAAACAGTAATTGTGGCTAATGTCAAAGAATATTTACCTGCCACAGCGAAATTTCTATTCACTCTGGCAAAAGAGAAAAAAGAAGGTCATCGCATCGATAGTCTGGCAAGTGGCGATGTGTGGTTTCAGGATGTCCTAACCAAGTATGCAGGTAAACAATCCACTGTTAGCATTGATGCCGATAAAGACCTCGCGCTATTCCAATACACTGGCGGAACCACGGGCGTATCAAAGGCAGTAATGGCGACTCATAAAGCCCTCGTTGCAAATACACTCCAAATGCAAGCATGGCTTGCCGGTGGTGATAAACGTGAGAAGCAGGATATTTTTCTAGGAGCTATTCCACTGTTCCATGCGTTTGGTATGGTAGCAGTGCTTAATATTGCGATTGTCTTGGGAGCCAGCATCATACTGGTACCCAATGCCCGCGACATTGGCGATGTTTTAGACAACATCAATCATTTCAAGCCATCCTTATTTCAAGGTGTACCGGCACTCTACAATGCCATCAATAATCACCCGAATGTTAAAGACGGAAAGGTTGACCTCCGGTCAATCCGTGCCTGTGTAAGTGGGTCCGCTCCCCTCCCCCCTTCCACTAAACTGGAATTTGAACGCATCACTGGCGGCAGTCTACGGGAAGGCTTTGGCATGAGCGAAACCCCCACAGCAAGTCACTGTAATCCCATCATAGGGGAAAATCGAACGGGTTCAATTGGATTGCCATTGCCGGATATGGATGTACGAGTCGTTAGTCTTGATGACGGCGTAACAGAAGTACCCATTGGTGAAATCGGTGAAATCATTATGGCAGGGCCTCAGGTGATGGTCGGCTATCATGGTATGCCTACTGAAACAGCCAACGTTCTGAGGGAAAAAGATGGTAAATACTTCATCTATTCAGGTGATATTGGACGTATGGATGAAGATGGATATTTTTACATTGTTGATCGCAAAAAAGACATGGCGCTGATTGGCGGTTTCAATGTTTATCCAAACAACATCGAAAAGGTATTAAGTGAACATCCAGCCGTAATGGAAGTTGGCGTTGCTGCTATTCCACACCCCGATCCCGATAAGATGGGGCAAGAAGCCTTAAAAGCATGGGTCGTTTTGCGCCCGGACAAAACGGCGACTGAAAAAGAATTAATCGATCATTGTATAAGTCGATTAGCAAGATACGAAGTTCCAACTCGCATTAGCTTCATCAGTGAACTACCGAAAACCACAGTTGGCAAAACCTTGCGACGTGAGCTTGTACAAATGGAAATGACCGATCGTGAGAAAGCTATTTCGTAGACCAGACAAAAGATTCTAATACCGGCATAAGTAAAACGATCATAAACCTAAATGGCGCACATTCTACGCGTAGAATGTGCGCCATTTATTTGATTCGCGCGTCGTGGTTATTATTTCTCACCGACTACAACGGGGGATTGAGGATTAACAGCAGGCGATGGCAAGTAGTATCCCCGGTAAAAAGCTCGTGCAGGGCCACGGTTCAAGTACCAAATCACGTAAAAAGATACCAGTAATCCAATAGCAAACTGTCCGAAAGAAAGTGAGTTCAAAATTGAGTCTAATGAACTGATACCACCTTCGAAATTATTCTGATTAAGCTGCACTAGGAACACACTTAGTACGTTATAGAGTGTCAAACAAATGCAAGATAACATTAACACGTAACGCATGAATGCTGGACGACCGCGCCATGCAAAAAAAGCGATGATTAAGAAAACAATCGCGATAACTGCCTGAAGAATGAGGCGGCTATCAGGTATGCCCAGCAAATCCGTACCGATTGCGAAAGGTAGATCTTCCGGATTGGTAAAGGTGACTCTGGAAAAATGGAGTCGCACCATGAGCAGCATTGTGACTTCTGCTAAAGGTATTATCGTAAAAAGAACTAAACTGGCAATAATCGCCAAAGTTACTCCAAAAGGTCGAGGGGGATGTTGCACTTTTGCCTCCAACGTTGCAGCCTGTAAGTACATTATACGCTTTGATTAGCGAGATATATTAAACTATGTTACGATTGTTACTATCCAACAGATGGAAAACCACCAAAAGTGAAGTAATACTATGAACTTAAACGACTTGATTGATGTCTCATATCAAACATTTCAGGAACAGGCTCAAGTTGCACGGCTCATACTTCTACATCCCCGCAGCCGGTACCGTTCAATATTGATTGCAAAGCTCTTAAGTTCTGCCGATACTCGGGTTTTATACTACGCATTAGGATCAGATGATGTTGATTTAAGGTCATTAATCGCGGGACTAACGCATGATCTAGCTAATCAACATCCTACATTTGGACGGCATATCAATATTTTACCGCCAAATAAGGCTGAAAACTTTGACCTATTGGTTGAGACTTTTGCACTAGACCTGTCTGAAGTAAGTGATAAGCCGTTTTATCTGATTCTAGACGAATATGATCGTAGCGATAGTGCGGACGATATTCAAAGGTTTGTTGAGCAGTTGGTCGCAAACCCTCTGCACAATTGCACCATTGTTCTTAATGGGCGCACCTTACCACGATTACCATGGGTATCCTTAATCGCTCAGAAGCGTGCGGTGCTGCTTGAAGACAATTTACTTATCAAACATGACTTTTACCGTTCCGAAAATTCCGGCAAACACAAACTTGAAATATTTGCGTTTGGGCCGGGACAAGTTTTGTTAAACGGAACAGCAATTGAGAACTGGGAAGGTCATCTTCCGCGATTGTTATTTTTCTTTGCATTGGACCGCCCCATTATCACACGTTCAGAAATTTGTCAGGCGTTCTGGCCTGAACTTCATATGGATCAGGCAGTTAATGTTTTCCATGTGACGAAGCGACGGCTTCATAAAGCGCTGGATATGGATGTCTTAGTCCACGACGGCGGATACTATCGAGTCAACCCCGACATGGCAATCCGCTACGACATTATGGATTTCGCCACCGCCTTAATGGCAGGTAGGACAAGTGAACCCACGGGCAGGCTAGCCGCTTGGCAACAAGCTATTGATTTGTATCGTGGACCCTTTCTACAAGGTCATTCAGATAAATGGATAATAAGTAGACGAAATGATTTCAAAGCCGGGTATCTGGAGGCGCTTTCAGAAATTGCAACCATTCGGCTAGAAGAAGAGCGTCCGGAACATGCTTTGGGAATATTTTTACGCGTCCTTGCCGAAGACAACAGCCGGGAAAATATTCACAATGAAGTCATGAAACTATATGTGAAATTAGGGCGGCGTAGTGAGGCAGCTGCACATTATCAGCGTCTGACCGATGAACTTAAACGTGAAGGCAAAACCCCCACCCCGGAAACAACAAAGGTCTATCAAAACATCATCGCCCAATAATATCACCCATTAAGCGAATACATCCCTGCCGTAAATATCGGTAGGGATGAAACTGGGCAATCAAACATTGACATCAAAGCAAAGAATACCAAAATCGCCCCCGGAGAGATGGGGAACACAAACTAGCTAACAAGTTCTTGTACCTTGTTCCTCCCTCACAGAATAAGAATTAACACACTCAGCTACTCTGTTTTAATTGAGCTTCTTTTTCTTAAATTGCTCACGTTTTAGTTCTTGTTCGTAATCCCATATTACACTGTCGTAAAACTCCTGTGCGAGAAATTCGTTAGAAACAGGGTTACGACCACCTGCATTTGAGGGTGAACCGGGCGAACTATGTCTTCGTTGACCAGCACCAGCGCCGGGGTCAAAATTGGGCGCGGGTATCCTCTTTCCTTCAGCAGTAAGTTGTTCATGTTCTTTTCGCTGTTTTTCTAATGCTTCCAGTAATGCCTTCGCCTCGTGTTCTCGCTTTACTCGTTCTTTTTCTTTTTCTTCATCCTGAATGCGTTTGAACTCCTTATAAGGTATCTCACTCCCAACAAAGTCACCAGCAGCGCATTGTAAATAGTTTACTGAATGGTCGTAATGGCCTTTGTCTATGCCAACAATATCGCTGCCGCATACACCGCATTGGGCTTCGGTCAGAAAGCGATTTAGTACCTTTGGGTACTCTAAAGAATAATCAACTTTGAATAATAAGCCTCTGAACGCCTTTTCTCTGACCGTTGGCAGTTGCCTCCCGGCACGTCTTCCCCACCACCGACCTAACAAAACACAGGCAAATATAACGGCAATAAGTAAGATAACCAGTCCAATTTCGGGGTGTCCTGACACAAAGGTAAAGAGTATTGCCACTGCTACACCCGCCAAAGCAATTAGTGTTTTTGCAATAGTGCTAACTGCTTCGTCACGTATCTTTTTTCCGAGGTCGTATACGACTTTTCTCATCACTGTCCTCAGATATATTGTTATTCTAAACAATTATGGTACTAAAATTAATTACTCACCAGTCAACTTACATTTTAGGGCATTCCTCGCTTGACTGCTTACCGTCCATTATTGCCATCAACTTGCTTTAATGGTAGAAGTATATATATAAGATATTTCTACAGAGTTAATTCAAAGGGATAATTGTGGATACCAACACTGTGTTGATAATTTTAGTAGTCGGGATTGTTCTATTCGTACTCCCACTTATGATCTTGATAGGGCGAGAAACCGCGAAACAAGAGAAAGCACGTCAAAAGGAAATTATGTCCCACATTGACGAGTGGACACCGAGAATTTGCAATATGCTGGTAAATAAACAAATCACCCTAGACATGACCCAAACGCAAGTTACCCTGTCATGGGGGAAACCGAGTTATGCAGATCAAAAAGAAATTACCAAAAAAGGTGTAAAAATTCGCTGGGTCTATGGGACACCCCGACAAGGTGCGCGTTACGTTTGGTTCTCTAATGCTAGAGTAACTAAAATCAAGACCTAGAACCACAATTTGCCTCGATTGATACCCCTCCCTACGCTATTTCTATGACCTATATGACCTGAACCGGATTTTATCCCGCCACAATCAATCCTACACACGAAAAAGCCCATAAATCAGTGTTTTTTAGGCGTTGACCGTTAATTCTAAACACCGTGTGTCTTCAACTGACCTTATTTCGATGCTCCAGTTCTTGGATACGATCTTGAGCCTTTTTTATATATTCCTCAAATGAGGCTAATTCGCTAATAATGTCAAATGCACGTAAAGCAATTCTGAGCATCACTCCTAATACTGCAATACCTGCGCCCGATATGACGGCAATTGGAAGATTTATTGACTTATCTGGTGACGTTACCATATACAAGATGACGATGAAGCCACAAAGTGCCGCTAAACTCAGAAATATCACCAGTACCAGCACATAACCTAATAGTGTAGGAGTAACCTTTTCAGGAGAATTATGTAACTTGGTTATGTAAGCAAGTTCATCATTCAATTGTTTGATCGAGCGTGACCGAACTTTCGCGTATCTTCGCCCTATCCAATCGCTAACCTTCGGAGTTAGTAAGTTTGCTGCAATTGATAAACCAATCGTGATAGTAATCGCCAGAATGTCCAATTTATCCTCCGCAGATAGTCTCACAAGGAATACCATCTTTGTCACGATCTAAACTTCCATTACCCGCAGCTAGGCAAGCGTATGCCTGTTCACAGGTCAATTTTGAGCATGTGTAGCTTAGGCTGGGGCAGCTACCGCCTGCTGGTGCAGCAGGAATAGGG
>JBBSBS010000419.1:0-5827 GCA_038251045.1 Aggregatilineales bacterium | reverse complement strand
GTCCTGCTACTCGCTGGTCGGGTAAATCTCCAAAATACTCTGCTAAACTTCCGATTGTTGGCTGTTCACTCATGGGAAACCTTTGTCTTTTTTTAGTTCCCCTTATCTTCCCACATCACAGCTTTTGATGCGATTGCCCTGGGGGCGTTTGGCGTTCAGCTTGAATTACTTCAACGATAGACAGAAAGCGCTGGGGTGGTTACGGGCATAAAGGCTTGCACATATAAATTTTGCCCGTGCTCTGCTAGTATGAAGTACAAGTATAGGCAATAAAGAAAACCCCATGACAGAACAACAAATTGAATTTACAGTCGGAATGTCCGGCGAACGGCTCGACAAACTGGTTGTCGAACAGGTTGGTGACGCGCTATCACGGGCGCAGATACAGGCACTTATCAAAGACGGAAAAGTCACCGTGAACGGGGCACAGGTCAAATCCGGCGTGAAGCTCAAAGGTGGCGAACATATCGCTGTGACTATCACTTCACGGGATAGTACCGAGGAAGTAATGCCGGAAGCGATACCACTTGTGGTCGTATATGACGATAAGGACATCGCCGTCATTGATAAGCCCGCTGGAATGACTGTTCATCCCGGCACAGGCAATGAAAAGGGTACGTTGGTGAGTGCCTTGCTCTCCCGTTGGCCCGAAATTGCGAGCATGAATATCGTCGAGAAGCGGGTGGGTATCGTTCACCGGTTGGATAAGGAAACCAGCGGTTTGATTGTTATCGCTAAAAATGATGCCGCACGGCTGAAATTACAGGCACAGTTCCAGGCGAGGACCGTCAGTAAAATATACTTAGCGCTGGTGGAAAGAATGCCTGCTACGGTCAGTGGTCGTATTGAAGCGCCTATCGCGCGTGATCCCAACCAACGCAAACGCATGGCGGTTTTACGGGGTGGCAAGCCGGCGATAACTGAATATCAGGTTATCGAACATGATTTCCGCGGCGAGCAAGCGTTGGTGCGTGTGACGCTTTTGACAGGCCGGACACACCAGATTCGTGTACACATGGCCTTTATTGGTTCACCTATTGTTGGGGATGGCATTTACGGCTATCGCAAGCAGCGCCTGGGGCTTAAGCGGCAGTTCTTACATGCGACTGAAATATCTTTTGACCATCCGACAACCGGTGAACGGCTCAAATTTGAGTCGCCTTTACCGGTTGGCTTGAAAAACACGCTGGAAAAGTTGCGGAATTAAACTGTTCGGTTGTATCTACGCAATAAAAAACAGGATGTGTCACCCGACCACATCCTGTTTTTTAGTTAAAATCGCACGCTTAAGCCCCGTTGAAAATGCCTGCGTAAGCTTTTTGTCCGAGTTCACTCTGCGGGGCATATTCATCCGAAATGATTTCGACAATCGTGCCCTCATCTGCCCAATCGTAGAGCAGTTTCGCATTGTCGTCCTGTGCCATTACACAACCAAATGTATATTGACTTCCTACGCTGCCACCGCCCAACAAATTGCCGTTGGGGAGCAGAACCGCACCGTGGAAGCCGTTCATCAGTCCCGGTACGACTTCGTACATGCCCATAAACCAGTACATCGTCCAGCTGCCACAGTTGAAACCACTATCATTACATAGCGTAAAGCTACCACCGGCTGCTTCTTCGTCATGGGATAAAATTTGGTAAATTCCCGGTGAGGTTGGGTATTGATTCATGCCGGATGAAATCAACCAGTTGAATTTTTCCTGTCCGTTTTCAAAAGCGATCATACTCTGGTTATCGAGATCAACCACGATTCGCTTATTGGGCACAGGGTCAAGTGGTACGGATTTGTCTTTGGATGGCAAGTTCAATACATCACCCGGTGAAAGGATATCCAGATTGCGCCCCGGATTAGCTTCTTGAATCAGATAGAACGGGATGCCGGTCTTGCGCGATATGAAATAAGCACGGTCGCCCGATATAACCGTATAGCGTGTATCGCGATAACGGATACGCAGCATCACCGATGAAGCCTGTTCGCCGATGGCTTTATTCATCTTGGCCTGTGTTTCGAGCGGGTCAATGTAGCGGGTTTCAGTTGCCGTTGGTGGATTTAGTGAGTTTATTTGCGCGTTTAAGAATGGGGCATAATTCGCATCTCGCAGGACTAAGCCATCTTCGCTGATTTCCAGCCACGATGCCAGCGCTTCTTTACTGGTCGACCATGTTATGGTTTGGTCAGTGAAGGGGTCGTAACCATTCAAAACAAAGGGTTGATTGACAAATTTTGTGGCTGCTTTAAGATCCGGTTCGGGATCGATCACTTCGGGCGGTATGATGCTCATTGACAGTTCAATTTGCCCACTTTGCACCACATCAACCGTTTTCTTTTGGAGGATGTCCATGGTTAACGAGGTGTCTAACATACGCCCATTTTTACCTCGCACGCCGACTAGTTGGTTATCTTTCCATGCGTAACCTGCATTATAGGGTGCGATGTCGGTGGCTGTGGTTAAGTTGAGTAGATAATTATTAGCGGTATTATAATCCACTGTCACGACAGGTTTTACACCTAGTCCAAATGGAATTCCGCTGAGGCCAACCCCGCGTGCCGTTTCAGCCGTTTTGCGGGCATCTAGTTGTAAACCGATGTCGGCAGGCTTAACCGTCCACTGACGATCACCATCTATCAGCTTAATTTGATATTGGTTAACCCATGTATTTTGTAAGGCGGCGACTGCTTCATCAACAGTCAAATCACCGAGTGGAATATTGAGCGCATAGATATTCGGGAAGACCCGCCCTGTAACCAGATGGCTGCCTACAAATAAGAGAAATACAATGACAACAATGCCGATAATGCCCATGAATATCTGGCGCGTATGTGTGACGTACCAGAATATATCTTGCAGCATCATGCGGATGCGTAAAACCCAACCGGCTTCCACGTTTGGCATCGCCATACCAGAAAGTTGACCGCGCAGGGCATCTTTAAGCGGCGCTGTAGAAGCCGTGCGATGTTGGCGTGCCATTTGCCGTTCGCGGGCGCGGCGTGATGAATTTCGACGTGTTCCAAAGTCCATATCAATACCTATAGAGCAACTAACTATTGATTATGATATTCGTCTATATGCTACCACATTCCGCTATTGCAGGATATGAGTCTCACGGGCTTCTTAATCTCAGCCTGTCTCTGATAAACCTATAATCAGCTATTTCACAAACACGCCATTACTGAGGGCTATCTTAATGATATAGCCATCGCCCTCGACAAATCGGGGCTGTCGTTTACAATCCCATATTAAGGGATTTTGACGGAAGGAATAATTATGCCCAGAATTTGGATTGTGCTGGGATGCTTAATGTGGGCATCGGTTGTGGTTGCGCAGGATAATCCGTTGGTTGCTAGCAAACCTGAACTGGTTATGAAGCAGGATGCCTATGGGCAACCGGTATTGTTCGCTCAAGGAACCATTCACAACACATCGACTGATAAAGCATTTGGCTCGATTGAGCTGGATGCCACTGCTTATGATGCAGATGGAACACCCGTTGGTGAAGGTCTTGGTTATCTATCAAATGCTTGTGGTGCTGCATTACTGCCCGATTTTGTACTGGCTCCGGGATCGGATCAGTTTTATGTTATTCCTTTAGATATATTTGAGGACGATGTTTCGGTAGAACGGGTTGATATTACAATAAACTCGGCACCAACCGACTTGCCAGAAATCTCTGATATTGCACTGGGCAGAGGTGTCAAACAGGTGACCAACCATGAGGTTGTACAGGTGGAATGGATCGACGGTGAACATCTGCGTTATGGCGAGGGCTGCCGTCGCGATTTATTTACGGATTGGACATGGCACAATTATGATGTTCGGACAGGCGTAAGTGAATCCGCCGTACATCCTAAAGCCGAACTCATCCGCGAAGCATTGCTTCTGCAACTTGGTTTGCTTGATCCGGTATATCTGCAACACTCATTTTTGAGTTTCGATCCGAACGGTCGGCGCTTGGTTTACCAAACCGAACTCAATACCGTCTTGAGCGCGGAACCTGATGGTTCGTTTAAGCGTCGAATGTTCGACCAACTCTCCGACCGGACGCTGCAAGGCATAAGCTGGTTAGAGAAGGGTGTTTTTCTGGCGTATTATTACGGGGCAAGCGGGGATACCGTAACCTATTTTACGGCTGACGCGAATGGGCGGGGGTTGAGCGAAGCGCCAGCCAACAGTACACCTTCGCTTATTACGCCGGGGGCAAGCCCGAATGGTGACCGGGTCATTATCGGATTAGAAGTTGATGGTAAAACCGGTTATTACCGCAAACTGGCAGCCTATGAAACCACAGTTTTATTGTTTGAGTCGCCGCTGCCCGGAAATAATTGGCCGGGGCCGTTGTTTGAACAGGATGTAGATAACGCTGCCTTCGTCTTCGCAGCTGTGCCTAAGGATGAAGGTGCAACACTCGTCTGTTATAACGTGCAGGCTGAAACGACTCATGATATTGCAAGCCTGCCCATCCAATTGGCGAGTGATGAACGCGCGTGGTGGTGGTTGTCGCCGGATCACAATACGATTGCTTTGGCGGCAGATGGTATTCATGGCGGTTTATGGTTGATTGACCTGAACGTAACGAAAGCATGTGAGTAAACTTGACCACACTAGCGTTCGGGTTGGTGCTGGTTTCAGCAGCATTACACGCGGGTTGGAACTTTCTAGCAAAAAAAGCAGGCGGCGACACGACGTTCGTCTGGTTGTTCAGTGTGATGGCGACCATTCTTTACTTGCCGTTGGCAGTAGGGATTGTTGTGGTGCAAAAGCCACAGCTTGGCGCACCGGAATTGACTGCTCTTGCTGTAACCTGTTTTCTGCACATTCTCTATTATTTGTTTCTCAATTGGGGTTATCAGGTTGGCGACCTGTCGCTGGTGTATCCGATTGCACGCGGGGTCGGGCCTATGCTGGCGGTGGTCGGCGCAATTTATTTACTTGATGAGCGTCCGTCTGTATTAGTGATTAGCGGCATCCTGCTGATTTCGTCGGCGGTTGTGATTTTGACGACTGGTTCTACCAAATCGGGGAAGGGTAGTACACGAGCCGGTTTAATTTATGGACTACTTACGGCGTTAGCGATTGCAGCTTATACCCTTCAGGATAAACAGGTGGTGAGTTTTTTTCTGGTGCCGCCCCTGATTTTGACATGGACAAGCAATTTGGTTCGAGCAGTTGTGTTGGCTCCAAACGCTATTCGTCAATGGGATCGGCTGCGTTTTAATTGGCAGAAGCATAAAAAAGAAGCGTTTGGTGTCGCAATTATCGATTCACTATCCTACATTTTGTTTTTGATCGCCCTTTCGACTGGTGATGTCACACACCTTTCACCGCTGCGGCAAACGAGTATTTTGATGGGCGCTTTTCTGGGCACACGCTTACTATCCGAAGATGGCGGACGCAGACGAATTGTGGCAGCCGTAGTAATGATGAGTGGTGTCATTGTATTAGCGCTGGGTTAAAAAGAAATATGCAGAGCGATAAAACGGACACGCCAACCTGACGACTACTCTACGGAGTACCCTGTCATGTATCAAAAGTGCCTATAATGAGACTAGAGTGAACGCAATTGTTTTTAATAAAAAAGGAGGCCAACTATGAAGTGGCGAAAATGGGGTGTTTTTGGCGTGTTGTTCGCCATGTTCAGCCTGTTCACACTGCAACCCAGCATGTGGGTGGCAGCGCAGAGTTATTCATGGACAGGCGAATACTACAATAATCCCTATTTACAGGGATCGCCCGCTTTTACGCGGACAGATAGCATTTTGGCATTTGATTTCGGCAATAACTCACCCGGTAATGGGGTGGGCAGCGATGGTTTTTCTGTACGCTGG